>NZ_JADGES010000144.1 GCF_016744255.1 Maribacter sp.
CCCCTCTACAACATACCTACCATCCACATCCGAAATTATATTTGGTGAAATAAAGCTATGATACATTGCCGTATAAAACGTTCTTTTTCTGGCATCAGAAGTAGTATTACCAAGCATCACTTTATTTAAAATACTATTCCACCCTAAAGTGGTTTCTTTTAAGGTTTCGTTAAAATTCTTCCCTTTTGCTTCTGCTTCATAATTCATCTCTACACCTTTATAATCGACAGGAGACAAAGTTACCACAACCTCTAATTGTTCTTTTTCTTGAACATCGAAAGTCGCCATGCATTTCACTTTAGTATCTACTAATTTTAACGCTTCTACTTCTTTATCATTCCTCGTTAGAATAGCGTTTTTAAAAGGCTTAGAAAACTTAGCACTAAAATACATGTATCTATTTTTTCCTCCATTCATAGAGACTTTTTTATACCCTCTAATTTCTGAATCTGAAACAATTTCAATAGCCGTTTCAGCTGCCGTTTCTAGTAAAGCATGGGTTGGATCTATTACAACATCTGCCTCTCCAGATGTATTAAAAGTATATTTATGAAAACCAGACCTAGGAGTTGCCGTTAGCTCCACATCTATATTATAATCTTCTAAAGTTACAGCGTAGTAACCAGCCCTAGCGCTTTCTGTTTCATGAGAAAATCTAGATCTATAACTTTTATCCACTAACGCATCGGAACCAGACTCTGTAGTTTTTTTCCCCATTGTAGGTATTACCAATATATCGCCCAAACCAGATAATCCTGCACCACTAATATGGTTATGGGCAAAACCCTTTATTATAGAATCTGTGTAATGATACCCCGAACACCAATCCCAAGATTTAAAGTCGTTCGATGGACTCAACTGCACCATCCCAAAAGATGTTGTAGCCCCAGGGAAAGTATGCCCATGAGCAGCAGTCCCTATCATTGGATCCACATAATCTACCAAGGAAATAGTCTTTTTATTTTTGATTTCTTTTTCTTTACAAGAATTAAAAAAACATATTCCCAAGAGAGCGAATACCAAAAATATTGTTCTAAAATTTACTTTGAAGTACTTCATTATTTTTTATTTAACAAACTCTATTTCTATATTAACTGGTAAATGATCCGACGGATATTTACAATTTTTAGAATCGCTTAACACAGCATATTTATTAACTTTAATACTATTTTTACTAGTAAAAATATAATCTATCCTATCCTTAACAGGCAGATGAAATTTAAACCCGTTAAAGGTTCCTGTTGCTCCAAAAGGTTTAGATATACTATGCTCCCTTGAATCATTTAAGTATTTAGAAAGATATTTAATTGGCTCGCTTTCTGGCTTTAAATTAAAATCTCCAATTAAAGCAACTGGCACATTGTTTTGATTCAACTCTGCTATTTTTCTTATAATAAGTTCTGCACTCTTAACTCTAGCGGTATCTCCTATATGATCAAAATGAGTATTAAAAACCATAAATTGCTGCTTGGTAAGCTTATCTTCAAACAATGCATATGTGCAAATACGCTCCATAGAAGCATCCCAACCAACTGAAATTTCATTCGGTGATTCAGACAACCAAAATGTAGCATTCTTAACTACTTTAAATAGATTAGAATTATAAAAAATAGGGCTGTACTCTCCTCTTTCTTTCCCATCATCTCTACCAACCCCAACATAGCCGTAATCTACAAATGTACTATCTATATACTTTACTTGGTGGTGTAACCCTTCTTGAATTCCGAAAATACTAGGGTTATAAAAAGCTATTTGTTCGCATAAATAATTTTTCCTTTTTGACCATTGATTCTCTCCATCATTTAAATTATCATATCGAATATTATATGTCATTAACGTATAGCTTTTCTGTTCTTTTTTACATGAAAAAACAACTAGAAAAAATGCTAAGAATAGAAGTTTAACTACTTTCATCTACTATATTATTAATTTACTAAAATTTCATCGGCAAAAACCCAAGAGGTAAGCCGTACGGCTTAATGCCAATAAGGCGCTCCCTTCATATTCTCTGCTTTTACTTTAATATAACGAGCATTTACTTTTTTGTCTCTTCTCCACGAAATACAATTTCATAGTCTGATGTTCCATTTGGTTACTATTTCTAGTGAATTTGTATTAGAACAAAAGGAATATAGATAGTAGCAGAATACTCCATATTACACTATCTTATATTATGCATCGTTTGCTTATCCTTTTTTCTTAATATTAAACTACTCATCTTCATATGTTACATACGCAGACACCAACCAGTGGTTCAATTTATCCCCATCTACGGGAGTTCCTGGAATTTTAATTTTCAAGACGTGTTTTCCTGCATTGATATTTCCTAGTTCTACTACCATAGGTTTTACGGAAGAACCTGGGCACCAATTAGAACGCGATAAATCTGATGAAGCAATACGTTCTTCTATCTCCTTTATTTTTCTTTCTTCAGTTTCATAATCATAATAAGCAGCAGAGTCTTTTTTTATCCATACGCCTGCTGTCGGATTAAAACGCCTAAAGGAAGCACAATCATCACGCCATGGGATGGTGTCTAGAACTAATGCATCATTAAAATAAACACTATTCTTTATTTTAATAAATTCATCGCCACCACTATGCCCACCATGACCAGTAGTAATATAATGTAGTTTTACATTTTTAACATTTTTCTTAAAAGTAACAACTTGTTCTAAAATATTACTTGCAAAATTATCTGGCAGTAATTGTCCTCCTACATAAGGGACTGTATTAACCAAAGACATTACAGAAAGAGTCTTTCTTTCTCTATTAGAATAGGTTAAATTTAAATCGAAGTTATAGCCCTCAGCCGTCCATGAATCTATCCAAACTCCAACATAGAATGTTCCAGTAACCAATTGTTCTAGTTCTGAAATATCGTGCTCCCAAACCACTTCCTTTTCCCAATTAGGAATATATACGGGTCTTCTGTGTTTTACACTATTATCGCTATAATGCCCCACTCCAAAAGGAGTCATAAAACGCATTAATTCTACCACGGGCTCATAATCACCACTACTTAAAACACCTGCATATTTATTATTTACATAAGAATCTTTAGGAAATATTTTACTGTCTTTTGCTACATTAAGAATAGATAGTTTGTCTAGATTGGAAATTACAAAACAAGAACCCGATTTATCCCAACGATCCCCATTTGAACGTACCGCTAATTTAATTTTTACATCGGTTCCCTTGGCGAATTTGGGAATCTCTATCTTTTTATAAACTAAACGACCATCCATTAAACGTACAGTACTAGAATCGCTGCCTTTTTCTCCATTAAAATTAACAGGCTGGTTTTTAAATATAACTTGTTGTAATTCTTGACTATTTGCTTTAAAAAAGCTACTTAAAAAAAGTAGCATTATAAGATATATTGACTTGCTCATTTTAAAATTATTTTTAATTGATTTCCTTTTACTAGCTCCTGATGTGTAATAAAATATGTCCTCTTAGACTTTCCATCCACTTTTATATTGTTTATTTTTCCATGGCCAACTTTCTCAATAACCAATTTTTTATTTGGGTAATAATCCGTATTTAAATGCATCGTTATTTTATCGAACATCGGAGTTGTAATCGCATATTTAGGTTCCGCTGGAGTTACCGGGTAAATACCCATCATAGAAAAAACTGCCCAAGCACTCATTGTCCCAGTATCATCATTACCAGGCAAACCATCTGGAGTATTTTTAAAATATGTATGCAATAATTCTGTCACTTTTTCTGATGTTTTATATTCCTGCCCCTGTACATAATTAAACAGAAATGGGTATGCTATATCTGGCTCATTAGCCATATCAAACTGATCCTTATCAAAAACATCTTCTAGTCTTTTTGTAAAAGGTTTAGAACCACCCATAAGTTTCATTAACCCTTTAATATCATGCGAAACCATGAAGGTATACTGCCAAGCATTACCCTCTATAAATCCTAAATTCTTTTCAAAATTTGCTCCAGATTCTGGATTATAAGGCGTAAGCCAACTACCATCATCATTTCTAGGGCGTAGTAAGTTAAACTCTTTATCGAATAATTTTCGATATGAAATTGATCGCTTTGAGAATTCTTTATAATCTTGTTTTTTCCCTAAAGATTTAGCCAATTGGGCAATAGCAAAATCTGACACATTATATTCTTGCGTTGTAGAAACAGAACCACTTTTGGTTGTTTCTGTAGTTAAATATCCTTTTTCCATATAATCTTTAAGACCTGGACGCAAAGGATTTTCTTGTAACTGTAAAGCGCTCTTTTTCATTGCAACATAAGCCTTCTGAACATCAAAATCTCTTATTCCTTTTAAATAAGTATCTGCTATAATAATTCCCGCTGGGTCACCAACCATTGTTGTTGTTTCTGTTGCATTCAATTCCCATTTGGGCAACCAACCAGATTCGTCGTAAATCTGCAACATGCTTTTAATCATATTAGATTGCTGCTCTGGATACACTAAAGTCATTAATTGATGTAGGTTCCTATAGGTATCCCAAAAGGAAAAAGTAGTATACCGAGTTCCATCCGTTTTTAAGGTTTCCCTTGTTTTCATTTTGGGGTATTCCCCATTGTAATCGTTAAGCGTATTTGGATGAATTAAAGTATGATACAAGGCGGTATAAAAAATGGTTTTATCCTTTTTAGTTCCTCCTTCTACTTCTATTCTAGATAAATAGGTGCTCCATTCTCTTTTAGTCTCAGAAAGGATTTGACTAAATGTTTTATTGGATGTTTCTTTCTCTAAATTTTCTCTAGCATTTGCAATACTCACGTAAGACACTCCTATTTTCATTTCTATTTCCGAAGGAACATCAAAATCATACCTCATATAGGCACCTATGCTATCCCCAAGGACTTCTTTTGTATATCCCTTTTTAATCCTAACCTCTCCATTGCGTACTATCCATTTATCTTCTGTACCTATATATTTTCTAGGCTTTTTCCAGACACCAAACTCCGTTGCTGGTTTAGAAAATTGAGCTACAAAATATACGGGATATGCTTCTTCTGGTTTATAATAACAAAAAGACCCCACAGAACGCATTCCCTCTATTTCTGTAGAGGATACTACTTTTACCATTGCGCCTTCTTCATTGGTAAGTCCTAAACCTAAGTTTAGAAGAATATTAGCTCTACCAGCAGGAAAATGATATTTACTAACACCTACCCGAGTAGTTGCTGTAGCTTCAACTTTTACATTGTATTTATCAATTTTATTGGTATAATAACCAACCTTAGCTTCCTCCTCGGAATATGTTGAACCGTATTTTAAATGGTTCGTTTCTAGTTTTCCTGTGGTTGGCATTGCCAAAATAACGCCTAACTCTGGACAGCCAACACCACTTAAGTTAACATGGCTAAAACCTGTTAGAAACGAATTTTCGTTTACGTACGGAGTAGACAACCAGCGACTATCTTTCTCTAGTGGCAAATTTTGTAATCCTGCCACATTAAAGGGAGATACATTTGCCATTCCCCGCACTGCAATTGGACCCGGATTTGTTGTGCCAAAGTTAGATGTTCCTATAAATGGGTTTACATAATTGGTTACTTCCTGAGAATAAATTAACGGAATACTTACTAATAGTGCAATTACAAATGCATAAGTCGTTTTTACAAGAGGGTTTAATTTCATGCTCAATATTTATTTCTAAAAATTAAAATTTCACTTTAAAGCTTTTAATAATCTTATTTTTCGTTTTTACATCCTCCTTAATATTCAAATTGTAATCGACTATAGATACTAAAGAACTGCTTAATCCATTTGTTATACAAGCTATAATCTTGATTTTTAAGTTTCCAAATTTTCCTTTTTTATTAAAGCAAGATACTAGTTTCCTGATTTTAGTTTTGAGTTTCAAAGTATTAAAATTAACCATCATATAATTTTAAATTAGACAGATAACAATCTAACTAAGACTAATGTAAAATAATTGAATCATAAATGGTATTTATGGTAAATTATTACTGTACCTTCTAAAGCCTATAGAATGCTATTCGTCTAATAAAATACCCTTACTACATATACTATTATAAGTTTATACTTCATAAGTCAAAATATGAGATTTATACACCACTTAGTTAAAAATGAAATTAGTAACCCTTCTTTAAACCGACCTACTAATTATAAACGTGTAATGTATTATTAAATAACAAATGGGGCTACAAAGATTACAGAACAGGTAAGTAGCTATGAAAAGAAATATTTAGAGTTTAAAAGCGATGAAATCAATTGCTGTATATCAAAAAAAAAGCATTCAAAATTACCATAGTAAGGTATTCGTAATTGCCTAAAAGATTTACGTGTGTAGAAAATTTTGCTTAGTTTTTTAGCGATGAAATA
>NZ_JADGES010000033.1 GCF_016744255.1 Maribacter sp.
AATACCCTAAAACAAATTGGGAAAAGCCTCCCTTCTTCCTCCCTAATGTTTGCAAAATTCTCTCCCGATGGAAAAACTATAGCTTATGTTTCCGAAAACAATTTATATAGTGAAGATTACGCAAGTGGTAACATTAAACCTTTAACTACCAACGGTACTGTTTCCTTAATAAACGGAACTTTTGACTGGGCTTACGAGGAAGAGTTTGCTTGTAGAGATGGGTTTCGTTGGAGCCCCGACAGTAAATCTATTGCTTATTGGCAAATCAATGCAAGCACAATTAAAAAGTTTTATATGGTAAATAATACAGATTCTATATATTCACAATTAGTGCCTTTAGAATACCCTAAAGTTGGCGAAAGTCCTTCTGCATGCAGAGTTGGGGTTGTAAAACTTTCCGATGCTAAAACAACATGGATAGATGTTCCTGGAGATGCTTCTCAGCACTATTTAGTACGAATGGAATTTATTCCAACCACCAACAAGTTATTAATCCAACAATTAAACAGAAAACAAAATAAGAGCAAATTATACATTGCAGATGCTTTAAAAGGAAGCACAAATAGTATTCAAGAAGAATCGGACGAAGCTTGGGTAGATTTATTTCAATTGGGTAATACCTATGAAATAGATTACACAAATAATTTTAGTTTTTTAAAAGAAACAAATAGTATTCTTTGGGCATCAGAAAAAGATGGATGGAGGCACTTATACCAAGTTTCTTTAGAAGGAAAGCCAGATGTACTGATTACAAAAGGGGAATTCGATGTTATCGATTTAAAACACATCAATTCAAAAGAAGGATACGTATACTATTTAGCTTCGCCAGATAATGCTACTCAAAAATATTTGTATCGATCTAAATTAAACGGAAGAGGAAAAAACGAATTATTGAGTCCAGAAAACTTAAAAGGAAGTCACGATTATTCTTTTTCTTCTAATGCTAAATATGCCGAACATACCTTTTCTAACCACTATACACCAAGAGTTAAAGAGTTTATTACCGTTTCTAATCACATGGCTTTAAGCAAAGAAGAAAGTATTGTCCATAGATTAACAAAATTGGAAGAAAAAGTAACCACCGAGTTCTTCTCGATAAAGACAGCAGATAATGTTGAAATGGACGGATGGATGGTAAAACCACTAGACTTTGATCCAAATAAAAAATATCCGGTGGTGTTTTATGTTTATTCTGAACCAGCTAGAGCCACAGTAAAAGACGCTTATAATGTTAGTCGAAATTGGTTTTATAATGGAAATATGGCCAAGGATGGCTATATCTATATTTCTCTAGATAACAGAGGTACCCCTGCTCCAAAAGGTCGGGAATGGAGAAAATCTATTTATAAAAAAATCGGTGTGGTTAATATTAATGATCAGGCTATGGCAGCCAAAGAGATTTTAAAGTGGAGTTTTGTAGATCCTGAACGGATAGCCGTTTGGGGCCATAGTGGAGGTGGATCTGCTACATTAAATTTAATGTTCCGATATCCTGAAATTTACAAAACGGGAATTTCACTCGCTGCAGTAGCAAATCAATTGACTTATGACAATATTTATCAAGAACGTTATATGGGCTTACCCCAAGAAAACAGAAAAGACTTTATTATTGGTTCTCCCGTTACCTATGCCAAAAATCTAGAAGGCAATTTACTTTATATCCATGGAACCGGAGATGACAATGTCCATTATCAAAATGCTGAACTGTTAATAAACGAATTGATAAAACACAACAAGCAATTTCAGTTTATGCCTTATCCAAACAGATCACATGGATTTAGAGAAGGAGAAGGGACTTTTAAACATTTATCAACTTTATATACAAATTACTTAAAGCTACATTGCCCTCCTGGAGGAAGATAATGCTTAATAAAAACATATCCTCATTAAGTAATAAAAGACAAGCTTAGGATGCCTATAGTTAATAAAACTATGTTTGTAGAAAACACACTGTAGGCATCCTAAAAAAGACTAGAAACAGATTCTAAAATTAGAAACCAAGTCATTATATACTAAACCTCATAGTACCCAAGAAGAACGCAAGAATAGACCACGAAAAATTATAAATTTTAAACCCCCTAAAAAAAATAATTCTTGTTGCGTTAAAACCTTTAAAAAAGCATATTAACATGGAAGAAAACAGAAATTCATCAGTTGAAATAAGCAAGGAAGAATTCCGAAAAATTGGATATAAATTAATCGATGATATTTCTGACTTTATAAACACCATTGATAAAAAACCTGTTACTACAGGCGAAAGTCCAAGACAAATTCAAAATATACTAGGAATTTCATCCTTACCAGAAAACGGTGTGCCAGCGGCAGAATTAATATCTAAAACAACCGATTTATTGTTTAACCATTCTTTATTTAATGGTCACCCTAAATTTTTAGGATATATAACTTCTTCTGCTGCTCCAATTGGCGCATTAGCCGATTTGTTAGCCGCTTCTGTAAATCCAAATGTTGGAGCTCATATTTTAAGTCCTATGGCTACTGAAATAGAGAAACAGACTGTTCAATGGCTTGCCGAATTTATCGGTGTTTCGCCAAACTATGGTGGCATATTGGTTAGTGGCGGAAATATGGCAAATTTCACTGCCTTTTTAGCAGCAAGAACAGCTAAAGCACCTAAGAACATAAAAGAAGACGGACTCACAAACATACCTAACAAATTCCGTATTTATTGCTCTAAAACTACGCATACTTGGGTTGAAAAGGCTGCCATATTATTTGGTTTTGGTTCTAAATCTATTCATTGGATAGAAACGGATGAGTTTAATAAAATGAATAACAATGTTCTGGAAGAAACAATTAAAAACGACTTAGAAAATGGTTTTAAACCTATAATGGTAATTGGTACTGCCGGAGATGTTAGTACCGGAGCTGTTGATAATCTAAAAGGTATTTCAACAATTTGCAAATTATATGATTTATGGTTTCATATTGATGGTGCTTATGGTGCTCCAGCGGCAGTTATTCCTCAACTTAAAAATTTGTTTGATGGAATTACAGAAGCAGATTCAATTGCTCTTGACCCGCATAAATGGTTATATAATCCACTTGAAGCGGGATGCATCTTGGTGAAAAACCCGCAACACTTACTAGATACTTATAGTTCGCATCCAGAATATTATAACTTTACTAATAACGAAGAAGAGATTACTACAAATTATTACGAATATGGTCTTCAAAATTCACGAGGCTTTAGAGCTTTAAAAGTATGGTTAACATTGCAGCAAGTAGGTAGAAGTGGTTATAAAAAAATGATTAATGAAGATATTGAGTTATCTAAATACTTATTTGAACTAGCCGCAAAACATCCTGAATTAGAGGCTGTTTCTAACAATTTAAGTATTACTACTTTTAAATATATCCCATTAGATTCTAAAAATAATGCTGATTATCTTTATAAACTAAATGAAGAACTATTGAATGAATTACAGACTGGTGGAGAATTATTTTTATCGAATGCTATTATCCATAAAATGTATTGTTTAAGAGCTTGCTTTGTAAACTTTAGAACTTCCAAAAAGGACATCAGTGAAATTATTGAAATAATAGTTAGAGAAGGAAGAAAAACTCATCTAAAACTATTTAAAACAAAAGGTTAAAATAATAACGTATTACAAAACTGTATAAAAACAATATACAAAAGAGTCTTAAAATTAATGTTTGTAACCCGCTTCAACTTTCTTTTAATTTAACCAGAAAGTGCCACGCAACTAGCTACTATTCTTCTATAAAATTTTTAGCACACATTTTAGTTTCTTAAAGATTCATCCATTTTCTTATTTCTTCTAATTAAACTTCTACGGTTTAATTCTTCCCAATAGACTTGGTCTTGATAGATTGCTTTTAAAGGCCTTTCATAAACCCAATGTTCTTTTGATCCCCAATAAAAAACAGCATCTGCTATGTCTTTTAACTTGCTGTTTCCGTAGGCAGGTATAGATGCTTTATTCGCTTCAATATCGCGCAACCAAATTTCACTCGTCAATATAAGGGAACCTATTTTCCTGTTTTTAATTTCGGTAATTCCTAAAGATGCTAATTTTGAGTAGCTATTTATAAAAAAGGTGGAGCCAGGATAATTAAGCTCCAGAAGCGAACCTATTGTTTCATCTCTAAAAACACGTCCATTACGACTAAACCCAGTACTAACTTTAGAGAGGTGGAAACCCCCAGCTATTAACAATGCCTTCTTATTTTTAACAAAAACCTCTTTCTTTACTATTTCATAAATATGCTTACTGCCTGATGTTTTGTATGGCTCATAGTCTTCTGTTGTTTTAATAATTGTCCAATCTATTGACTTGCCACCTGCAACGACTCGATATTTTTCTTTAGGCAAAAGCGATTTGTTTATTTCTCGTATTGTTTTAAAAAAACGCTCATAAACCGGTGAATCCCATACTGTATTTGGAGAAATAGCTGTGTTCCTCCACACCTTACGTATGGTGTCGATTGAAATATTTTCTCCGTTAATATAACGGTCTAATTCTTCTTGATAAAAACTATTACCAAATTCCACGATAATAATATCGATGTCTTCTTGTGTCTGCTTAGTCTTTAAGGTTTTTTCGAGTAATAGATGGAAACTTTTGTGCTGATGTGTCTCTCCAATAGCAATAACTCGTTTGCCTTGTTCCATTTGGGAATGCATCAAATTTGCGAGTTCATTAGATTCATTTGATGTGATGCCTAATAAAAAAGGTAAAATGAAAACTAACATATTTTTCATAATAAATATTTATAATTAAATGACTTAAACAGAATAATAGCGTAAAACAAAACTGCTTTCTACTTCCACAAATTACCAAACCATAAAATGTCGAAAATTAATGTTATCTTGGCATATCTATTTGTGCTAAAATAGTAAAGGATTTTTAATCCCTATTTTTAGTTTTTTTTACTTAGTGGAATTTACATATTTTTCTTGGACTTAATAGTCTATTTAAGAATTAGAACATTTGTGTTCTCCATATTCCTTTATTTTCATTCTCTTTTAGACCCTATTTATTAAAACTAATTGCTCAATATATTTGCTTTACACACCCATATTCTTCGAAGGAAAGAGGTGCTAAAAAAACACAAAGGAACTCATTAGCAAATGCCTTCCCAAAGCTACTCTCCATAAAATCGACAAAAAATCTCCTTCTTATTCAAAATAGACGAAGAAAAACAATAGGTTATAAAACCCTTAAAAAGGAGAAATGAATTTTGAGCTAAAATTTGTATCTTGACTCATATAAAAACGGCACCGTTTGTTATATTACAACCTTGAATGCAATCTATGAAGAAAAGCATCTTATATAAACTTAGCTTATTTTTTATCTTATTTACAGCTTGCAATAAGAAAGATAATGTTACGACTCCAGAACCATATACTCCTATTACAATAAATTCAGATTGGTTTAATGTTAGTTACATAAATCCTAAAACTTATAGTTTAGAAGAGCCTAAAAGCTCTCAACATAATGTTAGTTATATAATTGTAGGAGATTCTAAAGCCCTTATGTTTGATACTGGTTCTGGGGAAAATCAGCCCATAAATGGATTAAAAATTAAGCCCATTATAGAACAACTTTCTCAAGTACCAACAACACTTTTATTATCCCATTTTCATTTTGATCATAATCAAAATATCTCTGAATTTAATTCCGTTGGTTTTCCTGATTTACCCTTTCTAAGACAGAATGTTACTCCTAATGGTATTTATAATTTTACAGACGATGATTTATTTCTAGGTAGTTACCCTTCACAGGTTCAAGTTAACGAATGGCAGCCTTTAAATACAGATATTGACTTAGGAAACAGAATTATTCAAATAATTAATATTCCGGGCCACACCAACGAGTCTATAGCTATTATTGATAAAACAAATAAAATGGCCTTTTTAGGAGATTATCTTTATAATGGGTCCTTGTTTTTATTTAACAACAATGACATTGCTATGTACAAAGAAAGTGTCAATTACCTTATATCTACATTAAATGACGATTACAAATTGTTTGGTGCTCATGGAACTCCAGAGATTGCTTATGAAAAACTAGAAAGGCTTAAATCTTTTTTAGTTTGTATTGAAAGTAATAGTTGTCAATCTACAGCAACCAACATATGGGGTTTTGATGTTTTAATTTATGAATTTGAAAATATGCAAATAGTAATTTTCCAATAACTATTGCAAACAAAATTTCTAAACCTATAATACCCTTACTCTGCTCTTTTGCTCTTTTTGTTAAACACTAAAAACAGATAGAAACTTAGGAAACATATACCTAATCTGGCTCTAGTTTGTATAAAAAAACTTAGGAATAATTAAGACCTCTCCAAATCAGTTTAATTTGCCATTTTAAAACCAAAACTCCAACAAAAAAAATCAACTTTGTTTGTGGAGGAATACAAACGTATATTTGCGATTGCATTAACTTTAATATAAGCCAACACTCACAATATGGAACAAACTGAATTCTTAGAAAAAAATATCTTTACAGATTTAAAAAACCTGAATGACGGATTCGATAAAGAGAATATTCTATATTTTTCTGAGACAGATTTTGAACTGGTTCTTCAACGAGTAGAGCATTTCGGAATTGGAGTTTATAGCATTGAGGCTAGGCTCGATGGTGAATTCTATGCCGTTGCCTCACATGAAGACTTTAAAAAGAAAGCGACTGACCCTCGATGGATTAAAAAAGCATTCTTAACCTTTAAAACTCGCCAACCTGGGCTTTCTTATTCCGCATCATATAAAGTTTCGAATAAACTTTTAGCAAGAGAGAATACTGCAGATAATAACGAGGATCAAAATTAGCTAGTTATAGGCTATCCAAATGGTTTGTGTTTATTGACCAAGACTATTAATTTTTAATTTAGCATTAAAAAAAGTAAGCAAAAAAATAATTGCCTGCGTATTTCTTTACCTCAAAATTATAGGTTCTAAATAATTTTCAAATGTTATGTATCATAAGGAATCATCCGACTTAAAAAAAATTATTCAAGGCATTCCCAAAGCAGAGCTTCACTTACACATCGAAGGGAGTTTTGAACCTGAACTCCTGTTCAAAATAGCCAATAGAAATAATATAACCTTGGATTATGACTCTATCGAATCATTAAAGAAAGCATACAAGTTTAATAACCTTCAAGAGTTTTTAGATATCTACTATGCGGGTGCTGAAGTACTACTCTATGAACAAGATTTTTTCGATTTAACTTGGGCCTACCTAAATAAAGTACACAGTCAAAACGTTGTCCATGTTGAAGTGTTTTTTGACCCACAAACCCATACCGATAGAGGAGTTGGTTTTAATGTGGTTATTAATGGTATTTATAAGGCCCTTGAAAAAGCCAAAAAGGAGCTAAACATTTCGTACAAACTGATTATGTCTTATTTGCGACATTTAAGCGAAGAGGCTGCATTCAAAACACTTGAATCGTCTCTCCCTTTTAAGGATTGGATTGACGGTGTAGGATTAGACTCATCTGAGAAAGGAAATCCTCCTAGCAAGTTTTCTAGAGTGTTTAAAGCATCTGCGAATCAAGGTTACAAATTAGTTGCTCATGCAGGAGAAGAAGGACCTGTAGAATATATATGGGAAGCTCTGGATCTTTTAAAAGTTATAAGAATAGACCATGGAAATCGTTGTTTAGATGACGAAGCTTTGGTTCAAAGATTATTGAAACAGAATATACCATTAACCTTGTGTCCATTAAGTAATGTAGCGCTCAAAGTAATCCAAAAAATGGAGGACCATCCTATTGCAAAAATGCTCCACAAAGGAATTTTAGCTACCATTCACTCCGATGACCCTGCTTATTTTGGAGGCTATATGAACGAGAATTATTATGAATTGGCTATAGCGCTAAACTTAAACAAAGATCAATTAATGCAATTGTCCATCAATGCTTTTAAAGCAAGTTGGTTGAGTCCCGAAGCCAAAGAAAAACACATTTATCAAATAAAAAATTATTTCCATTCTTCTAATTTATAAACGCAGCATTATTCTTATTTTTTATACTAAATAGTTTAAATGGCGTAATTGAAACATCCAAATATCCCTTGAATAATAATCTTGTTTTTTATTCTTTAGGGCACATTTTATATAGACAAAAACAATTATTTAAAAAATTGCAAACTTGCACGAACTGATTTTTGTCATAGTTTAATGCTTTTATATTCTGTAGCTTTCCTTACATAAAATAATAGACTATGACACGAATTCTATTACCAACAGATTTTTCAGAAATATCATTTGACGCCATTCGATACGCTATACTGGCTTATAAAGAGGTAAAATGTACTTTTTATTTACTGCATACCTATACCCCTGCTATATATCATACAGAATACCTTCTAGGTAGTCCTGGACAGGTTGGATTGGGAGATATGTTACAAGATAATAGTATTACCCAATTGGAAAAAATGAAAAACCGATTGGAAAGTCAATATAAAAACCCAAAGCACATTTTCATGGTACACAGTGCTTTCAATACGCTTCTGGGAGAAGTATCCGAAATGGTAAAAACAGAAAATATAGATTTAATCATAATGGGTACTACTGGTGCAACAGGAGCCCATGAAATTTTATTCGGGACTAATACGGTACACGTTATCAAAAAAGCTAAATGTCCGGTTATAGCTGTTCCTCCTAAATTTGAATATGAGGCTCCCAAGGAAATTTTGTTTCCCACAGACTACGAAATCGAATATAAAAAAGAAAAATTTGAGGCACTGCTTGCTGTTGCCGACCAGCACAAATCTAGAATAAATGTAATGCATGTACGAGCTGGTTATGATTTAAACGCCGAACAGAAAAATAACAAAACCCAGCTCGAAAAATTATTAGGTAACAATGCTCTTTTTCATGAAGCTCCCGATAATGGAATAATAGATGCCGTGAATGATTTTCAAATCAAGCAAAAAATAAATCTTTTAGTAATGGTGCAGAATAAACACACCTTTATGGAAAGACTTTTTATAGAACCTGTTATTAAAAAAATAGGTTTTCATATAACTGTTCCCTTTATGGTACTGCCTCAATTGTAACATTAATTTTGTTGCACTTGGTTTAAAAAAAGGTGCATATAGTGTTTTTACTATAGAATCAGGGAGTAAAGAATATGAAATGACAAAGGCAAATTTTGAAGAAGGATTTAAAAGAGACACAAAAAACAATTATTAGATGATATACTACAGCCAATAACACCAATTTTAACAAACTATTTAAAAAAATGTAGCTAATCATTTGTTAAACGTAGACACAGCGATATAATCGCTTTTATTAACCGTAAACATTTTTTCTTCGGAAGTATTTTTTCCAAACCGTTATTAAAGAAATTTGGATATGATGCAACTGTTGCAATTTTGACTTTACATTAAAAATAATAAACATGAACAAAATAGGCATTTGGATCGATAAAGAGAAAGCACATATCGTAAGGATAAATGGGGACAAGGAAGAAATAGAAACCATTGTATCTGAGCTAGAATTTTTTAACCCCACAGGCGGATCTAGAACACGAACTACCAAATGGGGACCACAAGATGTTGTGCAAGACAGTAAATATCTAGAGCGAGAGAAACACCAGTTAAAATCGTATTTCGATAATTTAGCAAATAACATTAAAGATGCTGATGTGATAGCCATTTTTGGTCCTGCAGAAGCCAATGAAAAATTTAGAAAAGAGTTAATGAACTCTCATAAAGATTTAGCTTCTAAACTTAAATCTGTAACCAAAACAGATAGCATGACGCTAAATCAGGTTAAAGCTTTAGTACGCGATTATTATAAACATTAAAGTAGATTACTATTTTATTGAAAAGGCTACTAAAAGAGTACTTAATTGTAGCCTTTTAAAAAAAAGAGATACAAATGGAAATAGCAATAATTAAATCCTCTGGAAAGAAGGTCGAATTTTCATTAGATAAACTTAGAAATTCTCTTAAATTTAGTGGCGCGAGCCCTTATTTAATAGAACAAATTATTGCTAAAGTTCAAGAAGAAGTTTATGAAGGTATCTCTACAAAGGAAATTTTTAATAGAGCCTATGCCCTTTTAAAAAATAAAAAATCTGTTTTTGCTTCTAAATACAAACTAAAAAAAGCAATCTATGAGTTAGGGCCTACAGGCTTTCCTTTTGAACGATTTGTAAGCACTATATTGGAATATTCTGGATACACTACCAAAGTAGATGTAATAATGAATGGTATATGCGTTACTCATGAAATTGATGTAGTGGCTGAAAAAGAAGAGAATATAACTATTATTGAATGTAAATTTCATAGCGAGGAAGGTCGCAATTGTAATATAAAAGTTCCGCTATATATCCATTCTCGCTACCAAGATGTTAAGGCTTGTTGGAAAACCAAAAAAAAAGAACTAAAAACATTAGATAACGTCTGGGTTGTTACAAACACCCGATTTACGGAGCAAGCAATTACATATGGAGAATGCACTAAAATGTACTTGTTGAGTTGGAACTATCCCAAGAACAATGGATTAAAAGACCGCATAGATAGACTTGGTCTTTACCCTATAACAGTTTCTACATTGTTGACTGACCGAGAAAAACACTTCTTATTAAATAGAGATGTTGTGCTTTGTAGGCAACTTTGGAAAGATAAATTCTTCTTAGATCATTTAGGAATAGCTAAAACAAGACAAGTAAAAATTCTTAAAGAAATTAAACAACTTTGTAATCCATAAACCATGAATACTATAAAAGTACATTTTCTAGGCGCTTCTGGCACCGTAACGGGTTCCAAATTTTATCTAGAAACGCCCGAACTAAATATTATGGTCGATTGTGGGATGTTTCAAGGACTAAAAGAACTTCGTGTTTTAAACTGGGAACCATTGCCAATAGACGCGTCTAAAATAGATGTTGTCCTTTTAACCCATGGACACCTAGACCATACAGGATACTTACCGCGATTAGTAAAAGAAGGTTTTAATAGTGATATAATTGGTACAGCACCCACTTTGGCCATAACTAAAATCATTCTTTTAGATAGTGCCAAAATCCACGAAGAACAGGCCGAACAAGCTAATAAAGAAGGGTACAGTAAACATGAAAAGGCCTTACCTTTTTATACCCTAAAAGAAGCAGAAAAGACAATTAAACTATTTCAGTTTACGGAAAAAGAGGAATGGATTATACTTTCTAAAAACATACGCTTTAAATATAAATGCAATGGCCATATTATAGGATCAACTTTTATTACATTAGAAATTTTTGGAAAAATATTTGTTTTTTCAGGAGATATTGGTCGGCAAAATGATTTACTATTAGCACCTCCTGAACGTCCTAAAAAGGCAGACTATCTTTTTATTGAAAGCACCTATGGCGGTAAGCTGCACCCCAAAGAAAAAGTAGCAGATATTTTAGCTTCTTTAATTCATAAAACCATTAACGAAAAAGGCAACCTTATCATTCCTTCTTTTGCTGTAGAACGTATGCAGTCCCTAATGTATCAGCTTTGGCTACTCTTCAAGAGTAACCAAATTCCGAATATCCCAATTTTTATAGATAGCCCTATGGGTAATAATGTTCTTTCTGTTTTTGAACAATTTCCTGATTGGCATAAATTAACTAAAAAAGAGTACCATGCCATGTGCAACCATTTTACAATAATAAGCTCCTATGCTGACACTTGGAAGACCATAGATGACCCAAGACCTAAAATTGTTATTGCAGGTAGCGGTATGGTTACTGGCGGAAGGGTACTCACCTATTTAAAACAACTTATAGATGTACCAACCACAAATATCTTAATAGTTGGTTACCAAGCAGAAGGAACTCGTGGAAGACAGCTTTTAGAAGGCGCTCATGAGCTAAAAATATTTGAAAAATACTATCCTGTTAAAGCTAAAATTGAGCATTTAGAAAGTTTATCTGCCCATGCAGACCAACGGGAATTATTACAATGGCTGAAAGAGATTAAAAATATTCCAGAAGGTGTGTTCCTTATTCATGGCGAACCTTCTTCCCTAGATACTTTTAAAGTTAAAATTCGAGACACATATGGTTGGCAAGGACACATCCCAAAATTAAACGAAATACAAGAATTAATCATATAAGTTTTCTACATACCCTATATAAAGGAGCTTATTTTTTTTGTTATATAAGAGGTACAAAAAAACTGACCATTATCATTTTTATTCTATTATACATTACATAACTTATAAATCACTAACATTTAAAAGCACTTGAAATGGATACTAAAACAACAAAACACATTTACACAGAGTGGTTAAGTACAGACGAAATGCATGAGCAGTCTAAAACATGGTTTTCTGAACTGGCTTTTATAAAAGAGGAACAGCAATTTTTAAATCATATGATTCTATCTTTTGGAATTAAAACATTTAACAAAAATGAATTTAAAAAAATCAATGAATTTAAAATTGCCTTAACAGAAAACCAACGCAAGCTATCCCCTCTTTTTAAACAAATAAAAAAGCACATGAACCAGTTACACATAATGTTAGATGATGTAAATGAATTAGAAATGGAAAAAATGTATCAAAAAACACATAAAAACCTTATTAAAAAGATGAAGAAGTTTCTTTTAGATTACAGAACATTAAAACAAAAAGGATTTACAGAACTATCCATTATCCTAAAAAATGGCAAACAAAAAATAGCTTTAGGGAACCCCGATTACAAGCTTATTACAGTGGATAAAGCAAACTAAGACTTATGAAAAAACTAACTATATTATTACTTATTTTTATATTCAGTTGCTCCTCAACAGAATTAATTGAAAACTGGAAGAACCCAGATATTGATCTTTTCCATGCTAATAAAGTATTATTAGTCGGTATGACTAATAATAAGGAGGCTCGCATAAATTTTGAAAGTACACTTAAAAAAGAATTTGATGCTCGAGAGGTGCAATCCATGCGAAGTATAGATGTATTTGATATAAATTTCACAGATACCCAAAGGACAGAAAAAGAACTCGATGATGTAGAGCAAAGTCTTTTAGACAAGGATTTTGATGCCATTTTGTTCACAAAAATAGTAGGTTCAGAAAGCAGACAGTCTTTAAAAAAAACGATAAACGAATTTCAAAATAATGGGTACGACTTTAAGGAAGATTATAGAAAGCATCAAGGCATTTATTATGATGATGAATACTATGAAAATTATACGGTATATAATGCAGAAACCTCTTTGTATTGTATTTGTGTAGGCAAGGAACGATCCTTAATATGGAGAGGAAGTATAGATATCATAGACCCTGAGAAAATTGAAAAAACTATTAACGACTATGTAGAGCTAGTTATATTTGCTATGACAGAACAAAATTTAATTTTTAGGAAAGAAAAAGATAACTAAACCACTCTGCACTAAAGTGCAGAGGTTTGTTTGACTAGGGACTAAAGTCCCTATTTTTATTCCAGTATGAAATTTGAAGTATCAGAATTAGGTTTACGGTGATGTTCTAAATACTCATTTACCATTTCATCTGTTATATTCCCAGTACTCCAAGCTCCATAACCAGTAGCCCAAAAATGTTTGCCCCAGTAAGTCTTTCCTAACGAGGAAAACTCCAGTTCTAATTTTCGAGAAGTTCTGCCTTTCATTTGTTTTACCAAAAAGCTTATTCTTTGTTTCGGAGCATATTCAATATGCATATGGACATGATCAGAACTAACAACTCCTTTCAATAGCTCTACATCTTGGGCATTACAGATTTCCACTAACAATTTACGACAACGGGACTGAATACCCCCTTTCAAAACTTTATAACGATATTTTGTTGACCAAACAATATGACAACTTAAACGACTTACTGTATCTGAACCCTTGCGCTGATAATTACCCATAAGGTAAATATCTAATTTTTTCGTAGTACTAAAGTGCTGCAATAAATTGCAGGGTTTTTGACCCTAATTTGAAACCAATAAAATTTCCTTTTATAATGTCCTTAATTTTTTTAGCTATACACATTAGGTTTCAATAACCACAAAAAAGTACAATATAAATATTTAATAACCTGTTATTTAAGAGGTATTATCTTATGTTTTTATTTACAATAAAAATGTAATGCTTTTTTAACAGTCATTTAAACCTATTTTCATAATAATGGACTAAATATTTTACCAAAACCTTCTTTCAGTTTTTCGCTCCAAGGTCGTTTTAAGTATTTTTTATAAGAAAGCATTATACTCTTACTAGAATCTTCTAGAAAATCTTGATGTAACAATTTTGCAAATGGCACATCATAAATAATAGCATTTACTTCATAGTTTTGCTCAAAGCTACGATCGTCTAAATTCGCCGTTCCAATAGTTGAAATACGATCATCACTTATTATAATTTTACTATGCAAAAAACCATCTCGAAAAAGATAAATTTTAATTCCTGATTTCAGTAGCGCTTCAAAATAAGAACGCACACTCCAACTTACGATTTTGTTATCCGCATTTTCCGACACCATCAAACGAACATCTACCCCACTTCTTGCGGCGGTTTGTAATGCTTGCATAATTGCCTGTCCAGGAATAATGTAAGGATTGGTTATATACAAGTACTTTTTTGCATTGTTAATAATGGTAAAATAAGCTTGTTCCATCGAGGAAAAATCATCATCGGGACCACCCGAAATAATTTGTACTAGCGTGTTTTTATTCTGAGGAATAGATACTCTTGGAATTATTAAAGACTGTATCCTTTTTTGACTAACCAAATACCAATCCATTGCAAAAATATAACCTAAATGAATGGCTGCCTCCCCTTCTATTTTAATATGCATATCGTGCCAACTCCCTAAGTCCACATCTCCCTTTAAATATTTATCCGAAATATTAATCCCGCCAGTAAAGGCAATTTGCTCATCTACCACAATAATTTTTCTATGATTCCTATAATTTAAAGAAGAAAAGAAACGCCCAAATTTAAATGGTAAAAAAGGATATACTTCTACCCCAATAGCTTCTATTTTTTTTAAATATGTTTTACTCAATGAAAAACTACCAATACCATCGTAAATCATACGTATTTTAACGCCTTGAGCTATTTTTTCTTCAAAAAGAAGTAGTAGACGATTTGCAAGCTCACCTTCTTCAAAAATATAGTACTGTAGGTGTATTTGTTTTTGTGCACCTTCCAAAGTTTTAAAAATAGCTTTAAAAGTCGTTTTTCCATCCTTCAACAACTCCAATTCATTATGCTTTGTAGGAGGAAAATGAGAATTATTGTAAACAAGCGTCATTAACTTTTTGTACTCCCCATCTAAAAAAGCTAAATGTGTCTTATTGGGTTCTGGCAAGTTTAAGAAAGTCTTCTTTTTTAACTGTAACAGTTTGTTCTTTCTTCTATTTCTTCCTAATAAAAGATATAATAAAATACCACCCACAGGGACGGTAAATATAGCTAAAAGCCAAGCTAAGGTTTTAGATGGTTTAGCTCCATGCAGTAGCACTGTAAATACAATTACAATTGCAAAAAACAAGTACATAAATAATAGTAGATTATACCACATAGGAATACTATTTAATAAAAAAATGGAACGCTCAAATAAACAAACTAGGTCTAACAAATCATTGCAAATGTACTAGCCCTCCTATAAAACATTATTTAAGGAAAAGCTTATAAAGCGTTTTTATATTTTTCTTTATACCTCAATTTAAGAAAATTATTCCCTTTTCCTTTTAGTTCTTGCACAATAGTGTTAATTTAAGTTTATGAAAAATACTATTTCTGAACGTGTTGCTGATTTTCTTAAAAACTTCCCTCCTTTTAATCTTTTAAGTAAAAAAGAATTACAACTACTTTCCCAAGAAGTAAGTATTGTATATCAAGAAAAAAATAGCACCATTTTTAGTGAAGATGCTATTCCTCATACCATATTCTACATTGTACATAAAGGTGCCGTTGCTCTACGAAAAACGACTAATAATGAAATTATTGATATATGCGATGAAGGAGATATTTTTGGTTTACGCCCGTTAATGGCTAATGAAAATTACAAATTAGAAGCTAAGGCACACGAAGAGAGTATACTCTACGGAATTCCTTTAGAAGTTTTTAAACCATACGCAAAAAGAAATGATGCTGTTAGCACATTTTTAATGGAGAGTTTTGCATCAAACACAAGAAATCCATATTCCAAAAGTCACAAAGGAAAATTATATGGTAATGAAACTGTAGACACCATAAATCCCGAAGTAAAACTTTTAGATCTACAACCCGTAAAATATTCAAAAAAAATAGTTAGTTGCGACGAAGATACTCCTGTTAAAAAAGTAGCCCAGATAATGACCAAAAATAGAATTGGTTCCATTTTAATAATGAAAGATGAATTACCCATTGGTATTGTTACGGATAAAGATTTACGAAATAAAATTGTTACTGGGTTACACCCAATAACCGCCCCTGCTTCGACCATAATGTCTTCTCCTGTTGTTACATACCCTAAAACTCTTACGGTTACACAAGCGCAAATGGCTATGATGAAAAGTAGTATTAGTCATCTTTGTTTAACGGAAGATGGTACTGTAAACACTAAAGCTGTAGGCGTGTTATCTAAACACGATGTAATGGTTTCTCTAGGAGATAACCCTGCTGTATTAGTAAAAGCTATAAAAAGAACCACAAAACACAAACAGATAAAGCCTATTAGAAAAAGTATAATGCATCTATTACAAGGGTATTTAGATGAAAACATACCTATGGGGCTTGTTTCTAAAATTATATCGGAATTAAATGATGCTTGTATAAAACAAGTGATTAACATTTCTCTAAAGAAAATGAAAACACCGCCTCCTGTAGAATTTGCATGGTTAGCTATAGGAAGTCAAGGTAGAGGAGAACAAATGCTACATACAGACCAGGATAATTTTTTAGTTTTTGATGATGTTCCGGAGAGCGATTTACAAAAAACAAACAAATACTTTTTAAAATTAGCAGTGCACGTAACCAAAGGTCTAAACACAATTGGTTATGAGTATTGTCCTGCAGAAATGATGGCATCCAATCCAAAATGGTGTTTAAGCTTAAAAGAATGGAAAAATATGATCTCGCATTGGATTATTAGTCCAGGGCCAGATGAAATACTTATGTCTTCCATATTTTTTGATTACTCTATTTCTTATGGCAATAGAGACTTGGTTAATGCGCTTTCTGAACATATTTTTGAAACCACTAAAAAACACCCGCTATTTTTATTACACTTAGCAAATGGAGCTTTAAAAAATCCTTCCCCTTCTGGTTTCTTTAGATCTTTCTTGGTAGAACAAGATGGGCAACATAAAGACTTTTTCGATATAAAGTCTAGAGCTTTAATGCCTTTGGTAGATGCTGCAAGAGTTTTAATTTTATCGCACTCCGTTAAATCTATAAGTAATACTTGGGAACGGTATGAAAAACTTGCAGAAATAGAGCCCAATAATGCAGAGATTTATTTGGCTTGTTCTTATGCTACTAAAGCGCTTCTAAAATTTAGAACAAAACAAGGTCTATTACATCATGATTCTGGTAGATTTATTGCTTTAGACAAATTAAACAAAGAGGAAAAGATAAAGCTTAAGCGAACTTTTAAAACCGTGAAAGAAATACAAGAACTTATTACCATTAGGTATAATATAAATAACTTATTACGCTAATGTGGTTTAAACGCAATAAAAAAGTATACCCAGAGTATTGGAACATCTACGAAAATCTTTTTAAAAATGAGATTCCACAAGACATTTCTAAAATTCGCTTTGTAGTTTTCGATACAGAAACTACTGGTTTTAGTATTATGAGTGATAGAATTTTATGTATTGGAGCATTGTCTTTGGAAAACAACACTATAAATGTCCACAACTCTTTTGAAGTTTACCTAAAGCAAGATATATATAAGATAGAGAGTGCTAAAATTCATGGTATTCTGAGCAACAGTAAGAAGAACTTAATCCAAGAAGAGGAAGCTATTATTCAATTTTTAGCGTACTTAGGAAATGCTGTTATTGTTGCACACCATGCCATGTTCGATATTAATATGGTGAACCATGCCCTATCTCGATTAGGGTTGCCAGAATTAAAAAACAAATACCTAGACACTTCTACGCTTTACAAAAAAACGCAGTTAAAATCTAATCTTTTAAAAAAGCAAGATTTTTACACTCTAGATGAGCTAACAGATAAATTTGATATAAGTAAAGAAGATAGGCATACTGCCCTTGGAGATTCTTATATTACGGCAATAGCTTTTTTAAAAATAGTTACTGCCCTTAAGAAAAAAAAGACAGTAACCTTAAAATCGTTACTAAGGTAATCTACCCTAAATACTCTATAACATTTTTCTCAATACGTTCCTGAATACTAGAAATATCGGCTTTCACAAAAGTTTCTCCTGTAATATTCTCATAAAGCTCTATATACCTTTCCGAAACAGAAGTTATATATTCATCTGTCATTTCTGGTACCGATTGGCCTTCTAAACCTTGAAAATCATTGCGGATTAACCACTGTCTTACAAATTCTTTAGAAAGTTGTTTTTGTGTTTCTCCTTTTTCTTGCCTCTCTTGATACCCTTCTGCATAAAAATATCTAGAAGAATCTGGCGTATGTATTTCATCTATCAAAACAATTTCTCCAGAGGCTGTTTTTCCAAACTCATATTTGGTATCCACCAAAATTAAATCTCTAGCAGCAGCTATTTCTGTTCCTCTTTTAAAAAGAGCTTTCGTATAATTTTCTAACACTATATAATCCGCTTCCGAAACAATTCCTCTGCTTAGAATATCCTCTCTAGAAATATCCTCATCATGGTCTCCCATTTCTGCTTTGGTTGCAGGTGTAATTATAGGTGAAGGAAATTTATCGTTTTCTTTCATCCCTTCTGGCATGGATACACCACAAAGCATTCTTTTCCCTGCTTTATATTCTCTAGCTGCGTGGCCAGACATATAACCACGTATTACCATTTCTACTTTATAAGGCTCACATGCTTGCCCTATTGCAACATTTGGGTCTGGGGTTGCTGTTAGCCAATTAGGAACAATATCGGCAGTAGCGGCCATCATTTTAGTTGCTATTTGGTTAAGAATTTGTCCTTTATACGGAATTCCTTTTGGCATAACCACATCAAAGGCAGAAAGACGATCTGTGGCCACCATCACCAAAACATCGTTCTTTAATTTATAAACTTCTCTTACCTTTCCTTTATAAACACTTTGTTGTCCTGGAAAATTAAAATTGGTATCTAAAATTGTATTACTCATATTTATTATTAATTCTGATGTTCTATACTTTTATATGCTGCAATGACTTTTTTAACTAATTTATGTCGAATTACATCTCTTTCATCTAAATAAATCACCTCGATTCCTTCTAAATTCTGAAGCACTAATATGGCTTCTTTTAATCCAGAAATGGTACGTCTAGGTAAATCTATTTGCCCTGGATCGCCTGTTATTAAAAACTTAGCATTTTTACCCATTCGTGTTAAAAACATTTTCATTTGGGCGTGTGTTGTATTCTGTGCTTCATCTAAAATAACAAAAGCATTATCTAGAGTTCTACCTCTCATAAATGCCATAGGAGCTATCTGTATCGTTCCATTCTCTATATAATGCACCAATTTCTCTGCAGGAATCATATCGCGTAAAGCATCATATAAAGGCTGCATATACGGATCTAATTTTTCTTTTAAATCTCCAGGTAAAAAGCCTAAATTCTCCCCTGCCTCTACTGCAGGCCTAGTTAATATAATACGTTTTACCTGCTTTTCTTTTAAAGCTTTAACCGCTATTGCTACAGCGGTATATGTTTTTCCTGTTCCCGCTGGTCCTATTGCAAAAACCATGTCATTTTCTCTTGAAGCGTCTACTAATTTTCTCTGGTTTGCCGTTCTAGCTTTAATAAGCTTTCCGCTAACCCCATGAACCAAAGTATCTCCGCTATAATCTAAAGAAGTGTCTTCCGCTTCGTCATCACTAGTTAAAACTCTTTCAATAGCATTTTCGTCTAACGCATTATACTTTGCAAAATGCGCCGTAAGCATATCGAAACGTTTTTCGAACTCTTCTAAAAGCTCATCATCTCCATATACCTTTATTTTACTGCCTCTAGCAACAATTTTTAATTTTGGAAAGTACTTTTTAATAAGATTAATATTCTCATTTCCTTGTCCAAAAAACTCTCTTGGACTAATCTCCGTTATCTCTAAAACAAGTTCGTTCAAAAATTTTATTGGTTTAAAAATTAAGGTTACGAAAGAATAATTTCGCTCCGCTATTTTTTTGTTTAATTTTGTTTAACAAACTTAAGTAAATTTTCAGTTTACATAACCAAAAACATATCAACATTGCTGTATGGCAATAATAACACTAACTACGGATTTCGGCTTAAAGGATTTTTTTGTAGGTGCGCTTAAAGGAGCTATCTACAAAGAGGATTCCGACGTTAAGATTGTTGATATATCGCACCATATAGAACCTTTCAACATTCAACAATGTGCCTATGTTTTAGAAAATTCTTATAAAAGCTTCCCTAAAGGCTCTATACATATTGTGGGAGTAGACTCGGAAGCTACACCAGAAAACCAACATATTGTTGTTTTAATAGACGGGCACTATTTTATTACCGCTAATAATGGTGTCGTGGGTTTAATTACTTCAGAAAGAAAACCAGATAAAATAGTAGAAATAAACCTTCCTAATCCTAGCGATAGCCCTTTTCCTGTTATGGATATTTTTGTTAAAGTTGCTTGCCATATAGCTAGAGGTGGCACTTTAGAAGTTATTGGTAAACCTTTTAATAATTTAAAGGAATTAAGAGAATTCTCCGCAAGGGTTTCTGATAACGGAGATAAAATAACTGGTAACGTTATCTATATAGATAATTATGGTAATGTAATTACCAATATTCCCCAACATGTTTTTGATTCGTATAGAAAAGGGAGGGATTTTGAATTACACGCAAGAAACAATGTGATTAAAAAAATTAGAAACAAATATAGCGATATTATAAATTTTGATTTAGAAAAAAACAATCGTAAAGGAGCCGGAGATTTACTCGCTCTTTTTAATTCTTCTGGCTATATAGAACTTGCTATTTACAAAAGTAATTTAGATACCGTAGGTGGTGCTTCTACCCTACTTGGTTTAGATTATAGAGATACTGTAACTATTAATTTTTTATAAGATGCTAGTACGTATCGTTAAATTAACTTTTAAAGAAGAGTATATACCTACTTTTGAGGCTCTCTTTAAAGAAACAAAAAGCAATATTCGTAATTTTAATGGCTGCGAATTTTTAGAATTATACCAAGATAAAAACAACCCTACTATTTTTTTTACCTATAGCTATTGGTTAGATGAATCTTATTTAAATACCTATAGAAATTCGGACTTTTTTAAAAATGTATGGCAGAAAACAAAAGTTTTATTCCAAGATAAACCACAAGCTTGGAGTGTTCATAAAAAAGAAACTCTAAAATGAAAAGGTGGTGCTTTTTGCTTTTATCTATAAAATACCTAGCCGTTAGAACACCATAGTTATAAACAATCTTAATTTTGTGAAAACTTTTTTTAGGTCAGAGAATGCTCCCTAATTATATTTAATAAATTTATTTTGTTAATAAATAATGAGCATAACAAAGCTATTACCTACTTATTTACAACATTTTATGCTCTAAAAACGACCTTTTATTGGCTCTAATTCTGTTGATAAGTTTGTTTCCATAAAATGACCATTTAAAATATCTTTGTTTGGATGGCAAAAAGTAATTTTCACATTGCATTTTGCTTTTTATAGCTGGTTTTACCAAAAGATAAATTCAAAAAAAACAAACGCATGAAATTTATAGTATCTAGTACATACTTATTAAAGCAATTACAAATATTAGGTGGTGTTATTAATAATAGCAATACACTTCCTATTTTGGATAATTTTCTTTTTGACCTGAAACAAAATAGTCTTACAGTGTCTGCTTCAGATTTAGAAACGACCATGAGCTCTATTTTAGAAGTAGATTCTGATGCAGAAGGAACTATTGCAGTACCAGCAAAATTATTACTAGAGACTTTAAAAACTTTTCCAGAGCAACCATTAACTTTTGTTGTTGAAAACAACAACACGGTGGAGATTAGTTCTAACCATGGTAAATACGCTTTAGCATATGCCGATGGTGCAGAATTCCCTAAAGCTGTAGAATTAGCTGAACCAAGCTCTACTACTATTTTAGGTGATGTTTTAGCAACAGCATTGAACAAAACTATTTTTGCAGCTGGTAATGATGATTTAAGACCTGTAATGAGTGGTGTTTTCTTTCAGTTCTCTCCAGAGAACTTAACATTTGTTGCGACAGATGCACACAAATTGGTAAAATACCAACGTACAGATATTACAGCTTCTCAAGTAGCAGAATTTATAATGCCTAAAAAGCCTTTAAATTTATTAAAAGGGATTTTAGCTGGTAGCGAAGCAAATGTTACTATTGAGTATAACGATAGTAATGCAAAGTTCAGTTTTGAAAACACAGAGTTAATCTGTAGACTTATTGATGGAAAATACCCTAACTATGAGGCTGTTATTCCTAAAGAAAACCCTAACCAACTATCTATCTCTAGAGCACAATTATTAAGTTCTGTACGTAGAGTTTCTATTTTCTCTAATAAGACTACACACCAAATTAGATTAAAAATTGCAGGAGCAGAATTAAATATTTCTGCAGAAGATATAGATTACAGTAATAAAGCAGAAGAACGTTTAACATGCGCATACCAAGGAGATGATATGCAGATAGGTTTTAACTCTCGTTTTTTAACCGAAATGCTAAACAATCTTACTTCAGATGATGTTTCTTTAGAAATGAGCTTACCAAACAGAGCTGGTATTCTTACTCCTGTAGATGGTTTAGATGAAGGAGAAACAGTTACTATGCTAGTAATGCCTGTAATGCTTAACAGCTAATTAAACCAACCTTATTATATTTAAAAAGCCCACCAAATGGTGGGCTTTTTTTGTTGCATATTCCACATCATTTCGTTAAACATGTGCTTTCAGATATTTTAGATTCTTGTAGAATCACCGCTACCTATACCAGATACCTACTAACCATCCTACTCCTACATTTGTATAGAGCAACTAAGATTAAAAACAAATATTAAACATGACATTCATCGATACTCTGTTGTTAACTGTAGAAATTATTTGTTCTTAATCTTAGTTACTTATTACCTTAATCTTTATTAAACCGTAAAGCAGTTAGGTGAAAAAATTATTTTCTTAAAGAGTACCATTACTCTTTAAAATGAGATTTTTTTTATAAATAGGATAGCTATTAGTGTATAATTAAACCTAAAACACGGTAATCCCTTTTACTAAGTTAACAATAAGAAAGACCTAAGAATATCGAAACAAATGTTGCAGGTATGATAATTAGTAGATGAAAGATAAAACACAAACACATGAAATATGTAATAACCCTTAGTTGTTCATTACTCCTTTTAGAGCCAAGTGCCTAAATACCATTTTCAATAACCTTTATAATAAAGAATAATTTTTCAAAAAATTGGGCTTCATAGTATAAGAAAAGAGTTAGTCGCTACTCAAAAATAGTATAAAAAATATGGAATTAAAGAATACTAATAACAGGCTGCATGTTGTCGATGCTATCCGAGGTTTTGCTATTATATCCATAATGCTTTTACATAATCTTGAACATTTTGATGTTTATTACTTACCAGCGAACCTACCTAATTGGGTGGTTAATTTAGATAAAATAATATGGGATAGTTCTTTTTTCCTATTTGCAGGAAAGTCTTATGCTATGTTTGCTCTACTATTTGGGCTGACGTTCTTTATTCAATCCAAAAATCAAGAAAAAAAGGGAAAAGATTTCCGAATGATATTTGCTTGGAGATTACTTCTATTATTTATTTTCGGAATAATAAATTCTGCTTTTTATCAAGGAGACATTCTTACCATTTATGCAGTCATAGGCTTTTTCATAATTCCTTTTGCTCATCTAAATAATAGAATTGTTTTTAGTTTTGCAATCCTTTTATTACTACAGCCTATTGAGTTCATTGGTTTAATAGATGCTATTCAAAATCCTGATATAAAAGTAGCTGACCCAGAGTCGTGGGTATATTTTGGAAAGATGGACGAATATATCCATAATGGTTCTTTTATAGACACCGTAAAAGGAAACCTTACGAATGGTAAAATGGCAGTCATAAAATGGAGTAATGAAAACGGACGATTTCTACATATTCTTTCCTTATTTTTATTTGGCATGCTTGCTGGTCGAAAAAAAATATTTTCAAAATCTATTAAAAACAAACAATTTTGGTTAAAAACCCTCCTTATTTCATCCCTTGTGTTTATTCCTTTATTTATTATTAATATAAATTTGGGTAATATAATTGATAGTAAAAACATTCGTCGGTCAGTTAATATAATTGAAAAATCTTGGACAAATATTTCCTTTATGTTAATATTAATATCTGGCTTTGTGTTATTGTTTGAAAATAAGACCTTCAATAAAGTATTAAGCATCTTTTCTCCCTTAGGACGTATGAGTCTCTCAAACTACATAATTCAATCCATCATAGGGTCAACTATTTATTATGGGTTTGGTTTTGGATTATACAAATACACTGGAGCAACCTACAGTTTACTAATTAGTATTGTATTAGCTATTTTAATGGGGTATTTTTCTACATGGTGGATGAACAATCATAAAAGAGGTCCTTTGGAAACTATATGGCATAAAGGAACCTGGGTATTTAAACAGATAGAGGCCAGAAGTTAGCTACTTATTAATTCAGTTTGATAGAATTTTATCTCGATTGACCATTTTTACTACTTACACACTTTATGAGATAGTGCTTCAATTCTTAACCGTATATGAAAAAAGGGTCCGACTCTAAATAAATGTCAAACCCTCGGTATTTTTAACTTACACACTTAGAGGGACAGTGTCTTTTTAAAGCTCTACTAATTAATTCCTAAGATATAAATTTAAAAGTTCCAAAATAACTTGGAGCTTCTCCGTTACTTGCCTTTATAGCATTTACAGCTGGCATTATTAATCCTAAAATTATAGCAAAACCAATTATTAAAAATCCCAATCCTAAAAGTAAGATACTAGGAATACCTATAATAATATAAGCTATTAAGCTCAATTGAAAATTAATAATAGCCTTTCCATGTTCATCCATATCTTGCACCTCATCTTTGGTGGTTAACCATATAATTAAAGGAACTATAAGTCCTCCAAATCCGGTTACATAATCCAAGTACTGAGATAAATGGGTTATTACTAATAATTGTTTGTCTTCTCTTTTTACAATTGTGTGATTTATTACTTCCATGTCTTTGATTGATTTAATGATGAATACTACCAATAAGACGCTTAACTCCCACTTTTGTTACAAAAGACAACAAATTATGCTACTGTTTTTTTAGCAATTTACTCAGTTTATCTTTATTCTTAGTAATAGAATTAGTGGCTTTATCCATCTTACCGTTTATCTTTTCTATATCTGCTGGAGACAAAGTTCCTTTGCTCTTTCCTTTTATTAATTTGCTCTTAAGCTTCGCTATTTGCTTTTCCTTTTTACTAATAGCCTTCTTTTTTCCTTTAATTTCTTTAGCTAGTTTTTCTTTCTTTTTAGCCTCTTTTTTAGCCTTCTTAATCTCTTTTTCTGCTTTTTTAGCCGTTTTTTCTGCTTTATCTATTTTTTTCTGTGCTTCCTTACGTTGTTTCTCTTCCAATTCTTTCTTTACCTCAGCAGTTGCTTCCATAGCCTCTTCCTTCGCTACAGCAACTTCTTCTTTCTTTTCTACAGCTTGTTCCTTTACTACTGCAGCTTCTTCCTTTATTTCTTTCATTACTTCTAGAGGTTTCCCTTCTTCCACGATTACTTCGGTAGTATTTTCCTGTGCATGAACATACGTACCTGCAAAAAATGTAAAAAGCAATAGTCCTTTCAATAAATTTTTCATTCTATTTTTTTTTAAATGTTAATGGTAAAAATTAAAGAGATCAAAATAGTTCAACTCCTAATAGGTTGATCCTTCCCAAAGCGCTTGCCATAAAAAGTAGATTTCCTTATTTCTATGCGCATTTTACTTATTTTTGCCAAAGATGCATACAACAACAAACGATACTATTATTGCTTTAGCAACTCCTTCAGGAGCCGGTGCAATTGCCGTAATACGCCTTTCTGGTCCAGATGCTATTTTAGTAGCCTCGAATCATTTTGTCTCTTCCTATAATAAGAAACTAAAAGAGCAAAAAAGTCACACTATTTTATTAGGAAATATTATCGACGGAGAGCGGACCTTAGATCAGGTATTAGTTTCTGTATTTAAAAACCCTAATTCCTATACCGGAGAAAATGTGGTAGAAATATCTTGCCATGGCTCTCCATATATTCAGCAACAAATTATACAATTGTTTTTACGCAATGATTGCCGAATGGCCAATGCTGGTGAATTTACCCTACGTGCTTTTTTAAATGGAAAAATGGATTTAAGTCAGGCAGAAGCTGTTGCCGATTTAATCTCTTCCGAGAATGAAGCCTCCCACCAAATAGCTATGCAACAAATGCGTGGTGGTTTTAGTAATGAAATTAAAAGTTTAAGAGAGCAATTACTAAACTTTGCTTCTTTAATTGAATTAGAATTAGATTTTGCAGAAGAAGATGTAGAATTTGCTGACCGTTCTGCCTTCATTGCATTAGTAAATAAAATTGCAGTAGTTTTAAAAGGACTTATAGATTCCTTTGCCGTTGGTAACGTTATAAAAAACGGAATACCAGTAGCTATTGTTGGGGAACCCAATGTTGGTAAATCTACCCTTTTAAATGCTTTATTAAATGAAGAAAGAGCCATCGTAAGTGAAATAGCTGGGACTACTAGAGACACCATTGAAGATGAAATTTCTATTGGTGGTATTGGCTTCCGTTTTATTGATACTGCAGGTATTAGAGAAACCAAAGATGTAGTAGAAAGCATAGGTATAAAAAAAACCTTTGAGAAAATTGAGCAAGCACAAGTGGTTTTATTTTTGGTAGATGGATTACAATTGTTTCAAGAGAATACTATAGGCACTTTAAAAGTTGAAATAGAAAAAATTAAGAATAAATATCCTCTAAAAGCAACCGTCTTATTAATTAATAAGTTAGATATACTTTCGGATGAAGCTAAATCTAATTTTAGTAAGCAATTAAACAACATTAATTACATTTCTGCAAAAACAGGCGAAGGTGTTGAAGCCTTAAAAAACAAATTATTAGAATTTGTAAATACAGGCGCCCTCCGTAACAACGAAACTATTGTTACGAACACCAGACATTACGACTCTTTACTTAAAGCGTTAGAAGCCATACAAAAGGTCCAATTTGGCATAGACGAGGAACTCCCTAGCGACCTTATGGCTATAGATGTTAAAGACGCTCTTTACCACTTAGGAGAAATCACAGGGCAAGTGACTAACGACGAGCTTTTGGGTAATATATTTGCGAATTTTTGTATTGGGAAATAAATTAAAGACTATAAAAGTTAGTTAAAGCGAACAAACACATACCCTAACTCCTTATTTCTAAGGGGTTATTTTTTTACTCCAATTATCCGCTGTTATCTTCTATTATGCTAAAAGTTGTACCTTATTTGTACCCCCACTTGTATTTTTTCATCGGTTACTGCTATATTCGACAAAAGTGGCGAGATTATGGCACTCCTGGACACTTGTAGAAACTTCTAGACACTACTTCTCAGGGTAAATTATCTACTTAATTCCTGAGTCTTAAATTTAGATAAAAGAGATATACCATATTTTTGTATTCACTTTTAGTTTAAACTAGAAATCAACTATGAGTTCAAATATTAGAATTAGAAAGTAGCATTACTATACATAAAAGTAACTTACAAAACATTACCCAATTCTTGTCTTATTTTAGTATTTGGTTTTCTTTAAAAATGGAGACCCTGCATATATTACAAAACGTTTTGATGTTCAAGAGGATGGCATTAAATTGGCTATGGAAGATTTTGCCTCTTTAGGAGGTAGAGGAACAGACTTTAAATACACTGGTAATTATCTTGCCCTTTTTAAACTTTTAAAAACGTATGTACCTGCTAACCCCATAGAAGCTATAAAACTATTTAAAGTCCTTCTCTTTAATTACTTAATATCCAACGGAGATGCACATTATAAAAATTTCTCCTTGACAGAAACATCTTTAGGTGATTTTAAATTGAGTCCGGCTTATGATTTATTGAATAGTAAAATACATATTGAAGACAGAGATTTTGCTTTAGAAAATGGGCTTTTACCACTTAACGAATCCAAAAGTAAGGTTACTGAGCAATTTTTTAAACTCGCTGAACTTGCTGGTATTTCTAAAAAGCAATATGAAAAGACTTTTAAAAACATAACTTCCAATACAGTATCTACCGAACCCTTACTGTGTATGGGGTCAAAGGGTCAAGGTGTAAAAAAGGTGTAAAAATATTTTAACATTTTCCCGTAGTAATAGCGAAAATATTCCCGCGCAAAACTTTAACACTTTAAAGGTATGAAATTCGTCCGATTTTGATGAAAAATGAAGAATTTTCGTAATCAAGGAATTTTTTAGTCCACACTTCTTAATTTCCAAGAAGGGAGAATTAAGCTTTAGTAAAAATGCGAGATAGTTAGCAAAATTTACTACTTATCTCGCATTTTTACTAAAGTCGCTTTTTTCTCTTTTCGATAAATCGAGCGTTGGCAAAATAAATGTATGAAGCGCTTTTTTGTGCTTTATACTTTTATGCGCGGTTTTGAGGAGGTTGGAAAGCCTAGAGCTTTTTAACTTCCGTAGAAACATGGATTTGTTAATACGAGAATTTAATTAATCTAATAAGTGTCTGAAAATTACTAAAGTTTAAATTCCGCCCAAAGGGGGTAGTGGTCAGAGATTAAATAGGACAAACTTCGTTTTGATATTTTTCTATTAGATAAAGCATGCGTAACAAAATCATAATTTCCTCCATCAACAAAATCCATTGATAAGTCTGGTATTTTACCATTATTATTAAACCATGCAATCTGGTCATAATATTTAGTGGTATTAAAAATCGACCTTGTTACCTCTTTGTTTTGTAATTGTGGAGGAACATAGAGACCTTCCGATAAAAAAGTATCGTCTAATAAATCTCCTCGCTTATCAATATTAAAATCACCCAAAGCAATAAGGTTTTGGTCATAAGCATTTATACTACTTGCCCAATCAGAAAGCCATTTGGCTATTCCTTTTAATTCTTTAATTCTATCTTTTGATTTCTTCCCATACTTTATATGTAGAGTCACTAAAATAAAGGTCTTGTCATTTGATTTAAAACTAACAGCATATGGTGTTCTTACGAATTGCTCATCTAGTGCAGACTCATTTCCAATTTTCTTTGTCCATTCGTTAGGTATTACTAATTCGCATGCAAGTCCAGAGAGTTGAACTCTACGTGTGTCAAATAAGTAAGCCATCCGTTCTCCATTGCCTGAGCTTCCCTTGCTTACATCAGTAAGAATTAAAGACCAATTGCTTCCTAAAAGTTTTAAGGTGTCTCTTAAAGCTCTGATATTAGCTTTTACTTCTTGTATGGCAATCACATCAAAACGTTTAATGATTTCTGCGATGCACAATATTGAATGTAAATCTCTTTGAGGGCTATCATCATCGTTAGATTCCCATTTGCGCGTAAGATTTCCGAAAGCCCTGATGTTCCAAGTACCTATCAATAGGTTTTTATCTACCTTTCTTGCAGGTAACTTCTCGTCAAGGTCTTTTGCTAATTGTTTAACGTTAATTTGAATCTCTTCTGGTGGAGTATCGAATATTGATGTCATGGTATGAAATTACTAAATTTAGTTAATTGTCAAGTTTTTTGTGCGAAAAAATTGATATGCTGAGTGTTTGGTTACGTATTGTGAAGGGAGATGGGGTGGGTGTTGTTACTTGCGGAAGATTACTCCGCAAGTAACAACACCCAGTAAAGCAATACAAATAAAGTTATTATATTTTATAAAAATGTCCAGTTTATTAGTTAATAAACTGGACATTTTTAATATGTTTGTAAAAATATGTTTCAATGAAAACCTCTGAATATATTGAAGATAAGATAAATAAACTCCCAAAGGGGTATGTATTTACCTATATAGACTTTATGAATGAGGTGAGTAGAAGGGAAGCTGTCATCAAACATCTGAATAGAATGGCTGCTTCTGGCAAAATCAATAAACTATCTAAGGGTAAGTACTTTAAGCCACAAGAAACGGTATTTGGTTCTTTGTTTCCAGACCAACGTCAAATTGTAAAAGATTTGTTGGAAGAAAACGGAAAGCTTGTTGGCTATATTACGGGGTATAGTATTTATAATTCATTAGGTCTTACCACTCAAGTGAGTAGCGTTATACAAATTGGCAAACGAGAGATAAGACCATCATTCAAAAGAGGCCGTTTTAGAATTGCGTTTATCAAACAAAAGAATACGATTAACAAAGAAAACATTCCACTATTACGATTGTTAGATGCTATACGCTATATAAAGAAAATACCAGATACTACGATTGATAAAAGTTGTGTTCGACTTATGTCCTTATTACGTGAGTTGAATGGTGATGAACAAAAACAACTCATAAAACTTGCTTTCAAATATTCGCCAGTAACAAGGGCTTTGTTAGGCGCATTATTAAGAGATATTGATTGTAAAGTAGAAATAGAATTAAGAGACCTTCAAGATTCTTTAAACCCCATAACGGTTTATAGCCTGAATATTTCTGAGGATGTATTGTCAAATGCGAAATACTGGAATATAAAATGAAGTTACACGAAAACAAAGAGCTCTTTGAACAAGCTGTGAAAGCTACTGCAGAACGCATGGATATTTTGGATATCTATATAGAAAAGGACTATTGGGTGTGCTATGCATTAAAACTCATTTATGAAAGCGAAATCAAACATGAAGCCATATTTAAAGGCGGTACGGCATTATCAAAGTGTTACAAATTTATTGACCGTTTTTCTGAAGATATTGATTTAGTGGTATTACGAAGAGAGGATGAAACGGGTAGTCGATTAAAGAATAAGCTTAAAAAAATAACAAATGCAATAACAGTACCATTTGTAGAAGTAGATATTGAGGGTATTACAAATAAAATGGGAATGATTCGAAAGATAGCCTATAACTACCCAAAAACCTTTAAAGGAAATTACGGACAAGTACGAGATGTCATTATCATAGAAGCAACATGGTTAGGCTATTTTGAGCCATATTCTAATAAAGTACTGAACACCTATATCTATGATATGATGGTTGCCACTCATCAAACAGCCTTAGCAGAAGAGTATGACCTATTGCCCTTTGAAGCGCTCGTTTTAGATTCAATAAGAACACTTTGTGAAAAGATAATGAGCTTGGTAAGGTTCTCACATACTGAAACCCCAATAGTAGATTTGAGGGCTAAAATCAGGCATGTGTATGATATTCACCAACTATTAAAAGATGAATGGAATTGCAACAAAAAGTCGGACAATAAGTTAAGCTGCATTTTTCATATTAAATAAATTTTCCATTTCTAAAGGGGTTTTATATCCTAAAGTAGAATGTTTTCTTTTTCTATTATACCATATTTCTATATATCTAAAGACTTCACTTCTAGCTTCTCTTTTAGATTTAAAATCGTATTGATATATACTTTCTGTTTTTAATGTTTTGAAAAAAGATTCTGCAACTGCATTATCCCAACAATTTCCCTTTCTACTCATACTTTGGATTATGTTATTCTCAATTATAATCTTTGAAAAATCACTACAAGCATATTGAACACCTCTATCTGAATGAAATATCAAGTTTTTACTTCGATTTCTATTGGACAGTGCCATTTTTAAAGCTTCAATAGATGTTTCGACTGCTTTCATAGTAGCGCTTAATGACCAACCAATTACTTTACGGTCAAATAAATCAATTACTACTGTTAGATATACCCATCCATTTTTAGTGTTTATATAGGTAATGTCTGAGACCCATACCATACCTGGCAAGTCAACTGTAAAATTTCTATTCAACAAATTAGGAGCTATTGGGTCACTATGTTTGGAATCCGTAGTTACTATCCATTTTTTCCTAATTTTACTTTGTATGTTGTTATTCTTCATTATTCTAGCAACTTTTGGACGGGAGACTTTATATCCTAGTTGATATAATTCCTCCTGTATTCGAGGACTACCATAACTACCATTACTCTGATTATATATATTTAGTATTTCTTGTAGCAACTTATTATTTTCTTTTTCTCTATTAGAAATCAATCTTTTACACCAGTAGTAATAACCACTCTTACTTACTTTTAATACTTTACACATCTTCTCGATAGGATACTTTAATTTATAAGTATCTATAAAACTAAAAATATCTATCCGTTCTTGGAGAAGATGCTCACTGCCTTTTTTAAGATATCACGCTCTAATTCTGCATCTCTCAATGCTTTCTTTAATTCCGTAATTTCTTTTTGTTCTGGTGTTAAATTAGGACGGCCATTTCCAGAAAAACTACCCGTAGAATTTCCATTAAACTCTCTACACCATCTCGATAGTAATTCTTGACGAATGCCTAAATCATTGCTAATCTCTCGAGTACTCTTTCCTGAATTAACTAATTCAACAGCCATTATTTTAAATGACTTTTCGTAATGTCTTCTTTCTGTTTTCATCGTGGGTTAAGTTATTAATTTAAAGCTTAACCTACCGTCCAAACAAATGTAGTAACTCCA
>NZ_JADGES010000034.1 GCF_016744255.1 Maribacter sp.
CAAGGAACAGATTTTGTTGCTGAGGTAAGACTTACAAATACATCTAGTAACAAATTAAAAGATATGGCTTTGTCGCAAATTTTTCCAAGTGGTTGGGAGATAGTAAATACTAGATTTACAGATTTTGGAAGTTTTGCAGAAAATAATGTTACGCATACAGATATACGAGATGATAGAGCTAATTTTTATTTTGATATGAAATCAAAAGAAACCAAAACTTTTAGGGTGTTACTTAATGCGTCTTATTTGGGAACCTATTACCTACCTGGAATACAAGCGGAAGCCATGTATGATAATGATTATATGGTAAGAACAAAAGGACAATGGATAAAGGTTGTGCAATAAATTAAAGGAATATTAAGCTACCTCGTTTTTTGCTATTGAGGTAGCTTTATCTACCTCCGTAATTTTGGCCCATTCTATTGCTTCTTGCAAAGAAGTAAAGGTTTGTAATTTTACAGGTACAAAAACCTTTTCTAGCAAAGCATTAAAATACCCTCTTTTAGAGTAGCTTACGATACCATAGCCAGTAAAATTATAGTTGCATTTTGCAAATTTAAGCCAGTCCGACGGTATAATAGAATATTTATAAATACGATTACTAATGTATTTTAACTCATCATATTTTTCAAAATAGATGCTTTTAAATTCTTCGGCAAGGAATTCTCCCTGCTCTTCCCAAGAAATAAGGACATCTTCAGCTATTTCTCCAACAATATAATTATCATACAAGTAAAAATCTCCAAAATCATAACTTAATATATGAAGGGGTTTCTCGTAAAACGGGGAATCTTTTAATTTTCTCAATATAGTGTACTTCTGTTCTCGTTGTAAAAAAATACAATTTTAGGGTACTTAGTATATTTTATCGCTTAAAAACTTAAAAAAACTATCTATGGTAACTATTTAATTAAAATAGGAAGTTCGTTTTATAAAGAAAAGAAAAACGCTTTTTTATTTTAAGAAATTAATAGAAGCCGAAGGTTATTCTTTTTTTGTCTCAGGTAAGACTTTATTAAAAACAAATGCACCGATTTCTTTTACAGGTTCATATAATATAGATTCTTTCTTAGCATCTTCGCTAATAAAGTTTAATGTATTATTCATGCGATCAAAAAACACTAATAAAGCCCCAAGAATAACGGCAACTTTTAAAGCGCCAAACAAGGCGCCAGCAATTTTATTTAATAAACCTAGCATAGCAAAATCTGCTACTTTAGTTAATAGTTTACCTGCTATATGTACAATTACCACTATAGCGATAAAAGTTATGATAAATGAAGCAATGTTCATATAACGCTCATTCCATTGCATGTTTTCAGCCAAATAATCTCCGGCTATATAAGAAAAATGAATGGCACCGTATATTCCAACAATAAGAGCGATAATAGATGCTATTTCAATAAAAAGACCGTTTTTTAGACCTTTCCAAAGTCCCCAAATAAGTAATATTCCTAAAACAATATCTAATATGGCCATGCTTCTTTAATTTAGGCAAATATAAAACTTTGATTTGTACCTTTGATTTTTTAAAAGCGAAAGCACCACAATTAAAAACCAAATAATGTCTAGAGATATAGAGTTAAAAGAACGTTGGAAACATTTAGTAGAAAAACTTTCTACTCAGTTTGCAGATGGCGATACGTTAGATTTAGATGCAATTATTTATTTAGTTGGCGTACAAGAACTAGGTCAGTATCATAAGAAGTATAAAAAAGACGAAAAATTAAATTTAATGCATATTGCCATTTGTAGGTTACTGGAACCTTATGGATATTATAAATTCGATTTTTTTGATGAAGAAGGGTGGCCACACTATACTATTCTCGAAGAGTTACCAGCATTAAAAGCTGGCGAGCAGTCTGTTTTAATGAAAGAAGCAATTGTAGGTTATTTTTTGGGGAGTGAATATATTATTTAGAATAAAATAATTAGTTGGATGCGTTATTATTTATGAAGAAGAAAATTGTACAGTTTGCAAAAAGGCACCCTAAGAAATTACTTCTTATAAGCACTTTGTGCATTGTATATTATTTTTGCCTTCCTAAGGTTTTGTTTAATGCCCCTACAGCAACCGTTATCGAGAGCAGTGACAATGCTTTAATAGGAGCCACTATAGCTTCGGATGAGCAATGGAGATTTCCTAAGGTGGATAGTGTACCCTTTAAGTTTAGAACTTGTATTCTACAGTTTGAAGATGCCCATTTTTACCAACATCCTGGCTTTAACCCTGTTTCGATGGCTAAAGCTATTAAGACCAATATTTCTGCAGGTAAGACCCTTCGTGGTGGCAGTACCATTACTCAGCAAGTTATTCGGTTGGCAAGAGAGAATAAGAAACGATCTTATCTAGAAAAAGTAATAGAATTAGTTTGGGCCACAAGACTGGAGTTAAAATATACTAAGGCAGAAATATTAAAACTATACGCAAGTAATGCTCCTTTTGGAGGGAATGTAGTAGGCTTAGAGGTTGCTTCTTGGCGTTATTATGGTTTGCAAGCGCATCAATTATCTTGGGCGCAATCTGCCACTTTAGCTGTTTTACCTAATGCCCCAAGTTTAATTTACCCAGGAAAAAATCAAGAGAGGTTATTGCAGAAAAGGAATAGGTTATTACAAAAATTGGCAGAGAATAAGATTATAGACTCTACCACTTACGAGTTGGCTTTACTCGAAGAGCTGCCTAAAAAGCCATACGCTTTGCCTAAAATTGCGCCGCACTTAGTGCAGGAAATAACAAAAAAGTATAAAGGGCAAAGAGTAACTACATCTATAGATGGAACATTACAAAAAAATGTAAATATAATAGTAGAAAAGCATTACCAGAGACTAAAACAGAATTTGGTATATAATGCTGCGGTTTTAGTTCTAGATATAAAGACAAGAAAAGTTTTGGCGTATGTTGGCAACACACCAACCACAAAAGAATATCAAAAAGATGTTAATATAATAAAGGCAAATAGGAGTACAGGGAGCGTAATAAAACCATTGTTATATGCTGCCATGTTAGATGCAGGAGAATTAGTTCCCGAAATGTTGGTGCCAGATGTTCCTACTCAAATTGCTGGGTATACTCCAGAAAATTTTAATGAAGACTATAGCGGAGCAGTAACAGCAAAAAAAGCATTGGCGCGTTCTTTAAATATTCCTGCAGTACGGTTATTACAATCGTATGGTTTAGAAAAATTCAGAGATCAGCTTAGTTATTTTAATCTAAAAGGTATTAACAAATCAGCCGACCATTATGGTTTAACCTTAATTTTAGGAGGAGCAGAAAGTAACTTATGGGATTTATGTAAAACCTATGCAAACCTTGCTTCCACTGTAAATCATTATACCTCTACTTCTAGTGAATATTATAAAAATGAATTTGTAGAACCTATTTTACAAAAGGAGGAGCAAATAAATTTTGGAGAAAAAAAAATAGAGAAAAATAGTTTCGATGCCGCAAGTATTTATCTGGCTTTTGAAGCAATGAAAGAAGTAAACAGGCCAGAGGGGAGCGAATCTTGGGAGTTTTATGATAGTAGTAAAGAAGTAGCATGGAAAACCGGTACTAGTTATGGTAATAAAGATGCTTGGGCTATAGGGGTAACTCCCGATTATGTAGTTGGTGTGTGGTCTGGGAATGCAGATGGTGAGGGGAGGCCAAACCATACGGGTGTAAGTAGCTCTGCTCCTATATTGTTTGATGTTTTTGATGTGCTTCCTAAATCGGATTGGTTCTCCAAACCTTTAGATGAATTTGTAGATGCCCAGGTATGTACAGAAAGTGGTTATTTGGCCACACCTATTTGCCCTGCAACTACTATTTTTATCCCTAATAAGGAAAATAAGATTCGTGCTTGTACCTATCATAGAAGTATTCAGTTAGATAATAAGAAGCAGTTTAGGGTAAATTCTTCTTGTGCAGATTTATCTAATACAATTACAGAATCTTGGTTTGTTTTACCTCCTCTGATGGAGTTTTATTATAAAAAGACACATCTTAATTATAGGGTGCTCCCAAATTTTAAAAACGGATGTAAACCAACAAATGCATCACCCATGCAATTTATTTATCCTAAAAGTGGCAGCAGAGTTACACTTACAAAGGGTTTTAATGGAGAAAAGAGTGAGTTAATCTTAAAATTAGCACATTCCAAACAAGAAACAGCTGTGTATTGGTATGTTGATCAAGAGTTTGTAAAAGAAACAATCAATTTTCACGAAATAGGAATTTTGCCCTCCCAAGGAAAACACAAAATTACAGCCTTAGATGCTTTAGGTAATGAAGCGGTAATACAGATTACAGTAGAATAAAGTTCTAGTCTAACTTATCCGTAAGGGCTTTAAATATTTTTTTAGCGTTTTTGCCTTTATATAATACCTCATAGACAGCATCTATAATTGGAGTACGCGATTTTTTGTCTAATTTTCGCATTAATAAATGAGCACTTTTGGTAGCGTAATATCCTTCGGCAACCATACTCATTTCCATCATAGCACTTTTCACGGTATACCCTTTGCCAATCATATTACCAAACATACGATTACGACTAAAAGTAGAATAGCCAGTAACCAACAAATCCCCTAAATAAGCAGAATCGTTAATGTTTCGTTTCATTTTATGAACACGTTTTATAAACCGTTTCATTTCTCTAATAGAGTTACTCATTAATACACTTTGGAAATTATCTCCATAGCCAAGACCATGAGAAATTCCTGCTGCAATAGCATATATATTTTTTAACATTGCAGCATATTCTGTCCCTATAATATCATCCGATATTTTGGTTTTTATATAATGACTCTTTAAATTATCGGCTACAATCATTGCTTTTTCTTGGTCTGCACATGCTATGGTTAAATAAGATAGTCGTTCTAATGCTACTTCTTCTGCATGGCAAGGGCCAGTTAAAACACCAATACTTTCAAAAGGAATATTGTATTTTTCATGAAAATGTTCACCCACAATTAGCCCCGTTTCTGGTACAATTCCTTTTATAGCAGAGAAGACGATTTTATCTTCTAAGGAAGATGTTAAGTTTTTTAATTCACTTTCTAAAAATGCAGATGGGATGGCAAATATTAAAAGGTCTGCATTAGAAACAGCATCATTAATATCCGAAGTTAATAGCAATTGATCTAGGTGAAATTCCACCGAACTTAAATAGTTTGGGTTATGCTTTTCATTTTTAATATGGGCAATAGCATCCTCATTACGCATATACCAATGTACTTGCTTTTGGTTTTCGGTTAGCATCTTAACAATAGCGGTAGCCCAACTTCCACCGCCTAAAACTGCAAACTTTATCTCTTTACTCATAAAAGTGATTTTATACTTCAAACTTACCAAATTTTAAGCATCTTTCTAAGGTATAGAATCAGCAATATAATTTTTTTGGCACAGGATTTGTTTTGTACTAAGAGAACATTAAAATTGTTTACAGATGAAGGCGATGAAATTACTTTTGGGATTTACGTTATTAGGTACCTTACTTAGCTCTTGTTATACAGAGGTGCTTATAGAAGATGAATATATAGAGGAACCTATATATACTACCAATCAGGTTTTACAATCGTATGATTTATGGTATGTAGATATTAATGCGACTAAAGGTAATGGAGAAGTTCCTTTTTTACAACGTGCGTTTACGGTTTCGTTTAAAAACGGAAAAATGTATGCCAATAATAATATTGTAGGTATTGGTAGTACAGGAAATGGGTATGGTATTTCAGTAGGCTATTATGATGGCTATGGTGGAGCAGTAGATATAGATCATGATGCGGATGGCACATGGGTCTTAGATGTTTTTACGGTGAATAATAGTACTATAGAGTTATATGATGCAGGATCTAAAACATCCTATTACTTAAAAGGATACTCTACAGCTACTTTTGATTATGATTATGTTTTTTATGATAATATAAATTACTTTTTACAAGAGTATGATGCTTGGGAAAAAACATATACCAGTGAACAAGGAGCTATAAATGATTTTGATGAGGAGAATTATTTACAGTTTTTGCCAGACTTTTTTAAATCTTCTATAGATAAAACAGGAACCCCAATTTCTAGATTGCAATGGGATTTTGAAGGAGAATATCAGGTGTATAATATAGAAAACGATGAAACGCTTAAAACTTTAACACTTGCATATGATTTCATGGGCAATGATTACTTTGAGCTTTACGTTATTAATGATAGTACTATTGAGCTGTATCACCCAAATAGTAAAACGGTTTATGAGTTTAAAGGAAAGGGCTATCAGCAGTATTTAAAATCGGGCAAAGGCTTGGTTAGTAAAAAGAGAAAAAAGACTTCGAACCCTATAATGAATGTAAAGCGAAGTAGAAAAATAAAATAACAAGAGAGGAATAGTAAAACTTTCTTTGAAGAATTTTTTGGTTGGTTATTTAGTTAAAAACCGCTTTAAACAATATGTTTAAAGCGGTTTTTATTTTATATATAATTTGTTTTTATGGGGATAAGAAGTTTAGATTTTTAATAAAATTTAGCTATATCCTTAATTATTAAACACTTTGAGGAGTACCAAAAGAATTTGCCCTATTTTTGCGCCCTTAAATTAATGATGTGAAGAAGTATTTAAATCTTTTCGATTTTAAACAGAAAGTAGATTATAAAACGGAAATACTTTCCGGATTAACGGTTGCCCTAGCCTTAGTGCCAGAGGCAATAGCTTTTGCTTTAATTCCAGGGTTTTCCCCTTTAACAGGTCTTTATGCGGCTTTTGTGCTTGCATTGATTACTTCTATTTTTGGAGGTAGACCAGGAATGATATCTGGTGCAACAGGAGCAGTTGCAGTTATTTTTATTGGGTTAATTTTGGAGTTAAAAAGGCATTTTCCAGAGATTGAACCAGAAACGATACTTAATTATGTATTCGCTACAGTTATTATTGCGGGTGTTCTACAAATACTAGCAGGCCTTTTACGTCTAGGTAAATTTATACGTTTAGTACCGCATCCGGTAATGTTTGGATTCGTAAACGGATTGGCTATAATTATTTTTATGGCACAATTTCCAAACTTTTATCAAAAAGGAACAGACAATCTTTTAGAAGGAAGTTCTATGTACATAATGCTTGGCTTAACTCTTTTAACCATGCTAATTATTTGGGGATTACCAAAATTAACAAAAGCGATACCATCTTCTTTGGTTGCCATTGTGGTGGTTTCAGCTATTGTTTTAGGTTTTGGTGTAGATACACTTACCGTGGCAGATACCATGAAGGAAGGACAAACCATTAATGGTGGGTTTCCTCCATTATCGATTCCTCAAATTCCATTTACTCTTGAAACTTTTAAGATTATTTTTCCATACGCTGCTATTGTAGCGGGAGTAGGTTTAATAGAGAGTTTACTTACCTTAAATATTATTGACGAAATTACAGATACTAGAGGTCGTAGTAATAAAGAATGTGTAGCACAAGGAACGGCCAATATCCTTTCTGGGTTTTTATCAGGAATGGGTGGTTGTGCAATGATTGGGCAAAGTTTAATCAATACATCTTCAGGAGCAAGAGCTCGTTTATCTGGAATTACTGCAGCCGTAATGTTATTAGTATTCATCATGTTTGGTTCTGATTTAATAGAGCAGTTGCCAATGGCGGCTTTAGTAGGATTAATGTTTATGGTTGCCATAGGTACTTTTGAATGGGCAAGTTTTAAGACCTTTAGAAAAATGCCTAACTCGGATGTTATTGTAATGGTATTGGTAACCTTAATTACTGCTTATACACATAACTTGGCGAAAGCCGTATTATTAGGCGTTATTATCTCTGCTTTAGCCTATTCTTGGGAGAACGCTAAACGTATTAGAGCTAGAAAATATGTAGATGACAATGGAGTTAAACACTACGAAATTTTTGGCCCTTTGTTTTTTGGTTCTACCACTCTTTTTAATGAAAAATTTGATATCCAAGAAGACCCTGAAGAGGTAATTATAGATTTTAAAGAAAGTAGAGTTGCAGATATGTCTGGTATTGAAGCTTTAAATAAACTTACAGAGCGTTACCATAAAGTGGGTAAAAAAGTACATTTAAGACACTTAAGCAAGGATTGTATAGATCTACTTAAAAATGCCGATGATATTATAGATGTTAATGTTTTAGAAGACCCTACATATAAGGTAGTAAGTAAATAAAGTTTTAGTATATCGCTATTTCAGGACGGGACAAAGGTGTTTTTATAAAGCCCAAACATTATAATGTTTGGGCTTTATATTTAAGGTTTTATTTTTTAAAAATTACAAGATTCTATTTCTGTAACTCTCAGTGTATTTACCATTCCTTTATCTTTTATAGGCATAGCTGCAAGACTAACTAACATATCGCCTTCCTCTAAAAAGCCTTTTTTACATGCAATTTTATTTACGTCTTCTGTAGTTTGATCCGTAGAAACAAAACGATCATAATAAAATGCTTTAACACCCCAAAGTAAGTTTAGTTGTGTTAATATTCTTCTATTAGATGTAAATACTAATATATGTGCACTTGGTCTCCATGCTGAAATTTGAAAAGCAGTGTAACCACTATTCGTGAGTGTAGAAATTGCCTTTGCTTTAATTTCATTTGCCATTAAAGAAGCATGATAGCATACCGATTTAGTAATATATCGTTTTGTTCGAATATGTGGTGGCTCTTGTGGAACTTTAATAAGATTAGACCCTTCTACACTTTTTAAAATACTAGCCATTTTATCAATAACTTGTACTGGATAATTCCCAACTGAAGTTTCTCCAGAAAGCATTACTGCATCTGCGCCATCCATAACAGAATTAGCAACGTCATTAACTTCTGCTCTTGTAGGTGTAAGGCTAGTAATCATAGTTTCCATCATTTGGGTTGCTATAATTACTGGTATTCTAGCTTTTTTAGCACGTAAAACTAACTGCTTTTGAATAAGTGGAACTTCGTGAGCAGGAACTTCTACTCCTAAATCTCCTCTAGCAACCATTAGACCATCGCAATAAGAAACTATTTTGTCAATATTCTCAACGGCCTCTGGTTTTTCAATTTTTGCAATAATTGGAATTTTGTGTTCCGAATGCTCTTGAATTATTTTCTGTAGATCTATTAAATCTTGACTAAAACGAACAAATGATAATGCGATCCAATCCACTTCTAAAGAGATAGCAAAAATAGCATCATTAATATCTTTCTCTGTTAACGCAGGCAAAGAAATCTTAGTATTAGGGAGGTTTACTCCTTTCTTAGATTTTAAAGGCCCTCCATGGATTACTTTAGCCTTAACTTCATCCTTTTTATTTGTAGAAACAACTTCGAACATTAGTTTTCCGTCATCTAATAAAATATTCTCCCCTGCTTGTACATCTTCTGGAAACTTAGCGTAATTCATATACACTCTTTCCGCATTTCCTTCAAAAGGTTTTCCTGTTACAAAAGTTATTTCGTCTCCAGGAACAACAACAACTTCACCAGCCATTACACCAACACGTAATTTTGGTCCTTGTAAATCTCCTAGTATAGATATATTGGCACCTAATTCGTCATTAAGTTCTCTTATTATTTTAACTTTTTCTGTTACATCTTCATAATCTGCATGAGAAAAATTTATTCTAAAAACATCAACCCCAGCATTAATCATGTCTCTTAAGACTTTCTTTTTGCTCGTTGCTGGACCTAAGGTGGCTACTATTTTTGTCTTCTTTTGTCTTGGCATTATTAAAATATTAAGTTGTTCTTAGATTTTAAATTTTCAGCATCTAATTCATAGGCTGTTATTATTTTGGGTATGGTTACTAGCGCTTTTAAAATATCTTCTACCATATGTGCTTCATCCTCTTCAATTTTAAGAAAATAATCTATTTCCTTGTGCTCGGGAATTAAATGATGCGTTGTAAACGTAGGTTCATCTTTAAAAAGGCTTGTCGTTACAGTACTTTCCTCTTTATTACTAAAGTTAGAAATAAGAGTCCAATACCTATCCTTAATATCATCTTCCCATTCAAAAAATGGAAAGGATACTGAATTGGATACATCTAAATCTTTACGAGATCTTTTAAAATTAGCTTTGAGGCAATTATTTACCCCATATACCAAAGCATAATCCGGCAAACTGCTATGTAAAGCAATTAAAATAAAAGCTTCTTCAAAAAAATCTCCAGTAATCTTGTGTACTGCTACCATAGGCCACAAAAAAGACAAATATAGGGTTAATTAGTAATCTGCCTAATTAAGAAATTATAATAAAATGCCCGAAACTATTACTATAACGTTATAGTGTTGAAAAAATAACCTAAGATTAGTCCATTTTATCTTGCAAAGCAAAATAAGCTCTTTTAGATGCTCTTTCTTCAGCCTTTTTCTTTGATGTTGCTCGCGCTTTTGCAACTACAGTATCTGCAATGGATAATTTTACTGCAAAATGTTTTAAAGTATCATTACCCGTATCTTCATAAACATTATAATGAAATGTCTTTTTTTGTTTTTGGCACCATTCAATTATAAGGCTTTTATAGCTAATTACTTTTCCTTCTAACTGTTCTATATCTACATATGGTTTTACAACCTTATTATATATAAATATTTCGCAGTATTTATAACCTCTATCTAAATATATGGCCCCTACTAATGCCTCAAAAACATTACCGTGAATATTGTCTCCAAAATGAGATTTTGGTATTCTACTTTCAACAAACTTTATAAGTTCTAAATCTTTTCCTAACTCGTTAAGGTGCTCCCTACTTACTATTTTTGATCGCATCTTAGTTAAGTAACCTTCGTCTCCTTCTGGCACTTCAATATACAAATACTTAGATATAATAGTTCCTAGCATAGAATCTCCAAGAAATTCTAATCGTTCATAATTCATAGGAATACCTTCGCTATCTTTTACATTTGCGGACCTATGTAAAAAGGCTTTTTTATATATGTGTATTTTTTTAGGTTTAAAACCTAGTATTCTCTTCATTCCAACAAAAAAATCCCCATCCTTTTTAGAATGGGAATTGAATATTTTTGAAGAAAATTTCATTTGCAATTAATTCATTTTTTTAAACACAACACAAGCATTATGTCCTCCAAAGCCAAACGTATTACTTATGGCCACATTAACCTCTCGTTTTTGTGCTTTATTCAGTGTTAAATTTAATTTTGGGTCAATTCTTTCATCAACCGTAGTATGGTTAATTGTCGGCGGGACAATACCATGTTTCATAGCCAAAATAGACGCAATAGCTTCTATAGCTCCTGCAGCTCCAAGTAAATGGCCTGTCATAGACTTCGTAGAATTAATATTTATTTTTTCAGCATGGTCTCCAAATACTTTAGAGATAGCTTTAAGTTCTGCTACATCTCCTAAAGGTGTTGATGTTCCATGTGTATTAATCGCATCTACATCTTCTGGTTTTAAGCCGGCGTCTTCTAAACAGTTTTGCATAACACGAACAACTCCTATTCCATCTGGGTGTGGAGCAGTCATATGGTATGCATCATTAGATAAACCTCCACCTACGATTTCTGCGTATATTTTAGCTCCTCTTGCTTTTGCGTGTTCATATTCTTCTAAGATTAGTGCTCCTGCACCTTCTCCAAGAACAAAACCATCACGAGTAACATCAAAAGGTCTGGAAGCCGTTTCTGGACTTTCATTTCTTCTAGACAAAGCGTGCATAGCTCCAAATCCTCCCATTCCGGCAATAGTTACGGCTGCTTCACTTCCTCCTGTAACAATAACATCGCTGTATCCCAATCGAATATTATTCATGGCATCTATCATTGCATTTGCAGAAGAAGCACAAGCGGATACCGTTGTGTAATTTGCTCCCATAAAACCATGTTTTATGGAAATGTTTCCTGGTGCGATATCTGCAATCATCTTTGGGATAAAGAAAGGATTAAATCTTGGCGTACCATCACCTGCAGCGAAATTCATCACTTCATTCTGAAAAGTCTCTAGACCACCAATACCAGCACCCCAGATTACACCTACTCTAAATTTATCTACTTTATCTAAATCTAACCCAGAATCTAAAATTGCTTCATCTGAAGCAATTAAAGCATACTGTGCAAATTTATCCAACTTACGCGCTTCTTTCCTATCGAAATGATCTAAGGGATTATAATTCTTTAATTCGCACGCGAATTTTGTTTTAAACTTTTCTGTATCATAATAAGTAACTGGGGCAGCCCCACTCTTACCTGCGATTAAAGCATTCCAGTACTCCTCTATATTATTACCAATTGGTGTCAAAGCACCCAATCCAGTAACTACAACTCTTTTTAATTGCATTGAACCTGGTATTAGTTATTCCTTAGTAAAGGGGAAATTAAAAAAAAATATCCATGCAGCATATAAACCACATGGATAATTTAAAAACTTGTTCAAGAAATCATAATGATTACTTAGCTTCTTCTATATAGCTTATGGCTTGGCCAACTGTTGCGATATTTTCAGCTTGATCATCAGGAATTTGAATATCGAACTCTTTTTCGAATTCCATAATCAACTCAACAGTATCCAGTGAATCTGCCCCTAAGTCGTTAGTAAAGCTAGCTTCCGTTACCACTTCGTTTTCATCAACTCCTAATTTATCAACGATGATAGCTTTTACTCTTGATGCAATGTCTGACATAATAATATTGGTTTTAAAAATTTAAATTGTTGGCAAAAATAAAAAACTTATGGCTCAATAACACTATTTGCCGTTAAAATGTCATCTAATTTAAACAAATTAAAAACAAGTGTGCTATTTTAGCTCTATAAATATTTTAATATACTACATTAACTCTTATTATGAAAAGTATTGTTCTATTTGCTTCTGGTTCTGGTTCTAATGTTGAAAACATAGTGCACTATTTTCAGAATAAGACGAATGTAACTATTACCTGTGTACTTACTAACAAAAGGGATGCCAAAGTTATAGATCGTTGTAATAGATTAAATATCAGCGCACTATACTTTAACAAAAATGCATTTACCAAGACAGATGCTGTATTAAAAGTATTAGAATCGTTTGACCCAGATTTAATTGTTCTTGCTGGTTTCTTGTGGAAAATTCCTGAAAATATTATAAAAACTTTTCCTAGAAAAATTATAAATATTCACCCTGCTCTACTACCAAAATATGGTGGAAAAGGAATGTATGGAGATAATGTACATACTGCAGTTAAGGAAAATAAAGAAACAGAAACAGGCATTACCATACATTATGTGAATGAAAATTATGATGAAGGTGCTATAATACAGCAAGAAAAAGTGGAGGTTTACAGCAAGGATACCTCTGAAGAAATAGCAAAAAAAGTACATAATTTAGAATATGAGTACTTTCCGAAGGTCATAGAAAAACTACTTTTAACACAATAATGGCAGGGAAAAAGAAATTTTATGTAGTATGGCAAGGGGTAAAACCTGGTATTTATACTAGTTGGAAGGAATGCAAAATAGCTATTAATGGTTATAAAGGAGCGCAATATAAATCTTTCGAATCTTTAACATTGGCCAAAACTGCATTCAACGGTAGTTATAATGACTACAAAGGTCAGAAACCAAATAAAACAAAACTATCTAAAGAGGAATTAGCTACATACGGCTCTCCTAATTATAATTCTATTTCTGTAGATGCAGCTTCTAGCGGAAACCCTGGCATAATGGAATACCAAGGAGTAGACACAAAAACTGGAAAAAAATTATTTTATCAAGGCCCCTTTAAACAAGGAACAAATAATATTGGCGAATTTCTAGCATTAGTACATGGATTAGCGTTTTTAAAAAAACATAATAGCGATAGAATTCTTTATACTGATTCTAGAACTGCCATGAGTTGGGTTCGAAAAAAAAAATGCAACACCAAACTAAAACCAAGTAAAAAAAACGAAGACATCTTCATTTTGATTAAACGAGCCACAGATTGGTTGCAAACTAACTCTTACCATACCGTCATTGTAAAATGGGAAACCAAAGCTTGGGGAGAAATTCCTGCTGATTTTGGTCGCAAATAGCAATCCCCAATTATTTTTTAACAAATTAATAATTCTATTTGCCATAATTGGTTGCTGCTTTTCGTTTTTCAAAGCCGTATATTTGCAGCTTAATTATTTTTATAATGGGTAAATTATTAATAGTAGGCACCGTTGCCTTTGATGCCATTGAAACTCCTTTTGGAAAAACAGATAAAATATTAGGTGGAGCAGCAACTTTCATTGGTTTAGCAGCATCTCAATTTGATCTAGAGTCCGCTATAATTTCTGTTGTAGGAGAAGACTTTCCTGAAGAATACTTAAATCTTCTTAAATCTAAAAATATAGACCTTTCTTCTTTAGAAATAGTTAAAGGGGGTAAAACCTTTTTCTGGGAAGGAAAATACCATAACGACCTAAACTCTAGAGATACAATTACTACGGAGTTAAATGTATTAGCAGATTTTAACCCTTTAGTTCCTGAAAATTTTAAAGATGCCAATGTTGTTATGTTAGGAAATTTACACCCTAGCGTACAAATGAGTGTCATTAAACAAATGGACAAAAAGCCAGACCTTATCATTCTAGACACTATGAATTTCTGGATGGATAGTGCGCTGGAAGAATTAAAGCAAGTAATTAAAGAAATAGACATTTTAACTATTAATGATGAGGAAGCCAGGCAATTAACTGGTGAATATTCTTTGGTAAAAGCCGCAAGTAGTATTCTTAAAATGGGTCCTAAACATTTGGTAATTAAGAAAGGAGAGCACGGTGCTTTATTATTCCATGAAGATAAAATTTTCTTTGCGCCTGCCTTACCTCTTGAAGACGTTTTTGATCCCACTGGAGCCGGAGACACTTTTGCTGGTGGATTTGCAGGATATTTAGCTGCGACTAAAAACTCGAGCTTTAATAACTTAAAGAATGCTGTAATACAAGGCTCTAACCTTGCTTCTTTCTCCGTAGAGAAATTTGGAACCGAAAGGATGGAAAACTTACAAAGAGAGGAAGTAAATAAAAGACTTCATCAATTTAAGACATTAACACAATTTGACATCGAATTATAATAATCTAACGCCCCAAAATTTGGGGCTTTTTTAATACAACTACAAAGTAATGAGTGATGCCATTAAACATGAATGCGGAATTTCTGTAATACGACTACTAAAACCCCTAGAATATTATAAGGAAAAATATGGCACTGCATTTTATGGTGTAAATAAAATGTATCTAATGATGGAAAAACAGCACAATCGTGGACAAGACGGTGCAGGTTTAGCCAGTATAAAGTTAGATATGGATGCAGGGGAAAGATATATGAGTAGGGTTCGTTCGGCAGAACAACAACCTATACAAGATATTTTTGCGCAAATCAATAAAAGGATTAATACTGCTTTTGCAGAAAATCCAGAATATATTGACAATGTAGACCTACAAAAAAAGAACATCCCTTATCTAGGAGAATTATTATTAGGACATGTTCGTTATGGTACCTTTGGTAAGAATAGCATAGAAAGTGTTCACCCTTTTTTAAGACAAAATAACTGGATGCACCGCAACCTTATTGTTGCTGGTAATTTTAATATGACTAACGTTCACGAGCTTTTTGATAATCTTGTGCAGATAGGTCAACATCCAAAAGAAATGGCAGACACTGTTACTGTAATGGAAAAAATTGGTCATTTCTTAGATGATGCCGTTGCCAAACTCTATAAACAGATTAAAAAAGAAGGGTACACAAAAAGAGAAGCTTCCAAATTAATTGCAGAACGTTTAAAAGTATCTAAAATCCTTAAACGTGCTGCTAAGAATTTTGATGGTGGCTATGCAATGGCAGGGCTATTAGGGCACGGAGATGCTTTTGTACTAAGAGATCCGGGAGGAATTCGACCAGCATACTATTATCAAGATGATGAAGTTGTAGTTGTAGCATCCGAAAGACCTGTTATACAAACTGTTTTTAATGTTCCTTACGAATCTGTACATGAAATAGACCCTGGACACGCTCTTATAATAAAGAAAAGCGGCAGTACTTCTATTAAAGAAATATTAGAACCTACAGAAAGAAAAGCGTGCTCATTTGAACGTATATATTTCTCTAGAGGAAGTGACAAAGAAATATACCAAGAAAGAAAAGAGCTTGGTAAATTACTTTTTCCCAAAATACTTGATGCTATAGATCATGATATTAAGAAAACAGTTTTCTCTTATATTCCTAATACTGCAGAAACTTCTTTCTTTGGTATGGTTAAAGAGGCTCAAAACTATTTAAATAAGAAAAAAGAAGAGCAAATTCTTTCTATAGGTTCTAAAATTACTAGTGAAGAACTACATGAAATATTAAAAATTCGCCCTAGGATAGAGAAAGTTGCAATTAAAGATGCCAAACTAAGAACCTTCATTACGCAAGACAGTAGTAGGGATGATTTAGTAGCGCATGTATACGACATCTCTTATGGTTCAGTAGACAAAGGAGATAATCTTGTTATTATAGATGATAGTATTGTTCGCGGAACCACGCTTAAAAAGAGTATCCTTAAAATTTTAGATCGCTTAGAACCTAAAAAAATAATTGTTGTTTCCTCAGCGCCGCAAATTAGATACCCAGATTGTTATGGAATAGATATGGCTAAACTAGAGGATTTTATAGCTTTTAGAGCTGCTTTAGATTTACATAAGGACAATAACTCCATGGATCTTGTGGAAGAAATATATAAGAAATGTAAAAATCAATTATCTACAGACGATAAGGATGTCATTAATTATGTAAAAGAATTCTACAAGCCTTTTACCGCGGAACAAATTTCAATTAAAATTGGAGAACTCCTTATTTCTAAGGATATCAAAGCTGAAGTTCAAATTATTTATCAGAATATAGAGAATCTACACAAAGCTTGTCCAAAAAATCTAGGAGATTGGTATTTCACAGGAAATTACCCCACACCAGGAGGTAATAGAGTTGTAAACAAAGCATTTATAAACTTTTACGAAGGGAAAAACGAAAGAGCTTATTAAGTATTTTATCGATGAAATGCATATTTGAGCGCATTTCATCGATAAAATACACTTTTCAACGGCGTTATAGTCTTAATGGTAATACACAAAGCTATTTTAGACTTGCCATAGCATAAGTAGGTTAAGTTCATGGTAAGATTTGGGGAAAAGACGGAACATTGTTCCGTCTTTTATTTTTCATACATTCTACAAATAATAATTACCCCCCAAAGACACCAAACAACACTTTAACTAAAGTTACAGTACATTCATCCAATACCTTTTACACGAACACTTCTTTACCTTACTTTTGAAGAACCATAGCATAAGTAGGTTAAGTTCATGGTAAGATTTGGGGAAAAGACGGAACAATGTTCCGTCTTTTATTTTTTTATACATTCTGTAAATAGTAATTTCTCACATATCTTATAAATATTACCTTCCAAAGATGCCAAACAACACTTTAACTAAAGTTACAGTACATTCATCCAATACCTTTTACGCAAACACTTCTTTACCCTACTTTTGAAGAACCATAGCATAAGTAGGTTAAGTTCATGGTAAGATTTGGGGAAAAGACGGAACATTGTTCCGTCTTTTATTTTTTTATACATTCTGTAAATAGTAATTTCTCATATATCTTATAAATCTTTTCAACCAAAGACACCAAACAACACTTTAACTAAAGTTACAGTACATTCATCCAATACCTTTTACACAAACACTCATTTACCTTACTTTTGAAGAACCATAGCATAAGTAGGTTAAGTTCATGGTAAGATTTGGGGAAAAAAGGCAGGGTTATACTCTGCCTTTTTTATTGCTGACAATCAGACATTTAACAAGATTTACCCTTCTTTTTATCGAAATTCTAACTAAGTTGTTTTTAACTTATTATATAAAATTTCACAAAATTCCTTTTTTATTTCCCACAATACCAGTAATTTAGTTTCGCCATAGCATAAGTAGGTTAAGTTTATGGTAAGATTTGGGACGAAAAGGGTGGAGACTTCTCCGCCCTTTTCTATATAATAAAAACAAAAAACCACCTTGTTAAAACAAGGTGGTTTTTTAATACAGTACTAAATAGTACTTAGATGTTATCTATTAGCAGCATACAACTCGGAAACCTTATCCCAATTGATAATACTAAAAAAAGCATTAATGTAATCTGGCCTTCTGTTTTGGTAGTTTAAGTAATAAGCATGTTCCCAAACATCTAAACCTAAAATAGGAAAGCCACTACAACCAGATTCTGGCATAAGTGGATTATCTTGGTTTGGCGTAGAACAAACTTCCACTTTACCACCTTTATGAACACATAACCAAGCCCATCCAGAGCCAAATCTAGTTCCGGCAGCAGTACTAAATGTATTTTTAAATTCTTCGAAAGAGCCATAAGTAGCATTAATAGCTTCTAATAATTCTCCTGAAGGCTCTCCTCCTCCAGTTGGAGATAAAATTTCCCAAAATAAAGAATGGTTATAAAAACCTCCTCCATTATTTCTTACAGCTCCATTGGACATGTCTAAATTAGCAAGAATATCTTCTATAGATTTTCCTTCTAATTCTGTACCAGCAATAGCGCCATTTAATTTAGTTGTATATCCGTTATGGTGCTTTGTATGGTGTATTTCCATAGTTCTTGCATCAATATGTGGTTCTAACGCATCATATGCGTATGGTAATTTTGGTAATTCAAAAGCCATAATTTCTGTGTATTTATATATTAGTTTTGCATATCAAATTTACAGTATTTAACAATCACATTCAATTATTTCTTTGTTAAGAACATTGCAATATTTCGTATTTTGCAATTAAAAGACATTGCAAGAAGTTCCATTTAAAATATACAGCGCCTCAGCAGGATCGGGAAAAACGTATGTTCTCTCCAAAGAATACATTAAAACAGTTTTATCTTCTACGCATAGTTTTAAACAAATACTTGCTATAACATTTACCAATAAAGCGGTAAATGAAATGAAGCACCGTATTATTGATAGCCTGTTCGAGTTTAGTAAAACCCCTTCTAAAGCAGAAGCATCTTCCATGTTCTTAGATATAATGAAAGAACTTCATTTAGATGCTACTTCCTTACAGAAAAAAAGTAAACGAACATTAAAAGAAATATTGCATAATTATGCTTTTTTTGATATTTCCACGATTGATAAATTTACCCATAGACTTATACGAACATTCGCTAAAGATTTAAAATTACCCCAAAATTTTGAGGTGGTTTTAGATACCAATCTATTATTAGACGAAGCTGTTTCTGCATTAATCAATAAAGCAGGTACCAATGACAAACTAACCCAAGTATTATTAGATTTTGCTCTTGAAAAAATTGATGATGACAAAAGCTGGGATATTGCTATTGATCTAAACAAAATAGGAAAACTACTTTTTAATGAAAACCATGTCCCTCATTTAAAACAAATAAGCGATATAAGTTTAGATGCTTTTTTAGATTTAAAAAAAACATTAAAAATTGAAATAAGTACCATAGAACAGAATGCTACCAAATTAGCCGCCGAAACATTAGAACTAATTAATAAAACAGGTTTAGAGTATAGCGATTTTCCATATAAAACACTCCCTAACCATTTTGTAAAAATAACAGAAGGCAACTATGACACAACTAAGCTCTACGCAAACAAATTAGAGCAAAACCTAATTGATAATAAAATTGTAAAAGCAACGGTTTCTATTTCTACGGAAGAGCTCGCACCAGAATTATTGCAATATTATACTACTATAAAAGCTCTTTTATACCATAGGTCTTTCCTTAAAAATGCATACCAAAACTTAGTGCCTTTAACCGTTTTAAACGCTATACAGCATGAAATAAAAAACATTCAAAAAGAAAAAGACCAATTATCCATATCAGAATTTAATACTATAATCTCTAATGAAATAAAGAACCAACCAGCACCTTTTATCTATGAAAGGTTAGGAGAAAAATACCGCCATTATTTTATTGATGAATTCCAAGACACCTCGGAAATGCAATGGAACAATCTTACTCCTTTAATTAGTAATGCTTTAGAAAGTGAAAACCTTATAGGACAAACTGGGTCTTTATTCTTGGTAGGAGATGTTAAGCAATCCATTTATAGATGGAGAGGCGGAAAAGCGGAGCAATTTTTAGATTTAGTAAATAAGAATACTAACCCATTTGCCGTTCCACCAACCATAAATAATTTACCAGATAATTATCGTAGCTATGAGGAAGTTATTAATTTTAACAATGAGTTCTTTACCTGTACCAGTTCCTTATTAAATAATAATACCTATAAAGAACTCTATATACAAGGAAATAATCAGGGAGCCAATACCAAAAAAGGCGGGGTGGTTTCCCTTTCTTTTTTAGAAAACGAAAATAGTACGGACGAAGACTACTGCACAGAGGTTTTAAAGACCATTGAACAAGTAAGAGCACAAAATTATTCTTATAAAGATATTTGCATTATTATTCGTAAAAGAAAACAAGGCGTCGTTATTGCTAATTTTCTAATGCAGAATAAAGTTCCTATTATTTCATCGGAAAGCTTATTACTTAAAAATAGCCCTAAAGTAAAATTCTTAGTTCATCTATTAAGGTATAGTCTCCTGCCAAATGATTTAGAAAACAACTACCAAATACTCCGTTATTTGGCCAGGAATAATACAAACAAGCATACATATATAGCAGATAATTTAAAACAGTTAGATGTACTATTAAGTACCGAATACAGTTACGATCGCAAATTAATAGAACAATTGTCTGTTTTTGATACTATAGAAAAAGCAATCAAACAATTTAAACTCGCGGATAGTTCTAATGCTTACATCACATATTTTTTAGATATAGCCTTGGAAGTGGAACAAAATAGTGGCGCTGATTTACAAACATTTTTAAATTATTGGGATAAAAAAGAAGATAGTTTAAGTATAAGTGCTCCCGAAACCATGAATGCCGTACAGATTATGACGGTACATAAGGCAAAAGGATTAGAATTTAAAATAGTAATATTCCCTTTTGCTAATTCTAGTTTTAAAGAACAAATTGACCCAAAACTATGGTTACCGATAAACCCAGGAATATCTCCAAATTTTAAAGAACTCTTAATTAGTAAAAAACAAGAAGTAATACATTACGGAAAAACCGCAGAAGTATTATATAATGACGAAGAATACAAATTAGAGTTAGATGCTTTCAATGTAATATATGTAGCATTAACAAGGGCAGTAAAAGGTCTATATATAATAACCAAAAAAGACCTAAATAAAAAAGGGGAGCATAAAGAAACAACCTATTCTGGAATGTTTATTGCCTTTTTAAAATATAAAAACCTTTGGAACATAGAACAATCTTTATACACTTTTGGCACTTTAGAGGCCGACTCTCAAAAAACAATAAGCAATAAAAACCAAACAGACATCACCTATAATTATAGTGAAAAGGATAGACCAGGATTTAGCATTATAACAAAATCTGGAATGCTATGGGACACGGATAGAGAGCAGGCGATAAATAAAGGAAACATACTGCATAACATATTAAGCCATATTTCTACTGAAAAAAATATAGATTACGCTCTGTCTAAAGCTTTATCTTCAGGGGAAATTAATATAAAAGATGTATCCATTTTAAAGACCAAAATAAAAAACATAATAAACCATCCAGACCTACACATATATTATAAGGATAACGTAACCATATATAATGAAAAAGATATAATTACATCTAAAGGGGAAATACTACGACCAGACAGAATAGTAATCTTAAATAAGGAAGCAACTATTATAGATTATAAAACAGGGAAAAGAGACCCCCGTTATTATGAACAACTATTTTCTTATGCAGATGCATTAACAAACATGGGATATTTTGTACAAAACAAAATTATTGTGTACATAAATGATCTAATAACCACTGAATTTATTTAGAATAATTCCTTTTAAAGTAAAATCTGACAAGGATTATTTCTTCATCAAAGGTGAAAAAACTACTTAAAACTCGATAAACAGGAGGTTTTCTTCCGTAAAACGTGTTAAAAAAAAATAGGTTATGTATTTTGTTAATAATATTTAACAACTTACATTTGCACTTAATAAACACTTAAACTTAAAAATTTAAACATGAAACATCTTAGCAAATTATTAGTTGTTGCTCTACTTGTTGTAGGTTTTAACAACATACAAGCTCAAGACGAAAATAACCCATGGCAGGTTAGTTTTGGGGTTAATGCGATTGACGTATATCCAACTGGCGATTTTCCAAACAGTTCTTTCGGAAATGAATTATTCAATGCAAATGATCACTGGAACATTCTTCCTTCAATTTCTTATGTTGGAGTTTCTAAGAATGTAGGTGGCGGTTTTTCTGTTGGAGCTAAAGGTTCATTAAATAAAATTAGCAAATGGGGAGATACTAGCGTAGATGATATATCTCACTATGGTTTAGACGGTACAATTAAGTATAACTTCTTAAAAAATACTGCAATTGATCCTTTCGCTGAATTCGGTGGTGGTTATACTTGGATTGATGAAATCGGAGCAGGTACTGCTAACGGTGGTGTAGGTGTTAACTTTTGGTTCACTGAAAACATTGGTCTTACAATACAAACTTCTTATAAGCATTCTTTTGAAGATTACTTAGTATCTCACTGGCAACACATGGCTGGTTTAGCTATCAAATTTGGTGGTACGGATACAGATGGTGATGGTGTTTATGACAAAGACGATGCTTGTCCAGAAGTTGCTGGTTTAGAAGCTTTCAATGGTTGTCCTGATGCTGATGGCGATGGTATTGAAGACAGCAAAGATGCTTGTCCTAATGCTGCTGGTACTAAAGAAATGAATGGATGTCCTGATTCTGATGGTGACGGTGTTGCTGATAAAGATGATGCTTGTGCTGATGTTGCTGGTTTAGCTGCTTTAGCTGGTTGTCCAGATGCTGATGGTGATGGTGTTGCTGATAAAGATGATGCTTGTGCTAATGAAGCTGGTCCTGCTGAAAACAAAGGTTGTCCTTGGGCTGATAAAGACGGAGACAGTGTTCTAGATAAAGATGATGCTTGTCCAGATGTTGCTGGTACTGTTGCTAACAATGGTTGTCCTGAAGTTACTGAAGAAGTTCAAAAGAAATTAAATGATTACGCTAGAACTATCTTATTTGATACTGGTAAATCTTCTATCAAAGCAGCATCTACTTCTGTAATGGTTGATATTATCACAATTTTAGCTGAATATCCAAATGCTAAATTTACAGTTGAAGGTCATACGGATAGTGTAGGTAGTGCTAAATTAAACCAAAAATTATCTGATTCTAGAGCTACTTCAGTTCGTGCTTTCTTAATTGAAAAAGGAATTGGTGCTGATAGATTAACTGCTATCGGATACGGTGAAGACAAGCCTATCGCTACTAACAATACTAGAGCTGGTAGAAAATCAAACAGAAGAGTTGAAATCAACTTAGTAAAATAAGAAGATTTAATCTTAATAAATTAAAAGCTCCGCAATTGCGGAGCTTTTTTTATATTTAAAAATGAAAGGATTTTTAGAAGAAACATTAGATTTAATATTACAAAATCAGGATACGTTAAGTAATCATGTTTTTATTCTTCCTAGCAAAAGAGCAGGGACTTTTCTTAGAAATTCTATCGCTAAAAAAACTACTCAAACAGCATTTTCTCCAGATATACTAAGTATTGAAAGTTTTATAGAAGAGGTTTCTGGTTTATCCTATGCCTCTAATTTAGAACAGCTTTTTGAACTCTACGACACCTATCTACAAAGTAAACCAAAAGAAGTAGAAACATTCTATTCCTTTTCTAAATGGGGACAAACACTTTTACAAGATTTTAACGAAATAGACAGGTATCTAATCCAAACTAAAGATTTATTTTCTAACCTATCCGCTATACAAGAAATTAGCCATTGGTCTCCAGAAGCTCCCAAAACACAAATGATGGAGGACTATCTAAATTTTTGGAATAACTTAGATGCCATATACCAGACCTTTAAAAAATCCTTACTTAAAAACAACAAAGGACACCAAGGATTAGTCTATAGAACGGCTTGTGAAAAACTTACAGAATATCTTACCACAAAACAAGATAAGATTTTTGTTTTCCTTGGGTTCAATGCCCTTAACGCTTCCGAAAGCCAAATAATACGGCATATTTTAGAGCATCATAATTCTGATATCTATTGGGATATTGATAGTTACTTTATGGAAGATTCCATACATGATGCAAGCCTGTTTCTAAGAAATCATAAAAAAAAATGGAATTATTTTAAGACCTATGATTTTAAAGGAATTAGTAATTACTATATATCTCCTAAAAAAATAGAAATCATTGGAGCGCCCAAAAACATTTCGCAGGCTAAGTACGTTGGCAATCTATTGAAGCAAATAAAAATAGAATCGCCAGGTTCCATTAAAAATACAGCAGTAATTCTAGCAGATGAAACCTTACTAAACCCTATTATTAACTCTATTCCTAAAGAAATAGATGCTATTAATATTACTATGGGTTATGCTCTAGAAAAAACAACACTAGCTAGTTTTTTTAATTCCTTTTTCGAATTATATATTGGCTCCAATTCTAAAGGATGGTTCTATTCCACCTTATTATCTTTTATATCACACCCTACTACTACAACCCTTATTAATGATAAAGAAAAAGATTGTTGTTCTAAAATCAGCACGACTATAAAGACTAAAAATTGGTCTTACATTTCTACATCAAAAATTAAAACTTTAGCTCCAGAGAATATAAATATTTCTGAACTTTTTACAGAGTTAACTTTTACACCAACTGCATTCATTGAAAAATGCTTGAGCATTATATCTAAACTAAAAGAGATATACACCAATCAAAATAATTTTTTAGGCCTAGAATATCTATATCGCTTCAATAGCTTATTTAATCAACTTAACACTCTGTTGCTAGAATATAACTATGTAAATGATTTAAAATCTCTCCTGAGCCTTTACAAGGAGCTACTTTCTTCTGAAACTTTAGATTTTAAAGGAGACCCTATTGAAGGGCTTCAAATTATGGGAATGCTAGAAAGTCGTAATCTAGATTTTGAAACTGTAATTATTACTTCTGTCAATGAAGGAATATTACCTTCAGGAAAATCGAATAATTCTTTTATTCCGTTTGATTTAAAAATTAATCACGGTCTTCCTACTTACAAAGAGAAAGATGCTGTTTATACCTATCATTTTTATCGCTTATTACAACGTGCCAAAAATGTGTATTTAATTTACAATACAGAGCCCGATGTATTAGAAGGCGGTGAAAAAAGCAGATTAATTACCCAATTACTCACAGATGAAAATAGGATAAAAGATATAGAGGAAAAAGTTGCAACCCCTATAATTATACCGCATGTAAAAACCCTAGAAAAAATAGAGAAGGATGCCGGTTTATTAGAACTTATAAAGCAACATGCAACTACCGGTTTTTCACCAACATCTTTAAGTAACTATATTCGTAATCCTATTGATTTTTACAAACGTAATTTATTAAAAATAGAAGATGCTTTAGCGGTTGAAGAAACAGTTGCAGCAAATACTTTTGGCACTATTGTTCATGATACTTTGGAAGATTTATATACTCCATTTATTGGTAAATTATTAGATACTGAAACGCTTAAGGCTACTAAAAAACAAATTCCAACTTTAGTAAAAAAACACTTTGCAAGAACGTATTCTGAAGGAGATATTACGCAAGGGAAAAACTTAATAGCCTATAACGTAATTATTAGATATATAGAAAGGTTTATAGACCTAGAAATTATCCAACTAAAACAAAGTGCCATTAGAATAATTGGACTAGAAAAAAAGTTACATATTACGCTCCATTTTCCAGAGTTAGACTACCCCGTAATTCTAAAAGGGAAACTTGATCGTATTGATGAAGAAAATGGATTATTAAGGATTATTGACTATAAAACTGGTCGTGTAGAATCCAAAAATGTTACCATTAAAAATTGGGGAGATATAGCTACGGAATATTCGTTTAGTAAAGCGTTTCAACTCTTATGCTATAGTATTATGTACAACTCTAATAATCCGATATCCGAAATACAGGCTGGTATATTGACTTTTAAAAATCTTAATGCTGGTTTGTTAAAATTTGCATATCAAGAAGGAGCCAGAAAAGCTCCTAAAGATAGTATTATAAACCAAGAAACTTTAGCCCTATTTTCCACAGAACTAAAGCAACTTATTTTAGAAATATGTAATCCCGATTCTCCTTTTATAGAAAAAGAAGTTTAGCGCTATTTTTTATCTGGTCTTGTTGGCCTTACCTCAATTTTACTTGGTAATGTCCTTGGGTGCATTTTAAGCAAATCTAGTACCAATTCTCCTATGTCTTCTGGTTGTATTTTCCAATTATCTGCCTCTGATGGCTCATGGTTATTAAAATGAGATGCCACAGAACCAGGCATTATGGTAGATACTTTTATATCATATTGGCGTAAATCTAACATTGCAGCTTGCGTAAAGCCAACTACTCCAAATTTAGTAGCATTATAACCTGCCGCAGTAGCAAAAAAATTGGTACCCGCTAAACTAGCCAAAGTAATATAATACCCTTTAGACTTTTTCAATGCCTCTACAGAAGCTTTTAGAGTATGGAATACGCCATTTAAATTGGTGTCTACCATAGCATGCCAATCATCGCTAGACATTTGGTCTATGGGCATAAAATGACCAACACCAGCATTTGCCAATACTACATCTACTTGCCCCCATTTCTCCTTAATTTTGGCAATAGCAGCTTGCTCATCTTCTATTTTAGTAACATCAGAAGATAAAGCCAAAACCTGTTCTTCATTACCCAAATACTCTGCTGCTTTTTCTACTGTTTTTAAAGTACGCCCACTAATCGCAACTTTCATTCCTGCGGCGATTAGTTTTTTTGCTACTCCAAATCCTATTCCTTTAGAACCTCCTGTTATATATGCTACTTTCCCTATTAAATCTTTCATATTATTACTTTATAATTTTTTCAAAATATACTCCCAAAAGTATTAAATAACATGGCTAAAGAAAGGTAAATGTTTGTTAAGAATCTGTGAGGTTATCAACAACAAAAAAGCCCTAATATCTAAATAAATACTAGGGCTTTACAGTAAAGAGAAAATCTTATAAAGTTCCTCTCAATTCTTGTTCTCTTTCTAAAGCTTCGAACAAAGCTTTAAAATTTCCTTTTCCAAAAGAAGTGGCTCCTTTACGTTGTATTATTTCGAAGAACATAGTAGGCCTGGCTTGTACGGTTTTCGTGAATATCTGAAGTAAGTACCCTTCATCATCCCGGTCTACTAAAATTCCTAAAGGTCGCAAAGCCTCGATATCCTCATCAATCTTACCCACTCTATCTGTAAGCACATCATAATAAGAATCTGGAACTTTTAAAAACTCTACTCCTCTATCCTGTAACTCCGTTACTGTTTTTATAATATTATCCGTTGCTACTGCAATATGCTGCACCCCTTCGCCTTCATAAAATTCTAAGTACTCATCTACTTGCGATTTTTTTAATCCAGGTGCTGGTTCATTGATAGGAAATTTAATTCTACCGTCGCCAGAGCTCATTACTTTACTCATTAAAGCGGTAAATTCTGTAGAAATATCATTATCATCAAAAGACATTATTTGGGTAAAGCCCATTACCTCTTCATAAAATTTTACCCAATGATTCATTTGTCCTAAAGCTACATTCCCTACCATGTGGTCTACATATTTAAGACCTACCGCATCTGGATTGTAATTAGGAGTTTCCCAAGAAATAAATCCTGGTAAAAACACGCCATTATAATTTTTACGTTCTACAAAAATATGCACCACCTCTCCATAAGAATAAATACCAGAACGAACAACAGTTCCTTTTTCATCTTCCTCTGTAACAGGTTTCATATAATGCGTAGCTCCTCTCTTTATAGCCTCATTATATGCATAGGTAGCATCATCTACCCAAAGAGCAGTAACCTTTACCCCATCTCCATGTTTATCGATATGTTTCCCTACTTCTGTTCCACTCTTTAATGGGGAAGTTAAAACCAAACGTATTTTATCTTGGACAACTACATAAGATTCTAACTCTTTACTCCCAGTCTCTAAACCTCTATATGCTAATGACTTAAACCCAAAAGCAGATTTGTAATAATGAGCAGCTTGCTTGGCATTACTTACATAAAGTTCCAAATAATCGGTTCCGTTAATGGGCATAAAATCTTTAGCCCCTTTTAATGTATGTGACATTTTTACTAGTTTTTGTTGTTATTTTTTTAATCTCTAAAATCTACTTTATAGAAAAAGTAGCTAAAATGGCATCTGTTATATTTTCTTCTTTTATATAAATTCGGATACGACAGTGCAACGCATAAATATCTTTATCGGCAACCATCTTTCGTAATGCGCCATCTGATTCTACAAATTGAGTTATTTCTTTTTCGGAAGGTATTTTTTCTACGTTACCCAATCTTCCTAAGTTATTTCCTGTAAGTATTTCACTATCGCTGATATGAGAAGGTAATTTATCTACCCCAATTCCTTGTGTAAAAATTGGTTTTGGAATTTCAAATAAGGAGGCTTCATTGGCTCTAGTATACCAGCTTTCTCCCATTCTTGCTACCATATCTAACTTTGTGGTATCGAGTTTCCCCTTCTCATCTGTATATGAATCCTCTACATGAATTAAAACCACTTTCGCAATTACTAAATTTCCAGCTCCTCCTTCATCTCCCATTGCTATTACATTCTCTACTATACATTCAAAAGATACCGGAGATTCTTTTACTCTTGGAGCCTTTACTTTTATAGAAGATATAGGTGTTAAGCCAGCCTTTTTAAATTCATTTACTCCCTTACCATATTCTGTACTTGCTAGAGACATTTGCTCTACCATTGGAAAATTAACTGTATTGATAACTACCTCTTTAGTTTCTAGAACATTTTCTAAAGTATGCTTTGTAGTATTGTCCCTAACCCTTCTTGCAGGTGAGAAAATTAATATAGGTGGATTTGCACTAAATACATTAAAAAAACTAAAGGGACTTAAATTAATATTTCCTTCGCCATCTACTGTACTTGCAAAAGCAATTGGTCTTGGAGCTACCGCAGACAATAATAATCCATGCAATTGTGTAATTTCTATTTCTTGTGGATCTAAAGTATGTGTTGCCATATTATTTTTTTACTGGTAATAATTTCGTTTTTACTTCTCCGAAACCTACTCTTTTTCCGTCCTTTTCACAGAATCCACGCATAATAACAGTGTCATTATCGGCTATAAAAGTGCGTTCTGAACCATCTTTAAGTTTTAATGGCTTTTTTCCCGCCCAAGAAAGCTCCAACATAGAACCATAACTATCTTTAGATTTTCCACTTATGGTTCCAGAGCCCATCATATCTCCAACATTTATGTTGCAACCGTTCATCGTATGGTGCGCTAACTGTTGTGCCATATTCCAATACATATATTTAAAATTGGAGTTACTAACTACCGTTTCTTCTTCGTTTTCTGGTTGTATAGCTACTTCTAATCCAATATCATAATTACGTTCCCCAGTATAGTCTAAATAAGGTAATACTTTAGGTGTCTGTTCTGGACCAGAAACTTTATAAGGCTCTAAAGCTTCCATCGTTACAATCCATGGAGATATAGAGGAAGCAAAATTCTTTGCCAAGAAAGGGCCTAAAGGCACATATTCCCATTTCTGGATATCTCTTGCAGACCAATCATTAAACAAAACTTTTCCGAAAATATATTCTTCGGCATTGGTAACTTTTACGGTATCGCCTAGAGTGGTTTTTTTACCAATAATATAAGCCATCTCCAATTCAAAATCTACTCTTTTAGAAGGGCCATAGGTTGGTTCTGTGGCATCTAGAGCCATGGTTTGCCCCATTGGCCTATGTACATCTACACCACTAACCACAATAGAAGATGCTCTTCCGTGGTAACCAACTGGAATATGTTTCCAGTTTGGCATTAGTGCATTTTTTGGGTCTCTAAACATAGTCCCAACATTAGTAGCATGTTCTATACTAGAGTAAAAATCCGTGTAATCGCCCACAAAAACAGGCAAATGCATTTGTGCCTGTTTTTGCGTAATAAAAACATTATAATTTGCTTTTAATACACTATCTGCATTTGTTAACTCTTGCTGAACTAATATTCTTACTGCAGATGTAATTTCCTTTCCTAAAGCAATAAAACTATTTAGAGTTGTATTAGAAAAAACATGCGGATTAAAATCTAAGGAACTAAATATACCAAGTTCCGAGGCCGCTACTAAATCTAATATTTGATTTCCGATAGCAATACCAACTCTTGGGGTATGATTGGTTGTAGAAAAAATCCCAAATGGAATATTATGTATTGAAAAATCTGAATTTTGTGGAATATCTATCCAACAATTAGTATGTATCATAGTTGTAGTTGTTTTTTGTGGTATTATTATTCTAACCAAGATTGATAATACGTTCCGTCATCAATATCTAATGCCGTTTGTGTTAGTTGTAAGGGTTTAAAAGTATCTATCATTACTGCCAATTCTCCTGTTTCTTTTTGACCTATACTACGCTCATACGCTCCAGGGTGTGGACCATGTGGTATCCCAGCTGGGTGCAAAGAAATATGCCCTTGTTCTACATGGTTTCTACTCATAAAATCTCCGTCTACGTAATACAAAACCTCATCAGAATCTATATTAGAATGATTATATGGCGCAGGAATTGCATCTGGGTGGTAATCATACAAACGCGGACAAAAAGAACAAATTACAAAAGCTTTAGTTTCAAAAGTTTGGTGTACTGGTGGTGGTTGATGCACTCTTCCTGTAATGGGTTCAAAATTATGAATAGAAAAGGCATAAGGAAAATTATAACCATCCCAACCTACAATATCAAAAGGATGTGATCCATAAACCATATGGTGTAATTGCCCTTGTTTTTTAACCTTCATAACAAAATCGCCCAATACATCTTGAGGATTAAGATTTTCTGGCAACTTAAAATCGCGCTCACAAAAAGGAGAATGCTCTAAATGCTGACCAAACCAATTTCTATATCTTTTTGGGGTATAAATTGGGTCATAAGATTCCGCAATAAGTAACCTGTTATTTTCTGTTTCAAACGTAATTTGGTATATCATACCTCGAGGAATAATAATATAATCTCCATATTCAAAAGGGATATCTCCTAACATGGTTTTTAAAACTCCCTTTCCTTTATGAACAAATAACATCTCATCGGCATCCGTATTTTTATAAAAGTACTCCGTCATAGATTTTCTAGGAGCAGCCAAACTTACATGTACATCGCTATTAAACAAGACTACTTTTCGGCTATCTAAAAAATCGTCCTCTGGTCTAACATCAAACCCTTTTAATAGTCTAGATTTTATGTTGTGTTTCAGGGCTACTTGGGGACTTAAATCTATACTCTCTCCAACCTCTTTTACCATAGTTGGCCTATGCAAATGATACATTAAAGAAGACATTCCATCAAAACCAATAGTGCCAAACAATTGCTCGTAATGCAAGGTTCCATCTTCCTTTTTAAAAACCGTATGTCTCTTTGCTGGGATTTTACCCAATGTATGATATAATGGCATAATTTAATATTTACATGAACACTTGTTCATGTAAATATATTCATAATACCTAAAATTGCAAACTTTTTTCTTAGTTTTGAGCTCTTTAACCAATGTATGCAAACTTTTGGCATGAGTAAAATGACGAAAAAAGAACGCTTTTTAGCTACGTCTTTAAAATTGATTAATGAAAAGGGATTTAAAGCCACCACTATAAGAGATTTGGCAAGCAGTTTAAATTGTGAAGTTGCCAATATTTACAATTATATAGATTCTAAACAGTCCCTTTTAGAGACCTATCTATTTGGAATCTCTAACGAGTTTCATTTTGCGATGGATACTATTATTGACTCTAAAATATCATCCGAAGAAAAACTTAAGCTTATTATACGAACGCATATAGACTTAATGGTTAAAAAGCCTTACGAACTAGCTCTTTTGGTTAACGAATGGAGAAACTTAAAAGAACCTAAATTAAGTACTTTTATTGCCGAAAAAAACACCTATGAGAACAAAGTAAAAACGGTAATAAAAGAAGGCATGGAGCAAGGCGTATTTCGGTCATTAGACTTAGAAATTGCCACATTTACTTTCTTATCTACTCTACGATGGCTCCACGATAAGAATACGGGGTATCCTATAAAAATGGATCCCCTAGAAATTGAAAAACAAATTACCCAATTTGTTTTTTCTGGTCTTTGTATTGACTAAACTGTTCTTTGACTGCCAAATAAAACAATGTTTCTCTCATTCCTAAAGAAAAAACATCCTATATATTAGAACGATACTTTTTTTGGTATACCAATTTATACTCAATAATATAACTATAACCCGTATTAACCATACGTTTTTAAAAACCCTTTATACTACAGAATTATACCAAAAAATTTCTTTACAAAACAGAGGCTTACCGTACTCTTATTTACCCATTAACATCATGGTTTTCAAAAATAAAAATAACTTTAATAATCAATAACTGGCTTAACTCTAAAACATAGTTTATTTTTGTGGCGAAA
>NZ_JADGES010000035.1:0-2048 GCF_016744255.1 Maribacter sp.
TTAGTTTAATGGATGCAAATTTTAAAAGAGACATAGCTATGTATATAGCTTCTAAAATACGTAATATTTATTTTAGTAAGAAGAGTATTACTTTTTTACGGCGTATACAAGACGGTTAGTTGCCGAGTTATAATACTCTAGTTGCTTTTATAAAAGCATAATTCCAGTATCCTTCTTGTAAAGAAGAAACAATAACACCACGAGAGCTAGAGGCATGTATAAATTTGATTTCGTCATTCTCTACGGCAACAACCATACCTACATGGTTTATTCTTTTGCCTCGTCTACTGGTTTTAAAAAAGAGTAAATCGCCTTTAGCTACTTGTCTTAGTCGTATGCGTTTTCCTTCATTAGCCATTGCATAGGATACTCTAGGTAAAGGAACGTCATGTGCCCCAAAAGAGACATAGAGTAATCCGGAACAGTCCATTCCTTTCTTTGTAGTACCACCATATTTGTAACGAACTCCAGAAAAAGTAAGGGCAGTGTTAATTATATCATCTGCTTTAGATAATTCTTTTTCAGGGATTTTTATAATGGGTATTTCGGAAACCACTACCGTATCTTTAGGAGTGCCGGCAACAGTAACTTTATAGGCTTTGCTTTTAACGGTTCTTTTTTTAGAAACGCCGCAGCTTCCGAGAACAAGAAGAAAAAAAATAAGGATAATTTTTCGAAACATTAATATAGCAATAGTGTCTTAAGGTTTCTAAAGTTAGTTATTTTTTATAAGTAAAGAGGCAACTTTGTCACTTGCTCCTGGACCACCGAGCATTTTTTCTAATTGCTTGTATCCTTGTAGTTGTTTTTCGCGGGCATCACCAGAAACTATTTTTTGAAGTTCCGTTTTTAAATTTTTAGTATTTAAATCGTTCTGAATAAGTTCTTTGACCACTTCTTTTTTCAAAATTAAATTAACCAAAGAAATAAATTCTAGGGTAATAATACGTTTGGCAATTTGGTAAGATATCCAATTGGCTTTATAACAAACTACTTGCGGAATTTTAAAAATAGCGGTTTCTAAAGTAGCGGTTCCACTGGTAACTAAAGCAGCGGTAGAATGGGATAATAAATCGTATGTTTTATTGCTTACAAAAGTTACGTTCGGGTTTAAATAGGGTTGGTAAAAATCTAAATCTAAACTTGGTGCTCCTGCAATTACAAATTGATATTCTTTAAAAAAATCGGTTACGGAAAGCATAACGGAAAGCATCTTTTGTACTTCTTGTTTCCGGCTTCCGGGTAGTAGAGCAATTAAAGGCTTGTTAGGGTCTAAATTATTTTTTGATCTAAAAACAAAAGCTTCCGTTTTTGGTCTTTTTTCTATAGCATCAATTAATGGGTGGCCTACAAAATGTACTGGAAAATTATGTTTGTTTTCGTAGAAATCCTTCTCAAAAGGAAGAATAACATACATATTATCTATATCTCTTTTTATTTTTTCAATACGCCCTTCTCTAGAGGCCCAAATTTGAGGAGAAATATAATAATTGGTTTTAAAATTATGCGCTTTTGCCCATTTAGCAATGCGTAAATTAAAACCAGAATAGTCAATAAATATAAGGGCATCGGGTTGGTGTGTAAGTATGTCTTCTTTACAAAAAGCTATATTTTTGAAGATTTTATTCAGGTTGGTGAGCACCTCTATAAAACCCATAAAGGCCATTTCTTTATAATGTTTTACTAAGGTTCCGCCGGCTTGTTGCATTAAGTCGCCACCCCAACATCTAACCTCTATATCAGCATTTTTACGTAGCAGAGCTTTAATTAAATTGGAACCATGTAAATCGCCAGAAGCTTCACCTGCAATAATATAATATTTCATTCTCATTTTTTATATACAATGTCTAAATGCTTTTAGCTGTTGGTGGTTGTTTTTTAGCCTTTTTCTTTTTGTTAAAAAAAGCTCATTCTATATAGTGTTTTCGGTTCAAATGTTTGTTCTTTCTAACCATCAACCATCAACCATCAACCATCAACCATCAACCATCAACCATCAACCATCAACCATCAACCATCAACCATCAACCATCAACCATCAACCATCA
>NZ_JADGES010000035.1:2148-32464 GCF_016744255.1 Maribacter sp.
AACCATCAACCATCAACCATCAACCATCAACCATCAACCATCAACCATCAACCATCAACCATCAACCATCAACCATCAACCATCAACCATCAACCATCATTAAAAAATTTTATAATATAATATGGCTAATGCTGTAATTAGGGTTGCCAATAGAACACCACGGGCCCTTTGGTCTCTTTTTATTTTTAAAAACCCAAAAAAAGCAGCTAAGTTTAAGATTGCTCCTAATGCCAATAAGCTACCTACATGCCCTTGCGATACGGCAGCATTATAGGTTTCTACAATTCCAAATTCAGAAAAAATTAAAATGTACAAAAGTGTACCTACGGTATTAGCAATAATCCCTACTCCAAAGCCAATTATAATTTCCTTTTTATTATTCATTTAAATTCCAATTATTAATGTTTGCAATAGCATGGTGTGCGGTTAAATCAAATTGTGTTGGCACTACCGAAATATAGCCATTAGCTAAAGCCCATTCATCTGTATCTTCTCCTTTGTCTAAAAGCTCAAATTCTCCTGTAAGCCAGTAATAATCTTTCCCCATTGGGTTGGTGCGTTTATCAAATTTTTCTTTCCAATTTGCTTTTGCCTGTCTACAAATTTTTATTCCTTTTATTTCTTCTTTAGAGAGCTTAGGTATATTTACATTCAAGACTACTCCTTTGGGTATTCCGTTAGTAATAGCTTCTGTTACAATAGTTTTTACAAAATCTTCTGCAGCAGTAAAATCTGCTTCCCAAGAATAATCACATAAAGAAAAACCTATGGCAGGTACACCTTCTATTCCTGCTTCTATTGCAGCACTCATGGTGCCAGAATAAAGAACATTTATAGACGAATTAGACCCATGATTAATGCCACTTACACAAATATCTGGCTTGCGAGTTAAAATTTCTTGTAAGGCCATTTTTATACAATCAGCAGGCGTGCCACTGCAACTATATTCTTCGTGTAAATCGCTTAAAGGATTTATTTTCATTCGCTTAGAATACAAAGTACTGTCGAGGGTTATGGCATGCCCCATTCCAGATTGTGGGCTATCGGGAGCGACCACCACAACATCGCCTATGGCAGACATATAGGTAACCAAAGTACGCAAACCCGGTGCGGTTATTCCATCGTCATTGGTTATAAGAATAAGAGGTTTAGGCATAGCATATACTTTACGGAGTAAAAATACGTTTTTAAAAAAGATAAGACGCCTACCTTGTTTAACAAAAAATTATTGCTGTAAGATATTGCTGGCATGGTTTTTTCAGTATCTTAGGGAATTGTATACCATTTTAAGTATATAATCTGCAGTTTTTTCTAGACTAAAAAATTGCAAAACTTTAAAAATATTTGAATTTATGAAAAGGAATTTAGCCTACGTTTTAACAGTATTAATGGTAGCTGTAGCCTCATGCAGTTTTACCAATAAAACATTTGAGAATGATGACAAGGATAAATTGTTGTTAGATATAATTACGTATGTTTTAGAAAAAGGACACTACGAGCCCAAGGCTATTGATGACGATTTTTCAGTCCGCGTTTTTGAGGATTTTATAGATATTCTAGATCCAACCAAACGATACTTTTTAGAAAGTGATATCGAAGAATTTGAACAATATAAATTTCAGTTAGACGATCAAATTAAAAATACCGACATTACTTTTTTCAATGTAGTATATGCTCGTTTAGTAGAGCGTATGAATAATGTTAAAGGAATTTATAAAGAAATATTACAAACACCTTTTGATTATTCTAAACAAGAAACCTTAAGTATTGAGTATAAAGATGCTTCCTTTGTGTCTTCTAAAAAAGAGTTGCAAGAAAGATGGAGAAAGCAATTAAAATATGCAACTTTAGGCACTTATGATTCTAAACTGTCAAGACATAAGCATGATGACCATGACGATCATGGTGATGCAAAAAGTAAAAAAGAGTGTAAGGATCATGCCGATGAAAAAATAACTGCAGAAGAAGCAGAAATAGCAGCAAGAAAAACAACAGAGACTACATTAGATGACTTCTTTAGTTTTGTGGATGATTTAGAGCGAAAAGATTGGTTTGCACAATACATTAATAGTATTGTAGATGAATTTGATCCGCATACGTTTTACTTTGCTCCGGAAGAAAAAGAAAAATTTGACACTAGTATGTCTGGTAAGTTCGAAGGTATCGGAGCCCGTTTACAAAAGAAGCCAGAAGGAGCTAAAATTGTAGAAATTATTTCTGGAGGTCCAGTTTGGAGAGACCAAAGAATAGAAGTTGGCGATGAAATTATAAAAGTAGGCCAAGATGGCGAAGACCCTATAGATATTGCAGGTATGCGATTAGATGATGCTATAAAACTAATTAAGGGACCAGAAGGTACTGTAGTAGATTTAACCGTGCGTAAAGTAGATGGTTCTAATACTGTCATTTCTATAACCAGAGATATAGTAGAGCTAGAAGAATCGTATGCTAAATCTGCTAATATTATTAAGGAACAACAACAATTCGGAATTATTAATCTTCCTAAATTTTATGTAGATTTTGAAGATTACAGCAATAGGAATGCTGCCTCTGATGTTGCTAAAGAAGTAAAACGTTTAAAGGAAGAAGGAGCAGAAGGTTTAATTATAGATTTAAGAGATAATGGTGGAGGGTCTTTAAAAACGGTTGTAGAAATGGCCGGTTTGTTTATTAAAGATGGGCCAATTGTACAAGTACGTTCTAGTGGAGAAGGTAAAGATGTGTATGATGATAAAGATGAAAGAATACAATGGGGTGGCCCATTAGTTATTCTGGTAAATGAGTTGTCTGCATCTGCTTCAGAAATTTTAGCTGCTGCAATGCAAGATTATAAAAGAGCAATTGTAATAGGAAGCAAACAAACTTTTGGAAAAGGAACCGTACAAAATGTAATTCCTTTAGATAATATAGTGCGTAGTAATGAGCATGGAGATTTGGGAGCTATTAAATTAACTACCCAAAAATTCTACAGAATTAACGGAGGTTCTACACAGTTAGAAGGCGTTAAGAGTGATGTGGTTGTGCCAGACAAGTATAGCTATATAGATCTAGGAGAAAGAGATCAGAGTAACCCTTTAAAATGGGATAAAATTACACCTGCAGACTACACACCTTGGAATGGTTATATAGATTATGACAAAACGGTAGCGAGTAGTACCAAACGTATGGCAAAGCACCCTCAAATTAAGTTAATAGAGGAGAATGCTAAATGGTTAAAGGCAGAGCAAGAAGAAACAGAAATATCTCTTAATTATGAGGTGTATAAGACCGAGCAATCAAAAGATAAAGAGAAATCGGAATACTTTAAAAACTTATCGGAATACGATTCTCATTTAACTTTTAAATCTTTAAAATATGAAGAAGCTTTATTTACTAAAGATTCTGTTTTAAGAGAGAAAAGAAACCGTTGGCACAAACAATTAGCTAAAGATGTATATGTAGAAGAAGCAGTAAATGTGCTACAAGATTTAAAATTAAACAACATTAAACAAGCGAAGCTTGCCAGTGTAAAAGGATAAGTTTTTTTATCAAAATAGATAACCGCTTAAAGTATATTTAAGCGGTTTTTTTGTACTTATTTAGGAGATTCATTCCCTTATTCAGGCGCTAATTTTTTGTGTTATTTATAGGTAAAATAGAGAGTTTGCTCAACTCTATTTAAACTTTAGTATATCTTTGGGTAAACCTTTGAAAATTGAAAGAGGACTTAATAAAAAGGCTTTCGGTAAGTGATTTTGTCGAAATTTTAGGAGACGATCCCCAGTCGGAAGATTTATTTGTGCATTTTACCAAAAAGCCAGTAAGCGAAATTCCTATTACATACCCTTTTAGGTCTAACAACTACGCTCTAATTTTTGTAGTCGCGGGGGAATTAAACATCCTCGTAAACCTTATTACCTATAATGTTAAGAAAAACGAATGTATTGCGTACCCTTTAAAAACCGTTACCCAGATTGTAGGGGTACGACCCGATTTAAAGATTATTACCATAAGTTTTTCTGCAAAATTTATTTTCGATAACTTTTTTAATAAAGCAGCAATCGATGGTTTTGATTTTTTTACAGCTACCACCATTCCAAAATTGAAGCTAACTGCAACACAGGGAAAATTGCTAAAGTCATTAGCCAAACTATTAAAACATTACAATTGTTTAAAGGAAGACTCCTTGTTTAAAGTAGATTTGATTCGAAGTACTTTTGAAGTTATTTTATATAATTACGCAGCTATTTTTAAAAAGAAATACCCAGAATTAAAAATAGAACTTTCTAGGCAAGAAGAATTGGGCTTACGCTTTTGGAATATTTTGGAAGAGAATGTAAAAAAGGAAAGAACGGTACAATTTTATGCAGATACCCTTAATGTCACTACAGGGTACTTATCTAAAGTCTTAAAAGAAGTTACCGGAAAAACAACATCTCGATTAATTGATGATGCCGTCATTATGGAGGCTCGTTTATTACTAGAAAACCCAAAACTTTCTATTGCCCAAATTGCAGAGGAGCTACAATTTTCTAACCAATCTTTTTTTGGTAAATACTTCAAAAAACAAACAGGTTTGTCTCCTACTACTTACAGGAGCAAAAACAGAAAATAGACCAATTAAAGCTATTTTTAAGAGATTTAATTCGCCTAATACATTCATTTAGAATCGATTTTGACCAATTAATGCATTTTTTAAACCTGTTGTAAAGTCTAAAGTAGGGCCAACTTTGTACAGTAAAATTTGATGAATTATTTAAGGATTTAATTAAAACGCATTTTAAAATGAAGTATAGATACTTATTTTTTATTGTAGTAGCTTTTTTTGCTACAGCTTGTTCCGAAAAAAAGGAAGAAGTAAAAGAAACCAAAGTCTATAAGGTAGAGGTAACTAGGATTATATCTAATCCAGAAAAGGAAATATTAAGTTATAGCGGAACTATAGAGGCAGACAATACGGTTTCTTTGGGCTTTTCTGTGCCAGGAAGAGTAGCTAACATTTTTGTACAGGAAGGTCAAAAAGTTAAAAAAGGGCAATTATTGGCAATTATTGATGCCACAGCCTATAAAAATAATTACGATATAGCCAATGCAGAGCTAGAATTGGCAAATGATAATTACAAACGTTTAAATGAATTATACAAAAAAGGTAGCTTACCCGAACGCGATTTTATCGCAGTAAAAGTAAGCGTAGCACAAGCCAATGCCAATAAAAATTTGGCATCAAAAAGTTTATCGGACTCTAAATTGTATGCCCCATTCTCAGGAATGATTACAGCTAAGCTAACAGAAATAGGAGCTACTACAGCACCAGGAATACCAGCATTTACAGTTATGAAAACGGATAAAGTATATGCTATAGCATCTATTAGTGAGTCAGAAATTTCAAAATTAAAAATTGGTTCGGAGGCCTTGGTAGATATTCCCTCTATGAATAAAATTTTTAAAGGAAAAGTAGCCATTATCAATCATAGCGCAGATGCTCTTACAAGGACTTTCAATGTAAAGATTCGTTTAAACAACGCAGAAAATCAATTACTTCCTGGAATGATTTCTACGATAAAAATTAATACAGACAATACGCAGCAAGTTATTACCATTCCACCGCAAGTAGTATTGAGAGATGTAAATGATATTACCTATGCCTATGTGATTAAAAATAAAAAGGCGCTTAAGAAACGGGTTAATATAGGGGGTTTTAAAGGAAATCTGGTGGTGGTTAACAAAGGGTTGTCTGTAGGAGATTCATTGGTGTCTAAAGGATACACTAATATAATGGATGGGCAAGAAGTTACTTTTTAATTCCTATAAAAATACGGTGATGAGAAAAGTAAAGATAAATTTTATAGAGGCATCAATGAAATACCATCAGGTAACCATTGTTATAACTATTCTCTTAATGGCTTTTGGAATATATTCCTTATTTACAATGCCGAGAAGCGAAGACCCCGAAATTACATTTAATAGGGCATTGGTTATAGCAGCATACCCTGGTGCTGATGAATTACAGGTAGAGCAACAAGTAACCGAAAAAATAGAGCAATTTTTATTTAGTTATGAGGAGGTACGTAAAGAAAAAACACATTCCAAAACAAAAGAAGGCCAAGTAGTTATTACCGTAGAGTTAAATGATAATGTAAAAGATAGGGCTAAATTTTGGGCAATTTTACAACATGGATTAAATACTACTTTTAAGTTAAACTACACTCTTCCATCAGCACTTATAGGGCCTATTGTAAATAGTAATTTTGGGGATGTAACTGCCCAAATGATTACAATTGCAGCACCAGGGAGAAGTTATGCCGAAATTGGAACGTACTTGGATCAATTAGAAGATGGTATTAAGACTATACCAGAAACCGCTAGAATAAATAGGTATGGGGAGCAACAGGAACAAATTTACGTAACGCTGAATAATGAAAAATTAAAGCAGTATGGTTTTGATATTTCTACTATTGCACAGATTATTAAAACACAAAATGCTACCAATTATTCGGGCGAGATAAAATTGCAAACTACGGATGCTAAAATTTTCACTAAAAATTACTATAAAACCACATCAGATTTAGAGAGCCAGATTATTTATAGTGACCCTTCGGGGAAAGTAGTTCGCCTAAAGGATATTGCTACTGTTGAACGAAAATATGAAGAAGAAGAAAGCTTTATTCAAGTAGATAAGCAACGTGTAGCTATGTTGGCTATTGAAATGCAGCTTGGAAATAATATTGTAAAATTTGGAGAGAAAGTTCAGAATAGAATTGAGGAGGTAAAAAAAGATTTACCACAAGATGTGCAGATTAATAGCATCGTAAATCAACCAGAAATAGTTCAGAAAAGTATAAACCACTTTATGCTAGAGTTTGGTATTGCTATCTCGGCTGTAATTATGGTTGTAATTCTATTGTTGCCTTTAAGGGTTTCTATTGTTTCTGCGGTAGCTTGCCCAATTGCAATAGCAATCACTTTTGGAATTTTAAATGCAATAGGTATCGAAATTCATCAAGTTTCACTCGCTGCTTTAATTATTGTACTTGGTATGGTCGTGGATGATGCCATTGTGGTGGTGGATAATTATATAGAAAAATTAGATGAAGGTACGGATCCATGGACAGCAGGTTGGCAAAGTGCAACACAGTTAATGCTACCTATTTTTACGGCGACTCTGGCTATTGTATTTGCATTTGTTCCATTGGCGTTATTTTTAACTGGTTTAGCAAAAGATTTTATTCAATCCTTACCGATTGCAGTTGCAATTGCTTTATTTACCTCGTTTTTAGTGTCTTTATTACTAACTCCTTATTTGTGTTATATCTCTATTAAAAAGGGATTAAAGCATAAAGTAAGCGATGGATTTCAAAAATTATCTTTGTTAGACCGTTTACAAAAACAATTTAATAATTGGTTAGATTATAGTTTTAGATATCCTAAAATAACATTATCTATCGGGCTTTTCTCTATTTTATTAGCCCTTATTATTGCAAGAAGTACGGAGCAAGAGTTATTCCCTACATCCGAAAGAAATCAATTTAATTTAGAAGTTTGGTTGCCTAATGGTACCGGTTTGGAAGAAACAAAAAGGGTCGTTAATAAAATTGAAGATAAAATAAAAACAGATGAACGGATTGTAAACATAGCAAGTTTCGTAGGTACAAGCTCGCCGCGGTTTCATGTAACCTACACGCCAGAAGCTCCGCGGAAGAATTTTGCACAAATATTTGTTACCACCATAGGTAATGATCAAACGGAAGAGCTGGTAAAGGAATATGTGAAAGAATTTGATGGGTTTTTGCCTGATGGTAATATTAGAATAAGACAGCTTTCCATGAAAAGTACACCAGCACCTATTGAAGTTCGTATAGTTGGGGAGAATATAAACAAGCAAAAACAAGTTGCAGAACAGGTTAAAGTTATTCTAGAAGATGTAGAAGGTACTAATTGGATTAGAACTACCTATCAAGATGATTATTATGGAGTAAAGGTAAATTTAGACGATGATAAGGCAAGCCGCGTTGGTGTTACTAGTGAAATGGTCTCGCGGACACTGGGCGCAGGTTTAAGCGGCTATCCAGTATCTACCTTATATGAGGGAGATAAACCTGTAGAAATTCTATTACGGTTAGATACCGAGAGTAGAAATAATATCCATGATTTAGGGCAGCTAAATATTTCAACACAGTATGGTGTTAAAATTCCTTTAAAAGATATAGCAACTATAACGCCCGAGTGGCATACGGGTATTATTGCCCGCAGAAATGGTTTGCGAACCTTGACCGTACAATCGGAGGCGCAAATGGGAGTTAAGGCTACTACTATTTTAAATAAAGTAAAATCTAAAATAGATGCGTTGCAATTGCCAAAAGGGGTACAAATTAATTACGGAGGGGAATATGAGAGCTCCGCAGAAACCCTACCTCAAATGGCCACTTCGTTGGCAGTAAGTATAGTACTTATCTTTTTACTGTTGTTGTTTCAATTTAAAAATTTTACTAAAGTTTTAATCGTTTTAGCAACTTTTCCTTTGAGTTTGTTAGGGGCATTTTTAGGACTAAAGCTTACGGGGAACCCGTTTGGTTTTACCGCGTTTATGGGAGTAATTAGTCTAATAGGTATTGTAGTGAGAAACGGTATTATTCTAGTAGATTATGCGGATGAATTGGCTATTAAGCACAATTATTCTATTAAAGGAGCTGCCAAAGCAGCTGGTAAACGAAGAATGCGTCCCATATTTTTAACATCATCTGCTGCGGCAGTTGGCGTTATCCCAATGATTGTGGGTAAATCACCCCTATGGGCACCCTTGGGTAGCGTATTGGCTGTTGGGCTTCTTGTTTCCATGGTAATGACTCTATTTGTTGTCCCAGTTTTGTATTACAAATTCGCAAAAAAGGAATACCCAAAAGTACATGAGCATCCTAAAGAGAAAGAGATTTTATACAAACCTCAAGCGCACTAAAATGAAATTTATAATGAGAAATACTACAAACATATATGTACATGTTCTTTTATTCGCGTGTTTCACTGTACAATTCATTTGCGCACAGGAAAAGCCATTGAATTTAGAAGAAGTAAAAGCATTGGCCTTAAATAATAATAAAGAAATTATTAGGGAACAATATAATTTAGACGCTGCTAATACTGCCCAAAAAGGAGCTAAAACATTAGGGAAACCATCATTAGAAGCTAGCGCGTATGGAATATATATGAAAAAGTACCCTCTAGGGTTACTACCAGATTATACATTATTCTCGACTTTGGGAGTTTCTCAAGTTTTGTATGCAGGCGGTAGAATTAACAAGGCGAAAAAGTTAGCCAGTTCGGCCGTTGACCTTCAAACTTTACAAAAAAAACGAACCCAAAACGATGTGTTATTAAATGTAGAAACAACCTATTGGCAATTGGTAAATGTAAAGGGGAAGGTAGAATTGGCGCAGAAGTACCAAACGTTATTGAATAAATTATTAATAGATATAACCAATTTATATGATGCAGGACTTACCTATAAGAATAATTTGTTAGAAGTTCAAGTAGAAGCTAATCAGGCAGAGTTAAATTTAACTATAGGAAAGGATAACCTATTAATGCTCAAATTGCGGTTGGCACAATTAATGGGAATGAAAAATACCGATTTTGATGTCGATGGAACCATAAGTGACGAAGCTCAGTTAATTCAAGAAACTTTGGTTGCTTCTGCCATTGAAAATCGCCCGGAAATAGCAATGTTAAAAAACGTGGTAGAAATGAGCAATCTTCAAGCGGATTTATTAAAAGCAGAAAGAAAACCTACATTAGGAATTAGTTTTATGGAATCTTATATGTATGGCGATAATTTAAACGCCACCGAATCTAAAGACCATTTAACCAGTTTTGTTGGGTTGGCAAGTTTGCATATTCCTATTTTCGATTGGGGAGGAAGAAAACACCGTGTTAAAGAGCAGCAATTTAAGGTCGAAGCTCAAAAGGTAGAATTAGAGCATACTAAGGAGTTAGTTGCTATTGAAATTCAGAATGCTTATTTAGAATTGAACCAAGCCATAAAAAGGGTCGAAATTGCAAAAAAATCATTGGAGCAATCCGATGAGAACCTTAAGCTTCACCAAGACCGCTTCGATGCCGGAACGGTAAATGGGAGCGATGTTTTAGAGGCTCAGGTGTTATGGCAACATGCTTTTTCGGACCTCATAGATGCTAATGCTAATTACAATATTAGAAAAGCAAATTATATAAAAGCTATAGGAGAACAAAATATATGAGATCATATAAAAATTGCCATGTATAGTAAAAAAGAAATTATTTTAGAAACGGCTTTTGTATTGTTTACAAAATATGGTTTTCAATGTATATCTATGGACAATATCGCTAATAAGTGCGGTGTCTCTAAAAGAACCATTTATAAACATTTTAGAAATAAGGTAGATATCATTAATCAGATTATTGAGATTAAGGCTTCGGAATTTATACATAAATTAGAGGGTATTACTTTTAGTTCGGAAAATGCGGTTATAGAATTAAATCAATTTTTCAAATTTTACAATGAAATAATACCTTCTTTTTCACCAACGCTTATTAGAGATTTTAAACATTATAATCTGACATTTTATTTGGAGTGTTCCAAAATTAATAAAAAGAGCATTTTGCCTTTTCTAACTAAAAATATAGAAAGGGGACAACAAGAGGGTTTGTATAAAAAAGAATTAAATACAGATGAAATAGGCGAATCTGTTTTAAATATGTTGGGTTTGCTTTTTACAGATGATGCTCTTTTAAACTTTGAAAACTCGTATAGCATATTAAATTTTTTTGCCAATCTATTAATCAATAGATTAGTGAGCACTAAGGGCATGCAACATTTAAATGCTTTGCATTAGATATACTATGCTACTAAAGCAGCAAAGCTTAGCAGTGTAAAAGAATACGTTTTTTTACCAAAATAAAAACCGTTTAAATTATATTTAAGCGGTTTTTTGTATTTAAATTTTTCAAAAAAACTAGAAAAAGGCTACAATAGTTATACGTATTAATTATTTTTATAGTCCCTTATAATCTATCCTAGTACCAATTTCCCCCACCACTTTGTTATAAAAAGAAAGCGACCCGTTAAGGCCGCTTTAAATGTTTTCACAACGGAATAATCCTTATTGTGAATTGCTTTCAGTACAGTAAAGATATAAAAAGAAAATTATAATAAGAATACGGATTTCCGTAAGGAAATTAAAAAAGATAGAAATAGTTTTAATAAAAAGTATTTAGATGAAACGAATTTTAGGATTGGATTTGGGAACCAATAGTATTGGCTGGGCTTTGATTGAAAAAGATTTCGACAAGAAAGAAGGAAGCATTAAAGGGCTTGGTAGTAGAATTATACCAATGAGTCAAGATGTATTAGGTAAGTTTGATTCTGGCGTGTCTATTTCACAAACAGCAGAGCGTACAGGGTATCGTAGTGTACGAAGATTGTACCAACGTAATATTTTAAGAAGAGAGCGTTTACACAGGGTATTGCATGTTTTGGGCTTTTTGCCAAAACATTATGCAAACGCTATTGATTTTAAAAAACGTTTAGGACAATTTAAGAAACATACAGAGGTAAAGCTAAACTATTGCGAAAATGAACAAGGAGAGTTCGAATTTATTTTTAAGAATTCTTTCAATGAAATGGTTAATGATTTTAAAGCACATAATCAGGATGTGAAAATACCATATGACTGGACTTTATATTATTTACGTACCAAAGCTTTATCTAAAAAGATTACTAAAGAAGAACTGGCCTGGGTTATACTCAATTTTAATCAAAAAAGAGGGTATTATCAATTAAGGGGGGAAGAAGAAGAGGTTGTAGAAGGTAAAACAAAAGAATTTGTTGCTCTAAAAGTTAAAAGCTTAGTTGATAGTGGGGAAACGATAAAGAAATCTGGCGATAAATTATATGATGTTTATTTTGATAATGGATGGAAGTACGACAAACAAATTGTTAAAATTGAAAACTGGGAAGGAAAAGAGAAAGAATTTATTGTCACTAGCAGTATAAAAAAAGATGGTGAAGTAAAAAGGACTTATAAAGCAGTAGATTCAGAAAAGGATTGGGTTGCTATAAAGGCAAAAATGGAACAAGACATTGATGCTTCTAAAAAACATATTGGACCCTATATTTATGAGGCTTTATTGCAAAACCCTACCCAAAAAATTAGAGGAAAACTTATAAAAACGATAGAACGTAACTATTACAAAAAGGAGTTTAAAGCTATTATTGAAGAGCAGTTAAAGCATCACCCAGAATTACAAAGTGAAAAGCAATATCAAAACTGTGTCCAAGAACTGTATCCAAGAAATGAAGCGCACCAAAATAATATAAAGAAAAAAGGTTTTTTATATTTATTTACAGAGGATATAATTTTTTATCAAAGACCTTTAAAGAGTAAAAAATCTACTATTTCTGGGTGCCAATATGAAATAAGATGTTTTAAGAAAAAAGAAGTAGATAAAGTAACTAAATTGGAAAAGGAAATTTGGGTAAATGAACCGTTAAAATCCATACCTAAATCGCATCCTCTTTTTCAAGAATTTAGATTGTGGCAGTTTTTAAAGAATCTTACCGTCTATCAAAAAGAAGATGCTACTGGTAATTTAATGGATAAAGATATTACCAATACATTACTGAAAACAGAAGAAGATTGGGCAGATTTGTTCACTTTTTTAAGCCTTAAGAAAGAAGTAGACCAAAAGCAACTTATTCAATATTTTATTGCTAAAAAATTAATAGAAAAAACAAACAAAGACAATTATAGATGGAACTATGTTGAGGATAAAAAATACCCTTGTAATGAAACCAAGGCGCAGTTTGTTTCAAGATTACAAAAGGTTGCTAGTCTAGATGTCACTTCTTTTTTAACATCAGAAATTACATACAATTTATGGCATATTATTTACTCTGTAAAAGACAAAGAGGAATATGAAAAAGCCTTAGGTACATTTGCTAAAAAGCATAGCATTGATGCATCTACTTTTGTAGATAGGTTTCAGAAATTTCCTCCATTTCCAAATGATTACGGCGCGTATTCAGAGAAATCCATTAAAAAACTATTGCCTTTAATGCGTAGAGGTTATTATTATAAAGAGGAGCATATTTCTACGGAAACAAAAGAAAGAATACATTCCATAATGGAGCGTGTAAATAGTTTGAAGTTAAAAGACAATTATACAAAAATAGACCTAAATAGCATTTTAGAAAGTGTTGCCGATGATGCTATTCCTATCCGATTAATTAAAAGCTTTATGCCTTTTAAAAATGGGAATCCATTTACAGGATTAAACACATACCAAGCCTGTTATGCTGTTTACAATAGACATTCAGAACCAAGCACCATAACGCAATGGAAAAGTCCACAAGACATTACACAGTTTTTAAATGAATTTAAGCAGCATAGTCTTAGAAACCCTATTGTAGAACAGGTAGTTACAGAAACCTTACGTACGGTTAGAGATATTTGGAATCATTATGGTAAAGGGAGCGAGAACTTTTTTAATAAAATTCATGTAGAATTGGGTAGAGAAATGAAGAGCCCAGCCGCAAAGCGAAAATCTATGTCTGACAGAAATACGGAAAATGAGAATACAAATAGCCGTATTAAGAATATTCTTCAAGAATTAATGAATGATGGCATTTCAAATGTAAAAGCATACTCGCCAAGCCACCAAGAGATATTAAAAATTTATGAGGAAGGCATTATACAAAACCCAGATGCGGATTATAGAAAAGTAAGCGAAGATGATATTTCTAAAATCAGAAAAAATAATTCGCCTACTAAAAAAGAAATTGAAAAGTACAAATTATGGCTAGAACAAGGGTATGTTTCACCATATACAGGGAGAATTATACAGTTAAGTAGATTATTTACTATTGATTATGAGATAGAGCATGTTATACCTCAATCTAGATATTTTGATAATTCATTAGGAAATAAAGTTATCTGTGAGAGTGAAGTTAATAGGGATAAAAGTAATATGACAGCCTATGAGTATATCTCTAAAAATGGAGGCTCTATTGTAGATGGAACACCAATTTTAGAATTAGAAAACTATGAGAATCATTGCAATCATTATTTTAAAAAGAACAGAACAAAACTTAGGAATTTATTAAGTGAAGAAATACCAGAAGGCTTTATTAATAGACAACTAAATGACAGTAGATATATTAGTAAATTAATAAAAGGCCTTTTAGGTAATTTGGTTAGGGAAGACAACGAAAAAGAAGCCATTTCTAAACATGTTGTTCCTGTAACTGGTGCAATCACGTCTAAATTAAAACAAGATTGGGGATTAAATGAAAAATGGAACGAGTTGGTTGCACCACGTTTTATGCGTTTAAATGAAATGACTAATTCTAAAGATTTTGGAGATTGGGATTTTCAGAAAGATGCTAAAGGGAATAATACTGGGAAGCAATTTTTTAGAACAAAAGTACCAGATGCTATATCAAAAGGATTTAACAAAAAGAGAATAGATCATAGACATCATGCTTTAGATGCTCTGGTGATAGCTTGTTGCACGCAAAAACACACTCATTATCTAAATGCACTAAATGCAGAGGAAAAAAATTATGGTTTGCGTGATGCCTTGTTGATTAAAAATAAAGAAGGTCATTATACCAAACATTTTATACACCCTTGGTCTAATTTTACTGTAGAAGCTAAACATAGTTTAGAAACTACAATAGTTAGCTTTAAACAGAACTTACGGGTTATTAATAAAACCAATAATAAAACATGGCAATGGGTTAAAAAAGAGGGTGCTTTTAAAAAGGTATTAGTAAAGCAAACCAAAGGAGATAATTGGGCTATCCGTAAGCCTATGCATAAAGAAACCGTTTCGGGAAAAGTAACCTTAACACGGGAACGAAAAACTCCTATTAGTTTTAATAACGCGATTGAAAGCCATCAGTTAATAGTAAATAAAGCCATTAAGTTAAAAGTAAAATTGGCGTTTAAATTGTTTGATGGTGACTTAGGAAAAGTTAAAAAATATTTTAAGAATAATCCTATTGAAATTAATGGTCTTGCGGTTAATAAAGTAACTGTATATGAAAAAATAGAAGCAACAGCTACGCGCGTAGCTTTGTCAGAAAAATTTACGCAAAAGCAATTACAAAGCATTACCGATTTAGGGATTCAGAAAATCCTATTAAATCATCTTAAAAATTATATAAATGAGGAAGGTAAAGAGGACTTTACTTTAGCATTTAATTTTGGAGGTATTCAAGCCTTAAATAAAAGTATGGTACAACTTAATAAAGGTAAGAAACACCAGCCTATTTATAAGGTTCGTTTATTTGAAGAAGGCAGTAAATTTCCCGTTTCTGAAGAAAAAAAGAGTGCCAAAAATACAAAGTATGTAGAAGCCGCAAAAGGAACTAATTTATATTTTGCTATGTACTTTAATAAAGAAAAAAAGAAACGTGTCTTTGATACCATCCCATTAAATGAAGTAATAGAACATCAAAAATGGCGCGCTACTATTACTAACAAAGAAGAGTCTAAAAATATACCTATGATACCTGTTGATCATACTAAAGGTCAATTTATGTTTTCATTATCGCCAAACGATTTAGTGTACGTGCCTACTGAAGAAGAAATAGAGAATCCGGCATTAGTAGATTTTGATAGGTTAAAAAAAGAGCAAGTAGGTAGAATTTATAAAATGGTTAGTACAACCCAAAATAAGTTGCAATGTGTGCCGAGTAAAGTTGCCACTTCAATCAAAAATAAATTTGAATTTTCGGCTCTAAATAAGATGGAACGTAGTATTACAGGAGAAATGATTAAAGAAGTATGTTGGAAGATTAAGGCGGACAGGTTAGGTAATATTATTGAGACAATAAAATGATAAAACGCACTCTATTTTTTGGTAATCCAGTATATCTAAGTACACGCAATGAACAATTGGTAGCGGCTTACCCAGATGAGGACAAGCCCAATAAAAATGCTGCCATAGAAGATCTAGGTTTTGTGGTTTTAGAGGATCCGCAAATAACTATTACCAATAGTTTGTTAATGAAATTGGTGCAAAATAAAACCGCTGTTATTACTTGTGATAAACAGCATTTACCTTGTGGTTTTTTGCAGCCTTTGGTAGGGCATACGGAGCAAACCGAGCGTATGCGACATCAGTTAAATGCATCGGTACCTTTAAAAAAACAATTGTGGCAACAAACCGTACAAGCAAAAATAGAAAACCAAGCGCAACATTTATTATTGCAATCTAAAAGTGCATTAAAACTAAGACGTTGGGCAAAAGAGGTAAAAAGTGGCGATGCCCAAAACCATGAGGCATTTGCCGCAGCTTATTATTTTCAGGAGTTGTTTAAACACGTAGATGGTTTTAGCCGAAACCAAAAAGGAGTTGCTCCAAACAATTTATTAAATTACGGCTACGCGATATTAAGAGCGGTTACCGCACGGGCATTAGTAAGTAGTGGTATGCTACCCTCTGTAGGTATATTTCATAGAAATAAGTATAATGCTTTTTGTCTGGCAGATGATATTATGGAGCCTTACCGCCCTTTTGTAGATGTTTTAGTGTATGATCTAGTAGCAACTGGTTGCCAAATAGAAGAATTAAATACGATGTTAAAAACAGAACTTTTGGGTATACCCGCTATGGATGTAGTAATAGAGGGTAAAAAAAGTCCTTTAATGAATGCTATGAGCCGTACCACCAGTAGTTTATACGAGTGTTTTCAGGGTAGTAGTCGTAGGGTGTTATATCCAGAGTTTTAAGTTATGTGAATATGCCAGAGCATTTTACCAGACTAAACCAATACCGAAGCATGTGGGTACTTGTATTTTTTGATCTACCAACCGAAACCCTAACAGAACGTAAGATGGCGGCACGTTTTAGAAAAAACTTGTTACATGATGGTTTTGCAATGTTCCAGTTTAGTATTTATATGCGTTTTAGTGCTAGTAGAGAAAATGCAGCAGTACACATAAAGCGCACCAAGAATATGCTACCCAAGAAAGGCAAGGTCTGTATTATGCAAATAACCGATAAACAATTTGGAATGATGGAACTTTTTCATGGGCAAAAAGAAATTCCACCCGAACCTCCTAGCCAACAATTAGAGCTTTTTTAGGTGCTTTATAAAATCAGAAATAGTAAAAGAGGCTTAATAAAATACTAAGAGGCTAATTTTTAAGTAGTTACTAAGTATTTATTTTTTATTTCTATAAAGAGGCTTAAATAACAGTATACCAGCCTATTATGGCGGGTATACTGTGAATTATCCTATAAAGATAAGAACTGAAAGCAATTCACAACCGCAGGGAGAAATTAATCAAAGAGAGTATAACTGTGAATTATCCTATAAAGATAAGAACTGAAAGCAATTCACAACAATATAAAGTATAACAAAATAAAAACAATAACTGTGAATTATCCTATAAAGATAAGAACTGAAAGCAATTCACAACAATTGTAAGGCGTCCCTATCCACTCCCGGAACTGTGAATTATCCTATAAAGATAAGAACTGAAAGCAATTCACAACTGCTTATCTACTAAGTTGTTTAGACGTTGACTGTGAATTATCCTATAAAGATAAGAACTGAAAGCAATTCACAACTGGCTTAGACCCAATAACCAAAATAGACGTACTGTGAATTATCCTATAAAGATAAGAACTGAAAGCAATTCACAACACCTCATTATTATCATAATCAAAATCCTCTACTGTGAATTATCCTATAAAGATAAGAACTGAAAGCAATTCACAACGCTTTCTAACCTTGTTAGGTTTAATTTTAGACTGTGAATTATCCTATAAAGATAAGAACTGAAAGCAATTCACAACAAAGCTTGATTGTATTTATGCTTTCCTATCACTGTGAATTATCCTATAAAGATAAGAACTGAAAGCAATTCACAACAGCTCGCTATATGTATAATAAAAACAATAAACTGTGAATTATCCTATAAAGATAAGAACTGAAAGCAATTCACAACTACTGCGCAGGTGAAACTTAGCAGGTTCGCACTGTGAATTATCCTATAAAGATAAGAACTGAAAGCAATTCACAACCTATTTTGTGCCAACAAAACATGACTTAACACTGCGAATCATCAATAAAACTAATGCATAAAAGGGTTGTTTTTTATCTCAGATTTTATAATGTTTATTTTATTTTTTCTCCCCATTCTGTCCATGAACCGTCATATATTGATTTTTTATTAGAGAGAATTTGGTCACTTGCTAACAATACAATACAGGCTGTGATTCCAGACCCACAACTAAAAACAAGTGGTTTTTGCTCTTGTATATGTCGCTCAAATATTTCTTTTAACTCTTTTTTTGTTTTATATTTTCCTTTGGTTAATAGTTTAGTGTACGGAAGATTAATTGAATTGGGAATATTACCACTTCTTAGTCCTTTCCTAGGTTCGGGAACTAGGCTTTTGAATCTTTCTTCGGAGCGAACATCCATAACCAGTTCTTTCTTGGATTCTAAATTCTCGTAAATATTATGAAAATTCCGTATAGATTTTTTGTCTAGATTAACTTTAAAATTTCCTTTTACGTATTCCCCTCTTGAACCTATTTTCTCGATAGGGAATTTATTTAATATCCATTCGGGGAATCCTCCATCTAAGATTGCTACATTTTTATGCCCCATAGTTCGCAATAACCACCAAGCTCTTGGACTAGAATAAATACCATCAATATCGAATACAACAATAATACTAGAATCATTAATTCCTAAAAGTTGGCAGTTTGTTTCAAATTGTTCTTTTGAAGGAAAAGCATTAGGAAATGGATTATTGACATCACTAAATTTATTTTTTAAATCAAAATAGCGTGCTTTTTTAATTGTATACTCGGTTAATTCAGACGCGATATGGACTCTTGTTTTCTGCAGGCTAGCATCTAAAATTATGACATCTGGGTTTTCTAAATTTTCATTTAACCAATTAACAGATACTATGGAATCCATTTTTTTATTTTTTAGGAATATGTTGCATAACAACAATATATTAAATAAGGTGTTGCGAATCCTGAATAAAAATAAGAAACTAAAATGCAAGAAGAGTAAAATTTATAGAATAAAAAAACCTGCTATAAAGCAGGTTTTTCCCAATCAAAAAAAATCTAAAAAGTGTAACACCCTAATTAAGCTACTTTTTTAAGATGATGTGCTTCTATGTTATCCTCTTTTTTTAAAGAATCTTTATAGTATTTTAATTTTTTGTTTTGTATGTAGGTTACCCAAATTAAAATAAGACAAATTACGGCAGTTGCTCCATTACCATCTTTAGATAACAGATGGGCAATAATACCAAAGGTGAAATTTAGAAAGAATCCTGCGTATGCCCATTCTAATAACCATTTTCCTTTATTAGATAATAAAATAACCAAGCCTAATGTTTGGGCAACACCTAATACATGGATTAAGTATATAGGATAGCCTAAGTTTTCAAATCTTAAAACTAAGGAGTCGTAATTAATATAGGAGTTTACTATTACGCTTATAATTGCAGCAGCAAATAATGTAATGGCAATGTTGTAATGTAATTTTGGGTTGTTCATAGCTATGGGGTTTTTATGTTTCTATAGCTAAAGTACGATCTTAATATTTTTTCTAGGACCAAACCATGGTGGTTGGTACATATCTGTAGACCAATGGTTTTATTTACTATTTTCAGTGGAAATTAGGACTAAGAACTACAAGATAGCATGGAACAACCTATTTTGTTTCTTGCCCAGTCGGGGCGTTTTGCAAACCATTTAATGTGCTCCATTTGTTCTTTATAAGGATTTTTAAGTATGGTAAAAAGGGTGTCTATTAAGGAGTAATCTCCTTTGTCGGCAGCTTCTATTGCCAATTGCGCCATATAATTACGGAGTACGTATTTAGGGTTGGTAAGATTCATTTTTTCTTTACGCTCCTTTGGTAGTACATTTTCTTGTTGTAATCTTTCTGCATAATTTTTAAACCAAGCGTCCCATTTTTCTTTAATGGCCTTAGTTACTTCGTCTGGTTTATACAAAGCATTCTTTATTAAGGAAAAACCTTCTTCGCTATTTTCAGAATTAAAATCGGATAAATTTCTAAAAAAGATAGTCATATCTGTTTCTGTTAGCTGCAAGTTTTCTTCTACTTCTTGTATAAGAGAAATGTCTTTTTTATATATGGTATATAAACCTAGTTTAGAGCGCATCATAGCTACATATTTTTCCGCATATAGGTCTGTGTATTCCGTTAGTATAGTTTCTAAGCCTTCGGTTTCATTTATTAAAGGATATAATGCATTAGCCAATTGGTAAAGGTTCCAAAGAACTATATCTGCTTGGTTGCCAAAACGGTATCTTTTGTGTTGTCTGTCTGTGGTATTGGGTGTCCAATCTGCATCATAATCTTCTAGCCATCCGTAAGGGCCATAATCTATGGTTAGCCCTAGGATAGACATATTGTCGGTATTCATAACCCCATGTACAAAGCCAACGCGTTGCCAATGGATTACCATTTCTAAATTGCGAAGCATTACTTCTTTAAAGAATTGCAAGTAGGTAGTTTTTGATGGAGTTCCTAAATGCGAAAAAAAATGGGAAATAGTATAATCGGTTAACTTTTTTAAGTTCTTGGTATCTTGTCTGGCAGAAAATATTTGAAAATTACCAAATCGAATAAAACTTGGTGCTGCTCTACAGACTACAGCTCCTTTTTCATATTCTGGGTTTCCGTTATACAGAACATCGCGTAAAACCTGATCTCCTGTTAAAGATAAAGAGAGGGCTCTAGTTGTAGGGATGCCTAAATGGTGTATTGCTTCGCTACATAAATATTCTCGAATAGAAGAGCGCAAGACAGCTAAGCCATCTGCAGTTCTAGAGTAAGGTGTGGGGCCAGCTCCTTTTAATTGTAGTGCCCAACGTTTAGAAAGGTGTTCTACTTCTGCTAAATTAATGGCACGACCATCTCCTAATTGCCCAGCCCAATTCCCAAATTGATGTCCGCCATAGCACATAGCATAGGGTTTGGTATTGGGTAAAATAGTATTGCCAGTAAAAGTTTGTACAAAAGTATCTGTTTTGCTATCCTCTAAAGAAAGTCCAATTGCTTCTAACATTTCTATAGATACATGAACTAGCTCTGGCTTTTTTGTTTTTTTTGGAGTAACTAAAGAATAACAAGCTCCACTTACCTGTCTAGGCGTATTCTCCAAAATAGGATCTTCCGGAAGTTCTTTATTATAGGTGTCTTTTATAGTTAGTTTCATGGTTCGTTTTACTCGATAATCGAGATTTAAATTCTCCGAGGCTTGCCTCGAAATTTTAAGGTTGTTTTTCTACGAATGCTTCGAGCTTAGTATATTATTTTAATTTGTCGGCATGCATTTTTCTTAATTTGGCCAACTTGGGTGTAATAACCGCGCTACAAAAACCTTGTTCTGTATTATTTCTGTAATAGTCTTGGTGGTACTCTTCTGCTTCATAAAAAATACCTAAAGCGCTTATTTCTGTTACAATAGGATCTTCGTAATAGCTAGCAACTTCTTTAGTTACTGCAGTAGCTATTTCTTTTTGTACATCGTTATGGTAATATATTACAGATCGGTATTGCGTTCCAGTATCTCCTCCTTGTCGGTTTAAAGTAGTTGGGTCATGACTAGTCATAAAAATGACTAATAAGTCGTGGTATGAAATTATACTAGAATCAAAAGTAACTTGTATTACCTCTGCATGGCCTGTTAAACCAGAACAGATTTCTTTATAAGTTGGTTTTCCTGGGGCAGTACCACCGGTATATCCAGAGACTATTTTTTTAACTCCTTTTATTTCGTTAAAAACGGCCTCTACACACCAAAAACAGCCACCTCCAAGGGTTGCTAATTGTATATTAGAATTATTCATTTGTATTGTTTTCTTTTTTTAATTGCATAGATTCAGAATTTACGCAGTAGCGCAATCCACTTGGTTCTGGTCCATCTGGGAAGACATGTCCTAAATGGGCGTCGCAAGTATTACACATAACCTCTACGCGAATCATACCATGGGTAGCATCTTTTTTATATTTAATAGCGTTTTCTTTTACTGGCTGTGTAAAACTAGGCCAACCTGTTCCAGATTCAAACTTAATTGTGGAGTCGAATAATGGCGTATTACAGCATATACAATTATAGGCGCCAGCATCATGAGCGCTGCAAAGTGCTCCAGAATTAGGTGCTTCTGTTCCTTTAAGTCTGGTTACACGAAACTGTTCTGGGGTTAATATTTTTTTCCACTCCAATTCTGTTTTTTCAATCCTTGTGTCTGGGGTAGGGCTTCCCTTAATACTAAAATTTATTACTTCTTTCCAAGTAAGCATATCTTGTTTTCTTTCGTTATTAAGTCTCCAAAAGGGTATAAAACTTACGGATCTATATGACGAAATTAAGTTAAATTTGACTTATGGGAAAAAGCTATTCTAATAAAACAATCTATTCTGTTTTAATGTTGGTGTGTGTGGTTGGCTTTTGGGCTTTTGAAAATTTTTATACACCAGACAACTATTCCGCTAAAGACTCTGAAGGTTTAAAAACAGAAGCGCCGAATTATTTATTGCCAAGTTCTACTACAGGTGATATTGTGGAACATTCCTATTATTCCTTGTCTTATAACGAAACCTATGAACAGGCAGAATGGGTAGCTTATGCTTTGGATAAAAAACATTTAACATCGGACGATAGAAAACGACCTTATTTTATAGAAGACCCTAAAGTAAGAACCAAATCTGCGGATTGGCGTAACTATAAACGTTCTGGGTATGATCGTGGGCATTTGTGCCCTGCAGGGGATCGTAGGTTTTCTAAGCAAGCGTATGACGAGACTTTTTACACCAGTAATATTAGTCCGCAAAATCGAGATTTTAATGCAGGGGTGTGGAATAGATTAGAAAATAAAACACGGTATTGGACAAAAAAATATGGAAGCATATTTGTTATCACTGGTGGTATTTTAGAAAGAGGGCTTAATGAGATAGGAGATGAAGATGTTGCTGTTCCTAATTATTTCTATAAAATTATAGCCAAGGGAAATAAAGATAATTTAAAAGTGGTTGGTTTTATCATGGAAAATAAAGAAAGTTCAGCGCCCTTAAAGGAATTTTTAGTGCCTATAGATGTTATTGAAAAGAAAACTGGAATAGATTTTTTTAGCCAACTTTCTAAGGAAAATCAATCTAAAATCGAATCTAAAATTAGTTTAAACGATTGGAAATTTTAAGCTCCTTCTTTAAGTCTATTTGCATCTAAACGCAAGAAAATAAATAGCAAAATTGTAAAAAAGAGTAAACCAGAACCACCATAACTCATATAAGGTAAGGGAATACCAATAGTTGGTAAAATACCAATTACCATACCTATATTAATAAAAAAGTGGATAAATAAAACAGAGATTACACCATATCCATACATTCTTGAAAAAGGGTTTTTTTGGCGCTCCGCTAAATGGACTAGCCGTAATAACAAGAATGTAAATAGTAAGACAACGGCTGAGGTGCCAATGAACCCCCATTCTTCTCCTATAGTACTAAAAATGTAATCGGAATGTTGTTCTGGAACAAAATCTCCTTTAGTTCTAGTGCCTTCTAAAAATCCCTTACCAAAGAATCCGCCAGATTCAATAGCTTTTTCGGATTGGTAGGTATTGTAGCCAATAGTTTTTCGTATTTGCTCTAGTTTTTTTGGGTCTTTTTCTAAACGCAACCAAAGACCAAATCTATCTCTGTGCCTTTGCTCAAAAACATTGTTAAATACAAAGTTGACTGATAATGAGAATAAGACGGTAATAACAAGGACACTTACAAAAGGAGCTATTGGTACTTTAAAAGTTTTTCTTTTTACAAGAAAGAAAATGGTAGTTAATAAGGCTAGGCCTATACATAGCCATAAGGTTCCAAATTTAAGAGTGGCAACAAATATTAAAATTAGGAGCAAGAGTATACTTAAATAATATAAAGGAAGACCTTCTCTAAAGATTACAAATATTAGTGCAAAAAATACTAAGGCGCTACCAGGATCGGGTTGCGGAATAATTAGTATTGCAGGTATAAATAGAATTAAAAGTGCGTATAATTGGTCTTTACGCCGTTTTATATCTGTTTGTATGTCGCTAAGATATTTTGCTAAAGCTAAAGCAGTAGTAACTTTTGCTAGTTCGGACGGTTGTAAATTAAAAAATCCTAAATCGTACCAAGATGTAGCTCCGGCAATGGTTTTTCCAAAAACAAATAGCCCAAGAAGCAATACTATAGAAAGAAGGTAAAATAAACTGGAAAAACGTTCGTAGAAGTTTACTTCTAAGGCTAATACGAGCATTATGGCTATAAGACTTGCACCTACGAAAAACAGTTGTTTTCCGTGTAATGTACTAAAGTTAAATATAGAAGGTTCTGCCTCTGTTACAGTACTAGAGTAAATATTTAACCATCCAATAAAAACTAAGGCGATGTAAAATAATACACTAAGCCAATCTACTCTTTTTAAAACGCTATTACCAGCCATACTCGTTAATCTTAAACTCCTCTCCGCTATACGGTTTAGCGTATTCGTGTTCTAAGGTTTTTTCTAGCATTTTTTTCTCTAAATTTTTTAAGGTGACTTCTCCTTTTATATATTTTTCAATCATTAGAGAGGCAATGTGGCCAGCATATCTAGAGCCATAATAGCCATTTTCTATATAAACAGCAATGGCAATTTGGGGGTTGTTTACAGGAGCAAAAGCAACAAATACAGAGTGATCCGTTAGTTGTGTTCGTACGCCATTTATTTTTATAAAATTTTCTGCGGTCCCTGTTTTTCCAGCAACTTCAATGCCTGGTATTTGAACCCATCTTGCTGTTCCTTTTCTGTATACATCTGCCATGCCTTGAATAACAGGCTCAAAATGTTTGCGATCTATAGTAGTATGCTTGGGTTCTGTAAATTTTGGATTAGAGATATCTTCTCCTTCAATTTTCTTTAAAATGTGCGGTGTATAATAATGCCCTCTATTGGCTATAGCAGCGGTCATATTTGCTAATTGTACAGGCGTTGCTAAAACCTCTCCTTGACCAATAGCATTAGAGATAATATAAGAAGAACTCCATCTATTGTCTTCATACCATTTGTCGTAATATTCTTTGCTTGGAATTCTACCTTTTTGTCCAAAGGGTAAATCGTACCCCAAGTAATCTCCTAAACCAAAACTCTTCATGTGTTTTTCCCAAACATCCATGCCTTCATCAGTAGTGTCGAATTTATCATATATTTTCCGAAAAGTACCTGCGAAATAAGCATTACAAGATTTATAGATTCCCGAATTCATATTACGTAAACCACCACCACAATGACATCCTTTTTTAGAGGTTCCTACATAAAAACCATTATAGCAACGTATGGTAGTGTTTGGTTTTATTACCTCTTCTTGAAGGGCAATAAGGGCATTAAGCGTTTTAAAAGGTGAACCTGGAGGTTGTTGTGCTAGTATGGATCTATCCCAGGTTGGGTTGGCAATAGTATCGTTATAAAGTTTGGTATAGTTTTTAGAGCGTTGTCTGCCAACTAAGAGTGCTGGGTTATATGTAGGGCCTGAAATCATAGATAGTATTTCTCCCGTTGAAGGCTCTAGTGCTACAATACCTCCACGTTTACCAACCATTAAGCGTTCTCCATATTCTTGAAGTACTTTGTCAATTGTAATACTAATTTGTTTTCCTTGTAAGGGTAATGTATCTAAAGCGCCCTCTTTGTAGGCACCAATATCTCTATTGAAACGGTCTTTTTGTATGTATTGAACGCCTTTTCTTCCCCGTAAAATTTCTTCGTATTGTTTTTCTACACCTGTTCGACCCGTTAGTTCTCCTTGAATATAGTCTTCGTTTTTAGCTAAATCACTTTCGTTTACTTCACTTATATACCCTAAAACATTAGCACCACTATTGGTATCGTAATAGCGTAAAGAACGTTTTTGAATATAAAACCCCGTGTATTTTCGCATTTTCTCTTGCAAGCGAGCATAATCTTCTTTAGATAGTTGGTGTACTAAAACAGAAGGGAGTCTTGGGGAATATACTCTAGCTTTTTTAAGACTCTTTATAAATTTTTCTTTTTCAATGTTTAATAAGCCACAAAATTCTAGAGTATCTAATGGTTTTACTTCTCTAGGTATAACCATTACATCATAAGCGGGGTCATTGCCAACTAAAAGCTTTCCGTTGCGGTCATAAATATACCCACGCTCGGGATAGTCATAAATGGCTTTTATAGCAGGATCTTCTTTAACTTGGTCTGGTGAAAAGCTAAATATTTGTAAATACGATAGCCTTCCCAAAAAGGTAATTCCAATAAGGATAATTAAGGAAGATAATAGTATTTTTTTCATTCTTTCTCTACACTAAACAGAGTACTAAAAAGCAAACAAAGTATTAAAGTCGCAAGTCCTGTTACGAACGCTTTTTTTAATATAAGTAAAACATTGGCAAAACTGAAAACTTCTAAAGTAAAAAACACAAGGTGATGTACTATAATTAATAACGCTAAAAATGTAATTTGTTGTATTTTAGTAGTGTTACCTAGTCTAAAACTTTGAAACTCTAAATTTACGCCGAAAATAAAACGCATTATTGCGGGTCTTAAATAGGCAATTGTTACTGTAGATGCTGCATGAATAGCCATGGTGTCTGATAAAAAATCTATAGAAAGCCCAAGTAAAAAGCTTAGTCCAATAAAGGCTGCTCTATTTTCTTTAATTGGGAACCAGTATAAAAAAAGGATATAAACCATTGGGTTTATAAACCCAAAAAAGTTTAGCCTGTTGAATACCATTACCTGCACTAAAACCAATAGTGTAAAACGTAAGATGTTAATAAAAAAATTAGTGTTGATCATTGGCAACGGTCTCTTTTTCTAATTCTAGTATTTCTGTTCTGTTGCGGTTAACTATAACATAAATATTCTTAATATTTGTCATATCATTAAATAAAGCAACATCGATATTAAAGAAGCTTTTCGAGGTATCTAGGTTAAACTTTTTTATAGTTCCTATTGGAATATTCTCTGGAAAAATACTACTCATAGCTCCTGTAACAATAGTATCGCCGATAGTTAGTGGTACTAGTCTAGGAATATCAATTAATTGTACAGTATTGTATTCTTTGGTATCCCAAATTAAAGAGCCAAAGTGATCTGTGTTTTTAATTTTGGCATTAATATTAGAATGTAGATTTAAGATACTTTGTATAGAAGCATAATTAGAAGATGTATTTTCTATAATACCAAGAATACCTTTGTCTGTAATAACACCCATGTCTTGTTTAAGGCTATCTTTCTTTCCTTTGTTTATAGTAATGTAATTGTGTTGGTTAGAGTAACTGTTTTTTATTACCTGACCACTAATTACAGTATAACCTATAGTGGTAGTATCTAGAGCTATACTTTCTGTTCTTTTACTGTTATATAGGTATTGACGAAGTTTTGTATTATCCTCAAGCAGTTTTTTGTTTTCTGTTTTTAAATCAAAATAAGAGGTAATATTATAGGTGGTTTGATAAATACCTCCAGTAACCCAATTAGAGGAATTAAAAAATTTAGACTGGTGATAGGAGTGCGATTGTATAGTTAAGGCTAAAGAAATAATCATCAAAAGGATATAAAGCAAGAATGTTTTATATCGAATTAGAAAATTAATTATTTGATGCATTCCGTTTTTTAAATGTGGTGCTTACAATGTTTTCAATTGGGGAGAATTAAAAACATAGGTTACGAATTAAAAGTCAACTATTTTATTAAGATACTCTTATAGCGTTCTAGGTTTTTTAAAGCAATACCAGTTCCTCTTACAACAGCTCTTAATGGGTCTTCTGCAATATAGACAGGTAGATCTGTTTTTTGGGATAACCTTCTGTCTAATCCACGTAACATAGAACCACCACCGGCTAAATATATTCCAGTATTGTAAATATCTGCAGCCAATTCTGGAGGTGTTTGTGATAAGGTTTCCATTACCGCATCTTCTACACGTAATATAGATTTGTCTAAAGCTTTGGCAATTTCTCTATAAGAAATTTGTACTTGTTTAGGTTTCCCCGTAAGTAAATCTCTTCCTTGAACAGATTTTTCATCTGGAGGGGTTTGTAGATCTTCTGTTGCAGAACCAATTTCAATTTTAATTGCTTCGGCAGTTGTTTCTCCTACATATAGATTGTGTTGGGTACGCATGTAATAAATAATATCGTTGGTAAAAACATCTCCTGCAATTTTCACAGATTTGTCACAAACAATACCACCTAAAGCTATAACAGCAATTTCTGTAGTACCACCACCTATATCTACAATCATATTTCCTTTAGGCTGCATTATATCTAAACCAATACCAATGGCAGCAGCCATTGGCTCATGGATTAAATAAACTTCTTTACCATTTACACGTTCTGCAGATTCTTTTACGGCACGCATTTCAACTTCTGTAATACCAGAAGGAATACAAATTACCATACGTAATGCAGGTGGAAACCATTTTTTCTTTAATGCAGGAATGTTCTTAATGAACATATTAATCATCTTCTCCGAGGCATCAAAATCAGCAATTACACCATCTTTTAGAGGGCGGATAGTTTTTATGTTCTCATGGGTTTTACCTTGCATCATATTGGCTTCTTTGCCAACTGCAATTATTTTCCCAGAAATTCTATCTCGGGCAACGATAGACGGACTGTCCACCACTACCTTATCCATATGTATGATAAGTGTGTTGGCAGTACCTAAATCAATTGCAATTTCCTCTGTTAAGAAATCAAAAAATCCCATAGTTCGTAAGTTTGGTTTCGATTAAACGTGCATTTCGTCGATAAAGGTACTAAAATTAATGCTTAAAATGACGTGTGCCGGTCATAACCATAGCAATTTCATTTTCATTGCAATAGTCAATACTTAATTGGTCTTTTATAGATCCACCTGGTTGTATTACACAAGTAATTCCGCTGTTCCCTGCAATCTCTACGCAATCAGGAAAAGGAAAGAAAGCATCGCTCGCCATTACAGCCCCTTTTAAATCAAAATTAAAGGATTGAGCTTTATGAATAGCTTGGTTTAAAGCATCTACTCTAGATGTTTGTCCTGTTCCACTAGCAAATAATTGTTTGTTTTTTGCTAAAACTATAGTATTACTCTTAGTATGCTTGCATAGTTTAGAAGCAAAAATTAAATCTTCAATATCACTATCGGAAGGAGCAAGTGTAGTTGCTGTCTTTAAATCTTCAATAGCATCTGTTTTAGCATCTTTCTCTTGTAGTAAAATACCATTTAAACAAGTACGTACATTGTTATTTGGTAATTCAATTTCATTCTGAATTAAAAGAATACGATTCTTCTTACCTTTTAAGATTTCTAAGGCATCTGCGGCATAGCTAGGAGCAATTACTACTTCACAAAAAAGTTTATGAATTTCTTCAGCAGTAGCTTTGTCAATTTCTTTATTACTAATAAGAACGCCACCGAAAGCAGAAACTGGGTCACCTGCTAAAGCGTCTACATACGCTTGGTGAAGTGTATCGCGTTGGGCAAGACCACAAGCATTATTGTGTTTTAAAATGGCAAATGTTGGAGCGTCATTTTTAAACTCATTCATTAAATTAACAGCAGCATCAACATCTAATAAGTTATTATATGATAATTCTTTACCGTGAAGTTTGTTGAACATAGCATTAAAATCTCCGAAGAAAAACCCTTTTTGGTGTGGGTTTTCTCCATAACGTAAAACCTTTCCTTGGGTTTCACTAATTTTCAATGCAGCCTCTTCATGGTTTTTGTTGAAGTAATTAAAAATAGCACTGTCGTAATGAGAAGAGACATTAAAAGATTTTCCTGCAAAACGCTTACGGTCTTCCAAAGTTGTAGCTCCGTTGCCATTGCTAATTAATTCTAACACCTCGGAGTAATCTTGCATAGAAGACACACAAAGAACATCTTTAAAATTTTTAGCTGCAGCACGTATTAAAGAAATACCGCCTATATCTATTTTTTCAATTATATCTTGTTCTGGAGCACCGCTAGCAACCGTTTTTTCAAAAGGATATAAATCTACTATTACAATATCAATCTGTGGAATTTCAAATTCCGCTAATTGTTTTTGGTCATTTTCGTTTTCTTGGCGATTTAAAATACCACCAAAAACTTTAGGGTGTAAGGTTTTAACTCTTCCGCCAAGTATAGAAGGGTAGCTAGTTACATCTTCTACCGGTACTACAGGGATACCTAAATCGGTTATAAATTTTTCGGTTCCTCCTGTAGAATAAATAGTTATTCCAAGTTCGTTGAACTTTCTTACAATAGGTTCT
>NZ_JADGES010000145.1 GCF_016744255.1 Maribacter sp.
CTAGGAAAAACAGAAGAAAGTGAAACACATGCAGAATACAGTGAAGTTTTTGAAGTAGAAGAAACTTTCTTTTCAGAAAAAGCCATATTTAAACAGAGGATAAAAATATTGAAGCCAGGGCTAGCACAGATAGAAGTTCAATTATTTTTTCAAGTATGTAAAGAGGTTTGTATTACTAGAGATGAGTCTTTTACTTTTTCTTTAAATGGCGCTCCAGTAGTAAAGACCGATGAGGATGTGGATGAACGTAGTCTAGTAATGAGTTCTGCTTTAAAGTTAGATTTAAGGAATAAAGAGTTATTAAAGAACGAAGAAACAGATTTACATGAAAAATCGGGTCTGTGGGTTGTTTTTGGATTGGGTTTTTTAGGCGGATTAATAGCGCTCTTAACACCTTGTGTTTTTCCAATGATTCCGCTTACGGTTTCCTTTTTTACCAAACAGTCGCAGAATAAATCTAAAGGAATAGTAAATGCATTGCTTTATGGATTCTTTATAGTTCTTATATATTTTCTATTGAGTTTACCTTTCCATTTGTTCGATTCTGTGGATTCGCAAATACTAAATACCATTGCTACTAATGTATGGTTAAACCTAGGGTTCTTTATTATTTTTGTGTTTTTTGCATTTTCCTTTTTTGGATACTATGAACTAACATTACCAAATTCTTGGGCTAATAAAATGGATGCAGCTTCTACTAAGGCAGGTGGTTTTATTGGTATCTTTTTTATGGCAGTAACACTTGCAATTGTATCTTTTTCTTGTACAGGTCCTATATTAGGTGGATTATTAGGGAGTACTACTTTAGCCGAAGGAGATGTTGCGAATAACCTCTCTGCAGGGATGACTGGTTTTGGAGTAGCACTAGCGTTACCATTTGCATTATTCGCTATGTTTCCAGCTTGGTTAAATTCCCTGCCTAAATCTGGCGGATGGATGACTACGGTAAAAGTGGTGCTTGGTTTTCTAGAATTAGGATTGGCGCTTAAATTCTTATCCAATGCAGATTTAGTGGGTAATTGGGGAATATTAAAAAGAGAAGTATTTTTAGGAATATGGATTGCACTTTCTTTATTACTTACTCTGTATTTATTCGGAGTATTTAAATTTCCGCACGATGGTCCTAAGCAAAAATTATCTTTAGGAAGAAAAATAACAGGATTGGTAAGTGCAGCTTTTTTAGTGTACTTGGTATTGGGAGTGAGTAAGGTTACGAATTTAAAAATGTTAAGCGGATTTCCGCCACCAGAATTCTATAGTGTGGTTTCACAGGAGAGCGATTGCCCTTTAGGGTTAGATTGTTATAAAGATTTTGATGCAGGCGTAGCGTATGCTAAAAAAGTAAATAAGCCTATTTTATTAGATTTTACAGGTATGGCATGTGTAAACTGTCGTAAAATGGAAGAAAACGTATGGAGCGAACCAGCGGTTTATGAGCTGTTAAAAGAAGAGTATGTGCTTATTTCTTTGTATGTAGATTATAGAAAGGAATTACCAAAAGAAGAGCAATTTAAATTTAAGTACGATTCTGGTCGGGTTAAAACCATAGAGACTATTGGTCAAAAATGGGGAACTTTTCAGGATATAAACTTTAATGCTGCTTCTCAGCCTTATTATGTTCTTCTTTCGCCAGATCTAGAGGTTCTAAATAAAGCCATACAAAGCACAGATAGCGATACCTATGAAAAATGGCTAAAGAAAGGATTAGAAAATTTTAAATAAAATAACAAGAAGTAGCAACACACTTTATTACAGATTATTTATTGTTTAAAATATATTTAAAGCACCTATTTGGGTGCTTTTTTAATTAAATAATTTTATCTTTCGATTACACATTTTTCATGCTAATATGACTAGATTAAAAAAAATAGGCGTTTCTGTATTATTATTTTTAGGAATTTTCATCCTGCTAATCTTTGTAGTAATTGAATTTCTTAAACCAAATTACGAAGGGGAAGTGGTATTTTCTTCTCTTAAAAAGGAAGTTTCTGTACATTATGATAGTTATGGAATACCACATATATATGGAGAAACAGAGGAAGATGCTTATAAAGCATTAGGATACGTACACGCACAAGATAGATTATGGCAGATGGAACTAATGCGCAGAATAAGTACGGGTAGATTGTCTCAAGTTTTTGGTAAAGATTTAGTAGGTACAGATACCTTTTTTCTTTCTTTAGGAATTGCAGATGCCACGGAAAAGACAGTTGCTAATTTAGACTATAATAGTGAACTTGTTACCCTATCTAATGCGTATTTAGAAGGTGTAAATCAATTTATAAAAGAAGGGCCAACACCAATAGAATATTATCTCACGGGAATAGAAAAGCAAGACTTTACTTTGGTAGATATGTATAATACGGTGGGTTACATGGCGTTTAGTTTTGCTATGGCACATAAGACAGACCCTTTTATTACCAATGTAAAAGATAAACTGGGAGTAGCATATTTGGCAGATTTAGAAATAGATGTAGATTCAGATACGGCTTGGATAAAAAATTACCTACCCAAAGAAGCCGATTCTTTGGTCGCTACAACAGAAATCCAAAATAGGATAGCCACTAATGTACATAGCGCTCTTAGTAAGGTTGCATTGCCTTTGTTCGAGGGTAGTAATAGCTGGGTTATAGCTCCGGAAAAGACTAAAAATGGAGCGGTGATATTTGCAAATGACCCGCATATAGGTTTTGCACAGCCATCGGTTTGGTATGAAGCACATATAAGTACGCCTAACTATAAAAAGTATGGGTATCATTTAGGAGGAGTTCCTTTTCCTCTTTTGGGGCATAATAGAAAAGTTGCCTATGGTTTAACCATGTTCGAGAATGATGATGTTGATTTTTATTACGAAGAAACTAACCCTGCAGATAGTACACAATATAAAACCCCGACAGGTTGGGAACCGTATACTTTTATAACCAAGAGTATTAAAGTAAAAGATGAAGAAGATGTTGTTTTTACGTATAAGAAAACAAAGCATGGCCCTGTATTAAACGGTATTGCTAATCAAATTACAGGAGAAAGACCAATTAGCATGTCTTGGACGTATACCAGCCAAGAGAACAAAGTATTTAATGCATTGTATAGCATGTCTCATGCAAACAATTTAGAGGAATTTAAAAGCGGTTTACCTAATATTCATGCTCCTGGTTTAAATGTTATGTACGGAGATGCAGAAGGTAATGTCGCTTGGTTTGCTACGGCAAAATTGCACAAACTACCAGATAGTGTAAATTCAAAAATGATTATGAATGGGAGTTCTGGTGAGGAGGAAAGGTTAGGGTATTTAGATTTTAGTAAAAACCCAAAAGCAATAAATCCACCTTGGAATTATGTGTATTCTGCAAACAACCAACCAGATTCTATAGACGGTACGCTATATCCGGGATATTATCTGCCAGAAAATAGAGCCAAACGTATTACTCAATTATTAGAACCAAAAAACGATTGGGACCAGGAATCGGCTAGTAATATGATAACGGATGTAACTTCGCCAGTGAACCCTTTAGTAGTTACAAATTTAAGTAAAGTAATCGATGTTAAGATGTTGAATAGTAGCCAGATATCTTTGTTAGATGATTTAAAGGCTTGGCAAGGAGATTACCCTTTAAATAGTTATACGGCTACAGTATACCATCGTTGGGTGTATTACTTTCTAAAAAATACTTTTTCGGATGAATTAGGAGAGGAAATGTTTGGTCAATTATTATCCACGCACTTACATAAAAGAATTATAGCTCCAATGGTAGGGAAGCTATCTTCTGTTTGGTGGGACAATGTAAACACTAAAGAAAAAGAAGAAACTCAAATTGATATAGTTAATACTTCTTTTGCAGATGCATGGGTTTCTTTAGAACAAGATTTTGGAACCAATTATAAAACTTGGACATGGGACAAAGTGCATACCATAGAACATGAGCACCCTATAGGCAAAGTAAAAGCGTTGCGTTCCCTTTTTAATGTAGGACCGTTTCCGGTTATGGGAACCCGAGAGGTTATTAATAATATGGCTTTTGGTTATAGTGACACAGGAAAGTATAAAGTTAGTTCAGGGCCTTCTACGCGAAGAATCATAGATTTCTCAGATATAGAAAATAGCATAAGCATTCTACCAACAGGGCAATCTGGTAATCCTTTTAGTAAACATTATAGGGATCAAGCGCAAATGTTTGTTAATGGAGAGTTCCGAAAAATGTTAATGAATAAAAAGGAGATAGAAGAGACTTCAAAATCATTGCTTATATTTAGTCCAAACTAAATAGGATTATGCTTACAAAAGTTTATGGTAGTTCTGTCTTTGGGGTGGAAGCTACAACTATTACCGTAGAAGTAAATGTAGATAAAGGAGTTGGTTATCATTTGGTTGGTTTGCCAGATAATGCTATAAAAGAAAGCAATTACAGGATTGCGGCAGCTCTTTTAAATAACGGCTATAAAATTCCAGGGAAAAAGATTACGATTAATATGGCACCTGCCGATTTGCGTAAAGAAGGTTCCGCCTACGATTTAACTTTGGCTTTAGGTATTCTTACAGCATCGAACCAAATACAATCCGATAATTTAGAAAAGTATATTATTATGGGCGAGCTATCCTTAGACGGTAGTTTACAACCCATAAAAGGTGCTTTGCCAATTGCTATAAAAGCTAGGGAAGAGGGCTTTAAAGGATTTATTCTTCCTAAAGGGAATGCCAAAGAAGCGGCTATAGTGTCCGATTTAGAAGTTTATGGAGTAGAAAATATTAAAGAGGTTATCGATTTTTTTGATAAAGGAACTCCTTTGGAACAGACGATTATAAATACTAGAGAAGAGTTTTCTAAAAACTTAGATTTCCCAGAGTTCGATTTTGCCGATGTAAAAGGCCAAGAGAGCATAAAACGCTGTATGGAAATAGCAGCAGCAGGCGGACATAATATTATTCTTATTGGTCCTCCAGGGGCAGGAAAAACTATGTTAGCTAAAAGATTACCATCGATATTACCACCAATGACCCTAAATGAAGCTTTGGAGACCACTAAAATACATAGTGTAGTGGGAAAGGTAAAGAATATGGGGTTAATGAGTCAGAGACCATTTAGAAGCCCTCATCATACTATATCCGATGTTGCTTTAGTAGGTGGCGGCGCATATCCGCAACCGGGAGAAATATCCTTATCGCATAATGGGGTTTTGTTTTTAGATGAATTGCCAGAATTTAAACGTGGCGTTTTAGAAGTTATGCGCCAGCCTTTGGAAGACAGAGAAGTAACTATTTCTAGAGCAAGGTTTACGGTTACCTATCCAAGTAGTTTTATGTTGGTAGCAAGCATGAATCCTAGTCCTGGCGGGTATTTTAATGACCCAGATGCACCAGTAACCTCCTCCCCAGCAGAAATGCAGCGGTATTTAGGGAAAATTTCGGGCCCTTTACTAGATAGAATAGATATCCATATAGAAGTAACTCCCGTTCCTTTTGAGAAACTATCTGAAGAACGAAAAGGAGAAAGCAGTGTAGAAATACGAAAAAGAGTAACCAAAGGCCGCGAGCTACAAACAGAGCGTTTTAAAGGCTTAGAAAACGTGCATTACAATGCGCAAATGAATACCAAGCAAATACGGGAACACTGTAAATTAGACGAAGCTTCTAAAGAACTATTAAAAAACGCTATGGAGCGCCTTAACTTATCTGCTAGAGCCTACGACAGGATATTGAAAGTTGCCAGAACCATCGCCGATTTAGAAAATACCAAAGTTGTGAATGGTACCCATATAGGCGAAGCTATTCAATACCGTAGTTTAGATAGAGAAGGTTGGTTGGGGTAGTGGTGTAATGTGGTTTAATAGAACTAGTAAAAGCCGAATTGCAAAGAGAATAATAACAAAAGCACAACAACGGCTATAATTCATTGTGGCGGAACTTTTTTCTGAAAATTCCAACTTTGAAATAAAGGCTTGGTTTTCGCGGAATAGTCCTCGCGGACTTTTCCACAACGAAACCATACGAGCCTAGACGTTGACAGTAACATACATATTGGAATTGAATTCAACATTTGGCGATTTAATAAGTTCTGGACGAAATGTCAGTAGAATAACTATGACCGAATTAGGGCAACAACTAAATTTAGATTCATTTACAATTTTCAAAAAACAAACTGAAAC
>NZ_JADGES010000036.1 GCF_016744255.1 Maribacter sp.
GGGAAATAAGGAATTATACACGCAAGTAATAACAGTAAAGCGATTAATACAGTAATAAAATAAACCAGCTTTTTAAATATGGATAATTTTTTCACTATTTAATTATCTTTTCCTGCTTGAAATAAAAAATCTTTCTCATCTTGAGATAGGCTCTCATAACCAGATTTACTTATTTTATCCAAAATATTATCCACTTTTTTTTGCCTGGCATCCTTATCATAAGTCTCTTTGGAATGCTTTTTTTCTTCTTTATTTCTATATACCGTTTTTAAAGGAGCCTTCTTTTCTTTCCCTCTAAAGATATTTGTAATAGAGTCTATTAACCTCCCAAAGCCAGAACCAATATCTATTCCATTAAGAAGTTGCCTTGCATAAAAGTAACCCAATGCAGCTCCGCCTAAATGCGCTAAATGCCCTCCTATATTACCACTATTTGGAATTTGTATTAAATCCATGAGAACCACAAAAGCCCCTATATACCATAGTTTAACATTAAAAACAAACAAACGAATTTCTTGTGTTGGCACATAAGAACACACAAAAATTAACACTGCCGTAACACCCGCAGAAGCTCCTATAAGAGCTGTATTTGCATGAATCAAAGTTGGAAAAACATTATAGCTTAATAAGAATACTAAACCCCCAGCAATAATCCCCAAAAAGTAAACATTAAGAAAACGTTTAGTACCGAAAATGTTTAGAAAAATGCGTCCAGCAAAATAAAGGATTAACATATTACGAAAAATATGACCGAACCCTGCATGGAAAAAGGAGTAACTAATTATAGACCAGGGCTGTTTTATAAAACTAAAAAAATCCTTGGGCAACTCGAACCAAGACAGCACACTAAAGCCAAAAAGACTTTTAAATAACCCCTCTAAAATAAAGATTATAACGTTTATTGCAATTAGTTTTTCCGCGATAGATAATCTTGCGAATTGATATTTTAAATTTCCTTGTGTCATAAACTAATTCCAACGATTACCATTAAATTGGTTCTTTTTCCAATACCACATCATTATAAAACCGAATAATGCACCACCAACGTGAGCAAAATGGGCAATACCGCCTCCCATTAAAGAAAAACCAGTTACACCTGAAAACAAATCTAACCCAATTAAAACTGGAATAAAATACTTTGCTTTTACAGGTACCGGTATAAACATTAAGAAAAGTTCACTATTAGGGTAAGACATTCCAAAAGCAACTAACACCCCATAGATGGCACCCGAAGCTCCTACAGCTGGGGTATGATAAGCTCCGAGAAAGTTATCAATTGTACTTTTACCTGCAATGTTGTACCAATCTGTATTATACTGTCCATTTGCGACAATTTTTAGTATATCGGCCTCTGCAATTCCAGAATTAACAAGAGCATCTAAGCCTTGTGAAAAATAAAAATAATTAACTCCCGTATGAATAAGAGCCGCACCTAGACCCGCAGAAAAATAGAAGAATATAAATTTATTCCTACCCCACATTTTTTCTAATGGCGTACCAAAAGCCCATAAGGCGTACATATTAAAACCAACATGCATTAATCCTCCATGCATAAACATATGAGAAACCAACTGCCATAGTTGAAAATTTTCATTTTTGGGGAACCATAAAGAAAACCACTGATACATTTGATCTCCGTACAACTCCGTTGCCACAAAAAACAATATGTTTATTATAAGCAAGTGTTTAATAGCATCTGTTAATCTAGCCATTTATATAAATTTTTTATCGATATCATTCTCCGTTATCGTAATATACGTTGGTTTATTAAACGGACTTAAACCTGGTTCCTTACAAGCAAACAAATCATTAACCAAAGCCAATTGCGAAGCATTATCTAAAACGGCTCCTGTTTTTACAGATAGGGTTTTAGATAGGGTTTTAGACAGAATATCCGTTTGCGAAAAACTATCGCCTACAATTTCCATTTGGTAGTCCGATATGAGCTGCTCTAATACCATCCCTACTTCACTTTCTGTTACCTGCAAAGGTACACCTGTTATTTCTACTTTATCATCATTTAAAGCATTAAAAGCAAATCCTATAGTAGTTAACTGCCCTTGAATTTCTTTTAAAATTGTAACATCTGCTGTAGAAAAAGATAAAGAAAGAGGGAATAATAGTTGTTGACTTACAGCTTCTTGTATGGTTATATTTTTTAAAAACTTCTCATACAAAACCCGTTGATGTGCTCTGCTCTGATCTATAACGACCATACCCGATTTTATAGTAGTAACTATATACTTTCTTCGAAGCTGAAAGGTGGTTGTAGCAGATTCTTCTTCTACATTCTCGTCCTTAAAAATAGAGCCTGTAATTACCTCGGATTCAAACTCTATACTAGCAAAGGGATTACCATCTTCCTTTTCGCTTCCCAAACCTTCGTATAAATTTTCCCAACCTTTGGTACTTGGCTTAGAAAAATTAGAATACCCCTTAGCTCCTCCACTGTTACCTTGAGGTTTTGATGTACTTTCTGCAAATGGATTAAAGGTAGCATCTACTGCTACTTTTGGTAATTCTACTTCCTTATCTTTAAAAGAATATGGTGTATTTAAATTAGGATCCTGATCAAAATCTATAGCTGGGACAACACTAAATTGACCAAGACTATGCTTTATAGTAGATCTTAGTAAGGCATAAAGTGTATGCTCATCATCAAACTTTACTTCTGTTTTTGTTGGATGTATATTTATATCAATAGTTCCTGGATCTACCTCTAAACACAGAAAATACCCTGGATAGGTATTTGGTCGAATTAAACCTTCGAAAGCAGCAACTACGGCATGATGCAAATAAGGGCTTTTTATAAATCTATCATTCACAAAGAAAAACTGTTCTCCTCTACTCTTTTTAGCAAACTCTGGCTTATTTACAAAACCTGAAATTTTAACCACTTGCGTTTCTTCTTCTACTGGTACTAGCTTTGGATTTGTTTTACCTCCAAAAATCTGAACAATACGTTTTCTATAATTTACCGCAGGCAAATTAAAAAGTTCACTCCCATTATTATAATAGTGAAACGCAATACCAGGGTGTGCTAATGCTACTCTATGGAATTCGTCTGTAATATGACGTAATTCTACATGATTAGATTTTAAAAAATTTCTTCGAGCAGGGATATTAAAAAATAAATTTTTAACCAACATAGAGGTTCCCTTAGGCGTAACCATAACTTCTTGCGAAATTATTTTACTCCCTTCTATTTTTATTTGGGTTCCTACTTCATCGCTCTCCATTTTTGTTTGTAACTCTACATGAGCAATGGCAGCAATAGAAGCAAGTGCTTCTCCTCGAAATCCTTTAGTATTTAAATTAAAAAGGTCTTCTGCCTTCTGAATTTTAGAAGTTGCGTGGCGCTCAAAACTTAAGCGAGCATCGGTAGGGCTCATGCCCTTTCCATTATCTACAACCTGAATAAGATTTTTACCGCCGTCCTTAACAATAAGTTTTATAGTACTTGCTCCTGCATCAATAGCATTTTCTAGTAATTCTTTAACCACAGAAGCTGGACGCTGAACCACCTCTCCTGCAGCAATTTGATTTGCTACATGGTCTGGCAAAAGTTTTATAATATCTGCCATGTTACCTTATAAAAATAGATAAATCAAAATCTATAATGAAGAGAAATAGTAGTACCAAAACTACCAGTATAATTATCATTCTTTTCCTAAGGTCGCGATCTCCTTCTTTACGCATGTCTTCTAGGGCATTTCCAATTTTCCCCTTAAGACCTCTTGTTCTACCAACGGTACTTCTATATTTATCGAACTTGTGTTCAATTTCATACGGATTTCCTTCTCCTTTATCGTCATAAAAACGCGGAGAATATCCAAATTTCTTATTCTTACTTAATTTCGTGATTTTGCTCAGCATACCCATTGTATCAAAGTTACTCAAAATCAAAAAATATGCCGTAATAGGAATACTAAAATTTGTTAACAGTTATAAAGTTTTCTGCATTTGGACAAAAAAAGAGCTGCTAATTAGAAAACATTTAGCCTAAAATAGCCATTTTTATAGCAGCTATCGCTGCCTCTGCTCCTTTATTACCATGTTTTCCTCCACTACGATCAACAGCTTGCTGCATCGTATTATCGGTAAGAACACAAAAAATAACAGGTGTATCTGTTTGCACATTTAAATCTTTAATTCCCTGAGCGGTAGCGCTACACACAAAATCGAAATGTTTAGTCTCTCCTTGTATAACACTTCCTATAGCAATAACGGCATCTACTTTTTGCGTCGCAATCATTTTTCTACAACCATAAGTAAGCTCAAAACTACCAGGAACATCCCATTTAATTATGTTACTCTCTATTGCCCCGCAATCTAGCAGTGTCTCTATTGCTCCAGAATAAAGTCCTTCTGTGATTTCTGAATTCCATTCAGAAACAACAATCCCAAACCGAAGTTCCTTCGCGTTTGGGATTGTAGACTTATCGTAAGCCGATAAATTTTTATTTACTGTTGCCATTATTTTGAGCTTTTGGCCATTCCTATAAAAGCATCTATACTACGCGCTTCATCAGAACCAGAAAAATCATCTTTAATTCTTTGAAAGAATTTTAACGCTTTACCCTTTTCTTTTAATTCTAAAGCAGTAACCCCTGCTTTATATAAAAACTTTGGAGTTGTGTACTCATTTCCGCTATGTGCTATAGCACTTTCATAATACCCTAAAGCATCCTCTGCCTGTCCTAATTGTACAAAAGCATCTCCTAACCCTCCTTTTGCTAAGGCTCCTAAGATAGCATCATCCGAAGAAAAATCTTCTAAATGACTAATAGCTTCTTGATATCTCTGCATGTTCATATAAGACATACCTGCAGAGTAATTTGCCAAGTTAGCAGCTTTTGTACCACTATACTCTTCTATAATATTTAAAAACCCGTATTTACCATCTGCTCCATTCAAAGCCAAAGTAAACAAAGAATCTTTTGCCGTTGTACTTACTAAAGCTTGATCAAAATGTTGTTGCGGGTAATACATTTCATTAGCCGCATCTGCTTCCTTAGGATTTTGTACAAATTGCATATACCCTAAATAACCTAGAACAACTACAGCTATTACACCAATAACACCCAATATGTAATTTTGATTATTAGAAACCCATTCTTCACTTTTAGAAGCACTTTCGTCTAATGTATTAAACACCTCCGCAGTTGTGCTTTCTTGCTCATCAAACTGTTTCTCTTCTTCTTGATTTTTAGGTTTAAATCCTCGCTTTTTGTATGTTGCCATTTTAAATTTTATTGATCGCGCAAAAATAAAGTTTTTATTGAAATTCGAGTGGTTATTTATTCGTTATTTTTCGATAATTTGCACGTTTCTATGAGAATTCAGAATAAAACACCCGAAAAAAAAGAATGCATCTTCATAAATTATCCTTAATTAATTATAAAAATTTCGATTCCGAAAATTTTGAATTTGACACTAAAACCAACTGTTTTGTAGGCCATAATGGGGTTGGAAAAACGAATGTTTTAGATGCTATTTATCATCTGGCTTTTGGCAAAAGTTATTTTAACCCTGTAACTTCCCAGAATATTAAGCATGGGGAAGATTTCTTTGTAGTGGATGGTTTCTTTTTAAAAAATGACAAAGAAGAGCATATTGTTAGTAGTTTAAAAAAAGGAGCAAAAAAAATCATTAAAAGAAACGGAAAAGCTTATGATCGTTTCTCGGACCATATTGGATTGCTACCCTTAGTTATTATCTCTCCATACGACAGAGACTTAATTTCAGAAGGCAGCGATACTCGAAGAAAATTTATAGATGGCGTAATATCGCAATCGGACAAGGAATATTTGCTTTCTTTAATTAAGTACAACAAAGTACTTTCCCAAAGAAACTCCTTATTAAAATACTTTGCGGTTAACCATACTTTTGATGCCACAAATTTAGCTGTCTACAATGAACAATTAAACGAATACGGCTCTATAATTTTTAAAAAAAGGCAACAATTTTTAGAAGCTTTTATTCCCATTTTTCAAGAGCAATACGCATCTATCACTAATAATATAGAAGAAGTAAGCATTTCTTTTGAAAGTAAACTAAAAGACAACACCCTATTGCAGCTGTTAGAAAATATAGTAGACAAAGACAGAGCCTTACAATATACAAGTGTAGGGACACACAAGGACGATTTAAGTTTTAAAATTAACGACTACCCTGTTAAGAAGTTTGGAAGTCAAGGGCAACAAAAATCTTTTTTAATTGCTTTAAAATTTGCCCAATTTCATTTTATAAAAATGCAATCTAAAACTACTCCTATATTAGTTTTAGATGATATTTTTGATAAATTAGATGAAAACAGGGTATCGCACATTATAAGCCTTGTAGATAATGAAAGTTTTGGTCAAATTTTCATAAGCGATACGCATGCAGAGCGTACCGAAAACTTAGTAAAAAACATACATCAATCTTACAAAATATTTAAACTCTAAAATGTTACGAATACTAACCATTTCTTTATCAATTCTATTCTTTGGTTGTACCACAAAGGTTACCGAAGAAGATTTAACTAACCTTAATGGATATTGGGAGATAAAATCTGTCACCTTTAAAAGTGGCAATACTAAAGAATATAATATTAGCACCACTTTAGATTATCTTAAAGTGAAAGGTTTAGGTGGCTATAGAAAAAAAGTGCAACCTAAATTTAATGGCACCTATGACACATCTAACGATGCGGAGATATTTACATTATCTAAAACAAACGCTTCTTTTATTTTTAATTACAAAACAGACTTAAGCGCTTGGAAAGAAGAGTTACTAACACTAAGTAAGGATGAGTTTTCAGTAAAAAACCATCAAGAAAAGATATACACCTACCAAAGATACACACCAATAAACAGTACAAAATAATGGCAAAACGTAAATTTGGAAACCTAATTTTAAATGATGCCCTTAAGGAGTTTATAAAAGAAAACAAACTACAAGGAGGAATGGACAAAGTAAATGTGCGTGAAGCCTGGGCTAACTTAATGGGAAATGGTGTAAACAATTACACTACTGCTGTAGAATTACGAAAAGACATTTTATATGTTTCTCTTTCCTCTTCTGTACTAAGAAACGAATTAATGCAGGGGAAGTCTAAAATTGTAACTATGCTTAATGAAGAACTAGGCAAAGAGTTAGTTCAGAAAATTGTTTTGAGATAAAAAAAGCCACTTGTTGTAAACAAGTGGCTTTTTACATTTAAGATAACTCTTAGTATATTTCTCTTCCAGAAAAATGAAAAGAACCTTCTATAGCTGCATTCTCATCACTATCCGAACCATGTACTGCATTTTCACCGATACTAGTCGCAAACATTTTACGAATAGTTCCTTCCGCTGCTTCCGCTGGGTTAGTAGCACCAATTAAAGCTCTAAAGTCTTCCACTGCATTTTCTTTCTCTAAAATTGCAGCAACAATAGGACCTCTTGTCATGAATTCTACCAATTCTCCAAAAAATGGACGCTCGTTATGCACTGCATAAAACGCTTCAGCATCTCTTTTGCTTAATTGTGTATATTTCAAAGCAACAATTTTAAATCCAGCAGCTGAAATTTTTTCTAATATCCCACCAATATGCCCGTTTTCAACAGCATCTGGCTTAATCATTGTAAAAGTTCTATTTGTTGTCATTTCTTTAAATTTTGCGCAAAAATACGTTTTTCCTTACAATGCACAAATATTAGTACCATTGTTCTGTTTTTTCTAATATTTTACCTTCATCACCTCGTATCTGAAACTGCACTTTTTTATGTTGAAAATCAAAATACAAAACACCAAAGCTCTCCGTAAAAACTACATTTTCAACACGGTATGCATTTTCTTCCCCTATATATTCTTCATAAGCGTGTGTTAATCCACTAGAAGTAAAATCAATCAAAGGGTACTCTAAATTTTCTACCGTAGTTTTTGAAAATTCCGAAATATGGCGATCTCCAGAAAGTAAAATTACCCCTTTGGCTTTTGAATTTATGATTACCTCTTTTAGTTTATCTACTTCATGAGGAAAATTACCCCAACATTCAAATCCATGCTGATTAGACAATACTTGAATACTACTAAGAATAATATTAAAATCTGCTTTGGAGTTTTTTAATTCCTCTTGTAACCACAACCATTGATTTTCTCCAAGAATGGTACCTTCTCCATACACATTTGGTTTATACTTTTTTTCTGTTTCTGTATCTTTAGTCAATCCCGTTCTAAAATACCTGGTATCCAAAACAATTACATTCACCTCTCCTTGAGGTTCCTTATATAAATGCGATGTATAAACGCCTTCTCTTTTTCGCCTAGGACTATCTTTAGACACATTCATAAAGTCTAAAAACTCCCGTTGACTTTCTTTTTTTGCTGAAAAATTTACTCCTCCGTCATTTAAACCATAATCATGATCATCCCAAGTACCTATTACTGGCGCATTCTCTTTCAGCAAAACATAAGCTGGCACATTATTCTGTGCATCATACATTTTATGAAGTTTATTCATATCCTCTGTATCTGCATAAACAATATCTCCTCCCCATGCCCATACATTTGGGTGTAATTTTAAAACGTCATCCCATAATTTATTAGGCATTGTAGTTTTATTGCAAGAACCAAAAGCCATTACAAAATCAGCATTTACTTCCTCTAAAGCAATTTTATCTACTTTTACATTCTGTGCTTTATTTTCTTTAGCTTTACAAGCAAGAACCAACACAACAGCAACCCATACTACAATATTTTTTTTCATATCATTTTAATTAATCTTGTGTAAAATTAGTATTTTCTAATTTACCCCTATGTTATAAAATTGTATATTCGCCGTCATGAATTTAAAGGATATTAATGCGCTTAAAGCGTTACTTTCAACACCTCAAAAAATTGTAATTGTTCCTCATAAAAACCCTGATGGAGATGCTATTGGCTCTACTTTAGGAGTGTGTCATTATTTACAAAATTCTGGACATAAAGCGACTATTGTTTCTCCTAATGATTATCCAACATTTTTAAAATGGATGCCGGGGAATGAGGCTATTTTGAATTTTGAAAAAGAAAATTACCAAGCGAAAGATCGTATAAAAGAAGCTACGGTAGTGTTCACCCTAGATTTTAATCACTTAGGTAGAATAGGGCAAATGCAAACTATTTTAGAAAAATCTAATGCCACATTCGTTATGGTAGATCATCACCAAGCGCCATCAGACTACGCTTCGATTATGTATTCCGATGTTAGCATGAGTTCTACCTGTGAAATGGTATACAACCTAATAGAATATTTAGGAGGTATTGACCAAATTAATGCTGATATTGCCAATTGTCTGTATACAGGAATAATGACAGACACAGGCTCCTTTAAATTCGCTACTACTACTAGTAGAACACATGAGGTTGTCGCTGATTTAATTAGAAAAGGAGCAAAAAACACACAAATACATCATAACATATATGACTCTAATAGACCTAGTAGGTTACATTTATTAGGTTGTGCGCTAAAAAATATGGTTATACTAAAAGAGTATAATACCGTATACATTACCCTTAGCCAAGACGAATTAGACACATTTAAGTACCAAAAAGGAGATACCGAAGGTTTTGTTAACTACGGATTAACTTTGGAAGGTATTAGGTTTGCTGTTATTTTTATAGAAAACAAAGAAGAAGGAATTTTAAAAATATCCTTACGTTCTGTTGGTGATTTCTCTGTAAATGAATTTTCTAGAAAGCATTTTCATGGTGGTGGTCATGACAATGCTGCTGGCGGAAAAAGTGATGATTCTATAGAAGAAACAACAGCATACTTTATAGGTTTATTAGAAAATTACAAAGACCAACTTACTGCATGAAAAAGTTTACAATAATTCTATTAGGTATAATTCTTGCCAATTGCAAAGGACCAGAGCCAAGACGGGCTGTTAAGAAAAGTTCTGGAAGTATTATAAAAGAATCTGTAGCTAGGAATAAAAGACTTTTAGATGAAGAAGAAAAACTTTTTCAAAAAATTATAACAAAAGATACTGCGCATACTTATACGCATAGCGATGTTGGCTCATGGTTTTATTACAATGTTAAAGACACCGTAAATAGTTATACTGCTAAACCTAAAGATTTGGTAACTATGACCTATACTATTTTAAGCACTAATAACGACACCATTTACTCTTACAAAGAAATAGACACAATTAAATACAAAGTAGATTTACAAGAATTATTTCCGGGATTACGGCATAGTGTAAAGCTTTTAAAAGAAAATGAGACTGCCACTTTTTTATATCCTTCCTCTTTAGGTTACGGATATCATGGCGATACTAAAAAAATCGGAATTAATATTCCGTTAAAAGTAACCTTATCCATTTTAAAAATAGAAAAAGAAAACAAATAGATTTAAAATTAAAATTATGATTAAAAAAGTATACGCATTTGCTATAATAGCTTTTGCATTAGCTAGTTGTAAATCTGGTAAGCATGCAGATTTAGGGGATGGTATTTTTGCAAATATAGAAACCAATAAAGGAGATATTATTGTAAAATTAGAACAAGAAAAAACCCCTATTACGGTAGCTAATTTTGTTTCTTTAGCAGAAGGGAATAGCCCATTTGTTAGCGAAGAGTTTAAAGGCAAAAAATATTACGATGGCATTATTTTCCATAGAATTATAAAAGACTTTATGATTCAAGGTGGAGACCCTACAGGAACAGGAACAGGAAGTCCTGGTTATAAATTTAAAGATGAATTCAACGATTCCTTAACACATAACAAAAAAGGAATCTTATCTATGGCAAATTCTGGACCTACTACTAATGGTAGCCAGTTTTTTATAACACATAAAGAAACTCCTTTTTTAGATGGAAGACATACTGTTTTTGGTGAAGTAGTTAACGGTCTAGATGTAGTAGACTCCATAGCTAATGTAAAAACTGCTTCCGAAAAGCCTTTAGATAGTATTGTTATGAAAAAGGTAAGCATTATTAGAAATGGCAAAATTGCCAAAAAGTTTGATGCCGTTGAAGTAATGTCCGCATACTTTAAAGAAGAAGAAGAAAAAATTGCTGCTTTCGAAAAAATGAGTAGTGCATTTGCTGCCGAATTAGAAGAAACAAAAGCAAAAGCAAAAGAATTACCAAGTGGGCTAAAAATATATACTATTACAGAAGGAACAGGAGACAAACCAAAACAAGGGCAAAAGGTAAAAGTAATGTATGCTGGGTACTTGGAAAATGGAAATTTATTTGACAGCAACCACGAAGAAATTGCTAAAAAATATAATAAGTACGATGAGAAAAGAAAACAAGGTCGCGGTTATGATGCTATTCCTATGGACTATAGTACAGATGCACCTGTAATTCCAGGATTTAGAGAAGGCCTGTTAAGTATGAAGGTTGGCGATAAAGTTCGCTTATTTATTCCTCCACATTTAGGATATGGAGCTTCTGGAGCTGGTAATGTAATTCCTCCAAATTCAGATTTAGTTTTTGATTTGGAAATTACAGGTTTAGCTAAATAGACCAAAATGAATAAAAAAGGCTCGCAAATTGCGAGCCTTTTTTATTCATTTTATTTCTTAGGACTATCCTTTAGAATTTCTAATACAAATTTCCAATACTTTTGTACAGAAGAAATACTCACTCTTTCATCTGGAGAATGCGCCCCTTTTATCGTAGGCCCAAAACTAATCATATCCATATCTGGATAGTTATTTCCTAAAATACCGCATTCTAGACCTGCATGACAGGCTGCTACATTTGGCTTCTCATTAAAAAGAGTCTCATATTTTGCCTCCAATACTTTTAGAATTCCAGAATCTGGATTAGGGTTCCATCCTGGATATTCTCCTGACAATGAAACTTCCATCCCTGCCATCTCAAAAGTAGCTGTTAATGCATCGGCTAAATCATTTTTTGAAGAATTTACAGAAGAACGTGTTAAACATGCTATTTCCATCTTACCATCTTTAACCTTAACTCTCGCCAAATTATTAGACGTTTCTACCAAACCTGGTATTGCAGCACTCATTCTGTACACTCCATTATGCGCAGCATATATTGTTTTAAAAAGTTTTTCTTGCGAACGTAAACCAACAATTTTTTTTGGTTTTTTAGCAGAAGTAATCTCAACGCTAAGATTAGGCTCCATTACCTTCAACTCTTCTTTAATAATGGTTGCTAAATCTTGTATTTCTTTTTCAAATAAAGCAGTATGTGCCTTATCTACTATTAGTATGGTATAACTTTCTCGTGGTATTGCATTTCGCAAACTACCTCCATTAATCTCAGAAATTCTAATATTTAAATCTTTACTACAGTGATAAAGTATTCTATTCATTATTTTATTAGCGTTTCCAAGACCTCTATGAATATCCATACCACTATGACCTCCTTGTAATCCACTAACAATTATCTTATAAGGCACCACTCCTCTTGGAATAGACTTTTCCCCATACGTACGTTTTGCTGTAACATCTACACCACCAGCACAACCTATTCCGATCTCGTCATCTTCCTCGGTATCTAAATTTAATAGAATCTCCCCCTGAAGAACTCCTCCTTTAAGTCCCATCGCACCAGTCATCCCAGTTTCTTCATCAATGGTAAATAATGCTTCTAATGCAGGGTGAGGAATCTCTTTACTTTCTAATAAAGCCATAATAGTAGCAACTCCTAATCCGTTATCTGCCCCTAGTGTAGTTCCTTTGGCTTTCACCCAATCTCCATCGATAAACATATCTATACCCTGTGTATCAAAATCAAAATTGGTATCATTATTTTTCTGATGTACCATATCTAAATGAGATTGCAATGTCACCATTTTTCTATCTTCCATGCCAGCGGTCGCAGGTTTTCTAACAATAACATTCCCTACTTCATCTTTAAAGGTCTCCAAACCAAGAGACTCTCCAAAAGCAAGCATAAATGCAATAACACGCTCTTCTTTCTTTGATGGTCTTGGTACTGCGTTTAAGTCTGCAAACTTATTCCAAACCGCTACAGGTTCTAAAACTCTTATTTCTTTACTCATTACTTTATTTTTAATACATCAAAAGTACGGATAGATGCACAACCATCCGAGTAAATTAGCTAATTTTGAAAAGGATATAAAATATCAATCCTGTAACATCTATAATTTTAATTTGAAATTAACTCTAAACAGAAGTATTGCTTTATCTCTAATACCACAAATAATTTTTGTGAAATGGATTGGTAGGCATCCCCAAATTGTAGAAAAATATTATAGTAATGGATTGTACCCTCTTCTTTCTTCCTTTTTTAGGACCCTCTTTGGATGGATCCCTTTTTCCATTGGAGATTTAATTTACTTTTTTCTTATCCTACTAGCTATTGGATACATTATTACTAATCGACGATATATTCGTAAGAATCTAAAAACGTTTCTTATTAATTGCGTTATGATTATTTCCATCGCTTATTTTACCTTTCATCTTTTATGGGGGTTTAATTATTACAGAGAACCCATTGCTAATAAATTTAATTTAGAAGAAGAATATACGCAAGAAGAACTTATTTCTTTAGCCAAAAAACTTGTTATTAAAACCAATGCTACACAATTAAAAATAACAAACGACACCTCTATTGCTGTGGTAATACCATATACCAAAAAAGAAATATTCTCTATAACTTTAGACGGATACACGCAATTACAAGAAAAATATCCTTTTTTATCTTACCAAAATCCAAGTATAAAGAAATCTCTTTTCAGTACGGGATTAACATATATGGGTTATGGTGGCTATCTTAATCCGTTTACAAACGAAGCTCAAGTTAATGGCATATTACCAACGTTTAGATTTCCTATCGTAGCTGGTCATGAAATTGGACACCAAATTGGTTATTCCGCAGAAAATGAAACCAATTTTGTTGGTTACCTGGTAACCATGAATAATAAGGATGTTTATTTTAAATACGCTGCATACGCCTACGCTCTAGGTTATTGTTTAAATGACATTCACCAAAGAGACCCCAAAATTTTCAATGCTTTACTAGAAGATTTAAACCCAGGAGTTAGAAAAAATTATCAAGAAATGACAGATTTCTGGCATAGCTACAAAAATCCGTTAGAACCCGTATTTAAATCTATCTTCAGCAACTTCCTCAAAGCCAATAACCAGACCCAAGGAATACAAAGTTACAATGCCGTTGTCTCCTTATTTATAGCTTACCATAAAAAACACACCTTATAAGTGTTAAAAAAATGTAAAAATATTTACTCCTCTTTATAATACTTTATCTTTAAGGGGACTAATAAACTACTCAAAAGTATGAAAATGAAACTTTTAGGACTATGCCTTTTATGGTGTAGTACAACTCTATTTGCCCAAGATTATTTCCCCGAAAATGATGGTGTTAAAGCAACTAATAAAAATTTTACTGCATTTACCAATGCCACAATCTACGTAACTCCTGTTGATGTTATTAAAAACGGAACCCTATTAATCCAAAACGGGAAAGTGGTTAAATCCGGAATCTCTATTACAATTCCTCCAAATTCTGTGGTTATTGATTTAAAAGGAAAATCTATTTACCCTTCTTTTATTGATGTGTACTCCAAATTTGGCGTAGAACAACCTAAAAAAAATGCTTCTGTTGGTAGAGCTGCTCAATATGGCTCCTCTAGAGAAGGTTATTACTGGAATGACCACATTATGCCAGAAAATAATGCGAATACAAAATTTAAGTATGATAATAAAAAAGCAAAAGAACTTATCCATGCAGGGTTTGGAGTTGTAAACTCCCACATTCAAGATGGTATTGTTAGAGGAACAGGTATTTTAGTTGCTTTAAACAATAAAGACGAAGATTCCGAAAGAATTCTAGACCATAAATCTGCTCAATATTTATCTTTCACAAAAAGTATAGCCAAAAAACAAGCATACCCAACTTCCTTAATGGGCTCCCTTGCCTTATTAAGACAAATGTATTCCGATGCTAAATGGTACTCTCAAGGAAAAGCAACAACCAAAGACCATTCTTTGGAAGCTCTTCTAGAAAACAAAACCAAAGTTCAAATATTTGAAGCAAAGGATAAAGACAATGCTCTTAGAGCAGACAAGATTGGCGATGCCAATGGAATTCAATATACCATACTTGGCGGTGGTAATGAATATGAAAATATAGCAGAAATAAAAGCAACAAATGCAAAATTTATTCTTCCTATTAATTTTCCCGATGCATACGATGTATCTAACCCATACGAGGCTAAATATGTTTCTTTACAAGATATGAGAAACTGGAACCAAGCACCTAGTAACCCTAAAATTCTAGCAGAAAATGATGTATTATTCTCGCTAACAACGCATACTTTAAAAAGTCCTTCTCTTTTCAAAAAAAAATTAGAAAAAGCTATAAAACATGGGTTATCTAAAGTAGATGCTTTAAATGCTTTAACCACTGCACCTGCTAAAATATTAGGTAAATCTAGCTCCATTGGTTCTCTGAAAATTGGAAGACAGGCTAATTTTTTAATTACCTCAGGAGATATTTTTGACTCTAATACAACATTATATGAGAACTGGGTACAGGGCCATAAAAATGTAATTAACGATATTGCTATTAATGATATTCGAGGTACTTACGATTTAAATGTAGGTGGATTAACCTATGAATTAAAAATAAAGGGAAAACCTAATAAGCCATCCGCTGAATTAAAGCAAGATACTACCAAGTTTAAAGCTAAAATTAATTATACCAACAACTGGTTGTCTCTTTCTTTTGCTAAAGGAAAAGAAAAAAAACAATATAGAATGATTGGTTTAACCAAAGCCAACTCCAATGTTATAACAGGTAAATTAGTTTTACCTAACGGAACGGAAAATACTTTTAAAGCGATACAAACTGAAGCCTTTAAGGATTCTAAAAAAGAAAATAAAAATACTAAAAGCCCCTCTCTAGTTCCTATTACATTCCCAAATATAGGATACGGCTTTAACACTAAACCACAGAAAGAAAACATCTTATTTAAGAATGCTACGGTTTGGACAGGAGAAGACACTGGTATACTAGAAAATATGGACGTTTTAATAACCGATGGTAAAATTACCAAAATCGGAAAAAATCTTAGTGCCAAAGGTGCAAAAATAGTAGACGCTACAGGAAAACATTTAACTGCTGGTATTATTGACGAGCATACCCATATTGCAGCCGTTGCTATTAATGAAGCTGGACACAATTCTTCCGCAGAAGTAAAAATGGAGGATGTGGTAGATTCTGAAGACATTAACATTTACTATAACTTGGCAGGAGGAGTAACTTCTGTACAATTACTACATGGTTCCGCAAACCCTATTGGAGGACGCTCTGCTATCTTAAAACTAAAATGGGGAGAAACCGCCGACAAATTGATTTACAATAATTCTCCTAAGTTTATAAAATTTGCTTTAGGAGAAAATGTAAAACAATCTAACTGGCAAAGTTTTTCTCGTTTTCCGCAAACTAGAATGGGTGTAGAACAAGTATTCATGAACTATTTTCAAAGAGGAAAAGAATATGATGCTATAAAAAAGAGTGGCCAACCTTATCGTTATGATGAAGAGATGGAAGTTATTGGGGAAATACTAAACGGAGAGCGTTTTATTAGTTGCCATTCTTATGTACAAAGTGAAATTAATATGCTGATGAAAGTCGCAGAAAAATTCAACTTTACAGTAAATACTTTTACTCATATTTTAGAAGGGTATAAGGTTGCCGATAAAATGAAGAAACATGGTGTTGGCGCCTCTACTTTTAGCGATTGGTGGGCCTACAAATACGAAGTAAATGATGCCATACCGTATAACGCTGCAATAATGCAAAGTCAAGGAATAACAGTAGCTATTAACAGTGATGACCCCGAAATGTCTAGAAGACTAAACCAAGAAGCTGGAAAAACAGTGAAATATGGTGGCATGAGTGAATTAGAAGCTTGGAAAATGGTTACTATTAATCCTGCTAAACTATTACACATAGACCATCGTGTTGGCAGTATTAAAGAAGGAAAAGATGCCGATGTAGTATTATGGAACAACAACCCTCTGTCTATATATGCTAAAGCAGAAAGAACTATTATAGAAGGCATTACTTATTTCGATTTAGAAACGGACCAACAGCGTAGAAAAGCAATTCAGAAAGAAAGAAGCTTACTTATCGATTTAATGCTTCAGGAAAAAGCAGGAGGAGCTAAAACGCAAGGACCAAAACAAACTAAAAAAGAGCAACATCATTGTGATAGCCTTTAATACAAACAAAATGAAAAAATATACAACTATAATTTGCGCTTTGTTTTTAAGCTTTGCTTTTACCAGTAATGCACAACAAACGCCAGCACCAAAACAATCCGAAGCTATTTCTATTGAAGGAGCAACTGCTCATTTAGGAAATGGAGAAGTCATAGAAAATTCTTTGGTTATGTTCGAAGGCGGCAAACTTACTTTTGTAGGTTATGCTAATCAAAAAATAGCCAGAAAAGGAACAATAATAGATGCTAAAAACAAGCACCTATACCCAGGTTTCATTGCACCATCTAAAGCCTTAGGGTTAATTGAAGTTAATGCTGTAAGAGCGACTAATGACCAAGACGAAATTGGGGAAATAATACCACACGTACGCAGCTTAATTGCTTATAACTCAGAGTCTAAATTAGTAGAAAGCATGCGCCCCAATGGCGTATTAATAGGACAAATAACTCCAAATGGAGGCCGTATTTCAGGGACATCGTCTATTGTACAATTTGATGCTTGGAATTGGGAAGATGCTGCTATAAAAGTGGATGATGGCATTCATTTAAATTGGCCAACTACCTTTAGAAAAGGACAATGGTGGATAGGAGAGCCAAAAGGGTTTATACCTAATAAAGAGTACCAAAAACAAGTGGACAAAGTCCTTAATTTCATAAGTAATGCAGAGGCTTACGGCAAAAGTTCTGCAAAAGAAATTAACCCTGCCTTTACAGCCTTTCAAGGAGTATTAAATGGCTCTCAGAAATTGTATGTATATGCTAATGGCGAAAAAGAAATTATAGATGCCATTACCAGACTAAAAAAAGAAAAAATAGCGGAACTCGTTTTAGTTGGCGGGTATGAAGCTCACAAAACCGCCTCATTATTAATAAACAATAATGTCCCAGTCCTCGTTCAATTTACACATAATTTACCGTCTTTTGAAGATGATGATTATGATCTTCCTTACAAACTTCCTAAATTACTAGTAGATGCAGGATTACTGGTAGGTATACAAAATGGAGCTGCTTCTAACTTTCAAACTAGAAACTTACCTTTTTATGCTGGTCAAGCTGCAGGTCAAGGTTTAGATAAAGAAGTTGCTCTGCAGTTAATTTCTGGTAACACTGCTAAAATTCTTGGTATTGACAGCATGTATGGAACGATTGAAATAGGAAAAAGTGCTACACTATTTATTTCTTCTGGTGATGCTCTAGACATGAGAACTAATCAATTAAGCCATGCCTTTATTGATGGAAGGAATATTTCATTAGAAACACATCAAACAAAATTATGGAAACGTTACATGAAGAAGTATAACGGAAAATAATGTATCCTTATTTCACACAAAAAAAGCTCTTTAAAATATTTTAAAGAGCTTTTTTTTATACCAATACTTTATAATTTCTATTCTACGGAACCCCAGTTTTCACCAGATTTTATACGGTACAGTTGCATTTCTGAAATACCAAACTGTTTTGCTATCATTTTTAACCTAGTACGTCTATTAGGGTCGTTAATTTTTTTCTTTAGCAATCTTACTTTTGCTTCCGAAAGCTTAGAATATCTTCGCCTTTTTGAGGCTTCCTTATACTCCGGATTACTAAATTGATGTTCTTCTTTTTCTTTTTTAGTAGCCCATTTTAAATTTTCAATACGATTATCTTTCTTATCATAGTTTAGATGAATAACATATAATCCATCATTTTTATCCAAAAAATGTTCCGCTATTAATTTATGAACATACCTACTCGTAAGCTTTTTATTAACTTCTTGTTTTACAGGCAAGTTTTGATATCCATTAATATAAGTGACCTTTACCAGTTTTTCGGTATCGCCTTTACAATTAATGATTCGTCCGTAATTAGAAATTTTGTACTTCTCTTTTTTGGAAATTTTGTCATCGAACACAATGACTTTCCATTTTTCATTTCTAAATATTTTTATCATTCATTTGGGGGGTTAAAATGATAGTTAATGGTGGTTTTTTGTCTTTCTGTTAAACAAGATATAAAATTCTTTGTAATACTGTTACTATTTGAGGTATTCCTTACAAATAGCAAATCTAAATCATATAAAAAACAACAAATAAGATGTTAAATCTTACAAAAACAATTAAAAAAATACATAACAAAAATATAATTTAAAAGTACTCTATTTATTTTTAGGAGAAACTATAATATTTAGAGCTTTACTCTCCAATTTATTTTCTTTATTTGGAAAAATAATTTCTGCAACCTGTATACTTTCTACTGAAATAAAATATGACCCATTAGCTATAGAATACCCATCTACATATACAGGACTATTCTCTTTTAAGCCAAAAAAGGTATTTAGCTCCTTTTGCCCTTTACTCTCTAACGTTATTTTTAATTGAATAAAAAGAACACCTTTTCCCTTGAAATTAGAATATTTTGTCTCTTCTATCTGAATTCCATGCATTATAGAAATCTCTTCAATATAACTCTTATACTTTTCTATTATTTGCTTATTTCCAATAATACTATCGTTAATAAGATAAATAGGTTCGCTATCTATTGCTTCTGAAATTTTATGATAATTATTTTGAGAAAATAATATGTTTCCAAAAAAGAAAATAACAAAAAACACAAATAATATCTTTGTTTTCATTTCTCTCATTTTACTTTTATAAAAGGAACAAGCTCCCCTATTTTATAAACCCCAACTTTTGGTCTTAAACAAATAAATCCATCTGCTTTAGAAAGTGTAGTTAAATCTCCTGAGCCATTTCCGTTTATTAGTTCTACACAAAAGCACCCCTCTTGCAAGAAAGTCTTAACCTGAATAAATCTGGTCAATGGAGATTTTACTTCTATTTCCTCTTGTAGTAAAACCTGTAAATTTTCCTGAGGCAATCTTAAAGATTTCCGTAACCATGGCAAAAAATAAACATGGTAATTAGCAAAAGTAGAAACTGGATTTCCTGGAAAAGAAAATATCACAGTTTTCGTTTTTTCATGTACGCCAAACCAAAAAGGTTTTCCTGGCTTTTGAGCTACACGATGAAATATCTTTTGTACACCTAACTGCTCCATAACCTCTGGAATATAATCGTACTTTCCTTTAGAAACACCTCCGCTTAACAAAAGCACATCATTATGCTCCAGAGTACTATGCAATGCTTTTTTTATCTCTTGTTTATCATCTGCTAAATGTAATTGTTTCGAAAAAATGCCTTCCTTATACAGCGCTACCTCTAAAGAAATGGTGTTCGATTTTCGTATTTGGTGCGGCAATGGTGTCTTTTCTACAGCAACAAGCTCATTCCCTGTAGAAATAACACTTGTTCTAGGCAACCTTTTTACTTTCACTTTTGCCTTCCCCACAGTTGCCAAGATACCGACCTCAGCAGCATCTATTAAAGTTCCTATAGGTAATAAAACCACTCCTTCTCTTTCATCGGTTCCTTTAGCATGAATATTAATGCCTTGTTCTGGTTTTTTCAGAAAAGTAGCTTTACCGTTATTAATTGTAATATGCTCATACATAACAATCGTATCGGTATTCTTAGGCACTACAGCACCAGTCATTACTTCCAAACAATTGGTATAGTCTTTTAATTCTTGTTGTGGCATTCCTGCACTACACACTCCTTCTATTTTTAAAATTTTTCTTCCTTCTAGAACGGATTTGTAATTAATAGCTATACCATCTTTAGTAGAGCGGTTAAAAGGAGGAAAATCCCGGTCTGCACAAATAGTTTCTGCAAGTACTCTTCCTATACTATTTTTTAAAGAAACGGTTTCTGTCCCAAAATCTATGGAATGTTCTATAACCTTAATAAAAGCCTCATCAAATTGTATCATTTTATCTTATTAAGTGTCCTATTTAAAGCCATAAAACCTTTTCTTGCATGTATTTAGAAAAATACTATGTAATTTAAAAAATATATTTAAAAACATAGTAATAATAAATCTAAAACTAAACCATTTTTAGTAACTTTAATACAAACAAAACACTTTTTATGGCAGAAAATTATTTTAAAACCTATCCTAGTAAAGATGGTTTTTTTAAGGAGTATGGCGGAGCATTCATTCCTCCTATGCTCGAAGAGGAAATGAAAAAAATTACGGATGCTTATTACGCTATTAGCAAGTCTCATCGTTTTATATCCGAATTGCGTAGTATTCGCAAACACTACCAAGGTAGACCAACACCTGTTTATTTCTGTAGCCGATTATCCGAAAAATATGGCGGTAGAATATATTTAAAACGAGAAGATTTAAACCATACGGGAGCGCACAAGCTAAACCATTGCATGGGCGAAGCTCTTTTGGCTAAACATCTAGGAAAAAAGAAACTTATCGCTGAAACGGGCGCAGGACAGCATGGTGTTGCCTTAGCAACTGCTGCTGCATATTTTGGGCTAGAATGTGAAATTCATATGGGCGAAGTTGATATGGCTAAAGAACACCCTAATGTTGTTCGCATGAAAATATTAGGTGCTACTGTTATTCCTGTAACACATGGCTTAAAAACCTTAAAAGAAGCGGTAGATTCTGCTTTTGAAGCCTACTTAAAAGACCCTATTAATACTATTTATTGTATTGGCTCTGTAGTTGGTCCACATCCTTTTCCTATGATTGTAAGGGACTTTCAACGTGTTATAGGTATCGAAGCTAAAGAGCAATTTCTAGATATGACAGGAGAGTTACCCGATAATGTTGTAGCCTGTGTAGGAGGAGGTAGTAACGCAATGGGGATTTTCTCTGCTTTTCTAGAACATGAAGAATGTAAATTATATGGTGTAGAACCTGGAGGACGTTCCTTAGACTATGGCGAACATGCTGCCACTATGACCTTAGGGAAACCTGGGGTTATTCATGGTTTTAAATGCTATACTCTACAAGATGAAGATGGGGAACCTAGTGCTGTATATTCTGTTGCTAGTGGTTTAGACTACCCAGGAGTGGGGCCAGAACATAGCATGCTTAAAGATTTAAAAAAAGTTACCTACGAAATAGCTTCGGATAAAGAAACTATTGCTGCTTTTTACGAACTTAGTAGATTAGAAGGTATAATTCCAGCCTTAGAAAGTGCTCATGCTGTTGCTTTTGCTATAAAATTGGCACAAGATAATCCACGATCTTCTATACTTGTTAATTTAAGTGGTAGAGGTGATAAGGATATAGATTTTGTAGTAGACACTTATGGTTTACCAGAATAGATATCTTACAAAAGGTAGTTGTAATAAAAAAACATAACTACCTTTTGTAATTAACTAAAATTAGAAAAAGAGTTCATACTATTCATTCCCCCGTTAACATTAATACATATTACTTTTGGATGTATTGCGTGCACTATTGAAATTGCCTTCTTACTACGTATACCTGATTGACATATAAAATAAACAGGACTATTGACATCCAGTTCTTCTATTCTTTCTTCCATTTCTGGCAATGGAATATTAATTGCACCCGCTAAATATTCTGCTTCAAATTCATTTTCCGTACGAACATCGATAAGCTGTATTTTTTTATCTTCCATTAATTGTTGCAAACCAATTACTTCTATGGATGAGAAATCGACACTACAATCAAAATCATAGCTAGATTGTAACTTCGAAAGAGTATTGTTTTCCTCTATTAAAGAAAATTTTATTTTTTGTGTTCTTTGCGCTAATCCGTCAAAAATCAATAAAGTTCCGGACAGCAAATCTCCGATTCCGGTAATTAATTTCACGGTTTCCAAAGCCTGTAGGTTACCAACTATACCAGGTAAAATTCCTAAAACTCCATTCTCATTACAATTGGGCACCTCATCTTCTTTAGGCATATTAGGAAATAAACACCTATATGTCGGTCCACCGTTTGCGTTAAAAACACTCACCTGCCCTTCAAAACTATGCAAAGCTCCATAAACAAATGGTTTCTTTAATACAACACAAGCGTCATTCACAAGGTATCTTGTTGGGAAATTATCCGAAGCATCTATAACATAATTATAAGGCTTTATAATCTCTAGTGCATTTGTTACATCTAAGAAAGTATCAAAAGTGTTTATTTTTGTCTTAGAATTCTGCGCTCTTAATTTTCTTGCAGCTACTTTTACCTTAGATTCTCCAACATCGCCCTCATCATATAAAACCTGCCTATGTAAATTGGTAATAGAGACTACATCTTTATCTACTATTCCTATTTCACCAACACCCATTGCGTTTAAATAGGTAAGAGCAGGAACGCCTAAGCCTCCTGCGCCAATAACCAATACTTTTGCTTTAGATAATTTTTCTTGGGCAGATGCTCCAAAACCTTTTAACTGTATTTGTCGGCTATACCTTTCCTGACTCATACCTTGGCAATTTTAGCTATTGCTTCTTTATAATCCTCTAAAGAATTAGCATTTAACAAGGCATTCTCCTGAGAAGGAAAAACCAAATCCACATCATTTTTAATTAAAAATTTACGGGGGCAACTACCATTTCCTGCCTCTAAATATGCTATGGATTGCTTTAAAGCTTCTGGCTCCCAAATAGCACATAGTGGTTCTGGTAATGGGTTTTCTTTTAGCGCAAAAGAAGTTGCTAATGGATGTTTATTTGTATTCCTTACCTCTATTAACCTTTTTAAAGAAACAGCATCTATTAGAGGTAAATCGCAGGCTAAAACTAACCATGCAGCTTCTGGATATTTCTTATGAGCAGACAGAAGGCCGTTATATGGGCCTTTAAAGGCATTGTCATCTATTATAGTTTTAAATTCTGATGTTATTTCTGATTCTTGCTCTTTACGAATACTCATAAAAGTATTTTCACAAACAGCACTTAACATCTCGTACAAATATTCTCGTTGTGGTTTACCGTGGTATGCTAACAAGCCTTTATCTTGCCCCATACGGGTGCTCTTTCCGCCTGAAAGAACTAGACCGTATATTTTATCGCTCGAAATCATTTTTTCCTCCTGTTTTTTTCTCTAATTGAATCTCCGATATAACTATTTCTTGAGATAAAGCTTTACACATATCATAAACCGTTAACGCAGCTACAGAAACCCCTGTTAAGGCTTCCATTTCAACACCTGTTTTCTCTGTACACTTTACAGTACAAGTAACCAATAACTCATTAATCCTTGGTACTATATCTATATGTACTTTAGTAAGATTTATTTGATGACAAAGTGGAATTAATTCCGATGTTTTCTTTACTGCCTGTATACCTGCAATAATTGCTGTTTGCAAAATACTCCCTTTCTTCCCTGAAAACTGTTGTTGGGATAACGTTCTAAAAACCGACTCAGGAAATACTACTTTTCCGGAAGCAATAGCCAAACGCGGAGAAATATCTTTATTAGATACATCTACCATAACCGCATTACCAGCTTCATCTATATGTGTTAATTTAGCACTCATTATCCTCCTATTGATGTCATAGAGTTAGAAAAAACATCTTTATACTTTTCTTGGGCTTCAAAACCTGTTTTTGCTCTGTTACCAACAGCTTTTAAAATTTCATTTTGAATCCCAATTTCGGAATTTTCTGCCCGCATAATATCTCGTAAATTAGAACTAGCTTTGGCATATAAACACGTAATTACATCTCCTGTTGCAGAGATACGCAACCTATTACAGCTTCCACAAAAAGTTCTACTAAAGGATGGTATAACCCCAAACGAGCCTTTATATCCTGGAATTTTATAATTTATAGAAGTGGAAGTTTTCTCGGACTCTAATTTATAATAGTTTGGAAAACCTTCTTTTATGTGCTCTAAAATATGCCTATAGTCCCATTTTAGTTTAGAGAACGATTTTGTTCCTCCATTAAAAGGCATTTCTTCTAAAAAACGCACACAAACATTAAAATCTTTTGTTAGTTCTAAAATTGGAATAATATCTTGCGTATTCTGCTCTTCTAATGCTATAAAGTTAATACGAACATTGAAACCTTCTGTTATTAACCTAAGAATATTAGCATGTACTGTTTCATATTCTTTCCGTCTGGTTATACGCTCAAATGTATCTCTGTTAATTGCATCTAAACTAACATTAATGTTTTTTATACCTAAAGCTTTAAGCTCATCAATATAAGGACCAATTACGGTTGCGTTAGTGGTTATAGAAATATCATTTAAGCCTTTTAATTGAGATAGGTGACGCAACAAAACCATTAAATCCTTACGGACAAAAGGTTCCCCTCCTGTTATTCTTATTTTATCAATACCCTGACCAACTAGAATTACACTTAGTTTACGTAGCTCATCTATAGTAAATAAGTTATCGTTTGGCGCAAAATTTATCCCTTCTGAAGGCATACAGTAATTACATCGCAGATTACAACGATCGGTTACTGCTAAACGCAAGTAATTTATGGTTCTATTATGATTATCTACTAGCATAGTCTATGGATGAGCAGATACCCACACCTCTTTATTTTTAAACATTTCTTTTTTCCAAATAGGAACACGCTCTTTTAAAGTATCAATCAAAAACCTACATGCTTCAAAACACTCTGGTCTATGTGCAGCAGAAGCTCCAACGATAACTACAGGTTCTTCTACTTTTTTAGCACCAACAGCATGTTGAATAATAACACTATTAAGATTCCATTTTGCAACAGCTTCATCTGCAATTTTTTGCATTTCTTTTATAGCCATTGCTTGGTAGGTTTCAAATTCTAGTGCTACTACCTCTTCATTATTTGTAAACTCTCTTACCGTTCCTATAAAAACACAAATACCTCCACTATGCGCATGCGATAATTGAGCATACATCTTGGAAGTATCTATAATATCCACAATTTCTATATTCAATTTCTTCATTAGCCTCCGCTTACTGGTGGAATAATTGCAATTTCATCATTCTGTTCTAAAGGTACATCATCTTTAGCATACTCATTATTAACTGCCACTGCAAAGGATGTTAATTTAGAAAAATTAGAATATTTACTTATTAAATATTGCTTTAAATCATTTACCGTCGGATTTTTTACTATATCCGAAATTGATAATTCTGATGTCCCCACAATATCTCTTGCTATTCCAAAAAATAGTACATTCATTCTATTCTCTATTTTACGCTACTCTTCTATCCTACTACCTCTTTAGGCTCCATATTCTTAATAAAAGGTTGCTTATATATTCTATTTCCGGTAGCCTTATGAATGGCAATAGAAACTGCGGCTCCTGCTGGAGGCAATGTTGGCTCCCCTAATCCTGTTGGGGATAAATTGTTCTCTACAAAATACGTATCCACCTTGGGTGCTTCATTCATACGAACAAGACGGTAACTACCATAGTTATTACTATCTGGCATTCCATCTTTAAAATTAAAATCTCCATACATAGCATGGCCAACACCATCTACAACTCCTCCTTCTATTTGGTTTATTGCTCCAAGTGGATTCACCACAATACCACAATCTACAGCAACGGTAACCTTTTTTACAACTGGCTGATTATTTTCCATAACAACATCTGCTACCTCAGCTACATGGGTATTGTGACAGTAATAAGAACAAAAACCTTGGTAAACACCTTTCTTTGGCGTTCTATAACCCGATTTCTCTACTACTAAATTTATCACTCCTTCTAAACGTTCTGGAGAATATTGAATTCTATCATCTTTAGTCCCTTTTACTTTTTGAAGCAGGTCTAATCGCATTTGTACTGGGTCCTTTTCTAATACTTCTGCCAATTCGTCTAAGAAACTTTGTTCTGCATAAGACAAAAAATTAGTATAAGGTGCTCTCCAAGCCCCTGTAGTAATATTACTTTTTAAGCTTGCCACATCTACTTGATAATTTTCAATTGCAGCTGCAGGAAAAAAGTTTGGAATTAATCCATACATATTCCCATTTACCGCAGCTTCCTTAAGTTGATAGCCTGTAACTTCTCCATCTTTTATACTGGCTTTTAGACGATATTTAATTGCTGGACGATACACTCCTGTTGTCATATCATCTTCTCTAGAAGAAACCATTTTAACAGGCTTTCTGATAGCATCTGCAATTTCTGCCACTTCTATGGCAAAATCACCATACAATCTTCTTCCAAATCCACCTCCCATACGGGTCATCTCTACGCTAACATCGTCTAACTTTCTATCTAACAAAATAGATACAGCGGTAGCCAGAGCCTCTGGTGTCTGTATTGGCCCTACGAGTTTTACTTTATCCTCGCTAACATTTGCAAAGAAATTCATAGGTTCCATACAATTGTGGGGTAAAAAAGGAGATTCATATGTTCTTTCTAACACTTTATCCGCCCTGGCGAAAGCCTTTTTAATATTGCCATCGGAACGCATAGTTCTAAATTTATTACCATCTAATAAATGTAATAATTCTGTATCATGGCTTGCAGAATCTTCTAAAGGTGTATCTATTTTCCAAACTGCCTTTATTGCTTTTTTCCCTTTCATAGCAGCCCAAGTAGAATTTGCTATTACAACTACCTTATCACTATTACATAACTTTACAGACCATCCTGGATTCTCACTATTTAGTAATTTTCTTGCCTTTTCTCCAATAGTAATAACATCAATAACACCAGGTATTTCTTTAGTATCAGAGGCATCAAAAGATTCTAACGTCTGCCCAAAAGCAGGAGGTCTTAAAACAGAAGCATATACCATTCCTTCTACTTTATAATCGAGTCCAAAAAGAGGTTTCCCCATTATTATTCCATCAATATCTACATTTTTAGCTCCTGTACCTATAATGGTAAAATTTTTAGGGTCTTTAAGTTCTACATTTTCAGGAATTTCTAAACTTGCCGCTTCCGTTACAACATCCCCATAACCTAAAATCTCTCCTTTACCATTGGTTATTACACCATCTTTTGCAACGCAGTCAGAAGCATCAACACCCCAACGAGCAGCTGCTGCATTAATCAACATTTGTCTTGCCGTTGCTCCTGTTTGTCTTAAAGGTTCCCAACCAAAACGAATAGATTGACTACCTCCTGCTACCTGTCTTGTGTAATTATTGGTATCTAAAACTCCTTGTTCTACTATTACATTTTTCCAGGAAACATTAAGCTCCTCTGCAATTATCATAGGCATAGATGTTTTTACTCCTTGCCCTATTTCTGGGTTCGGAGAAAATATGGTTACCATTCCATTTTCTGCTATTTTTATAAAAGCATTAAAATCTGCAAAATTTAATTTAGATATATCTATAGGCATTTCTGCCTTTGGTTTACATGCCGTAAAAAGGTTAAAACCTATGAGCATTCCACCGCTTGCTAAAGAAGATGCTTTTAAAAATCCTCTTCTACTAAAATTAGAAGTTTCTTGTGTTGCCATTTTTTATTTTTTTTAGGTTACCCAATTTTTTCAGATGCAATAGCGACTGCTTTTTGTATGCGATTATATGCGGAACATCTACAAATATTTCCGTTCATAGCTGCCTTAATTTCTTCTTCTGTAGGTTTAGGATTTGTCTCTAAAAATGCGGAAGCCGTCATAATTTGTCCCGCTTGGCAGTAACCGCATTGTGGAACATCTACTTCTTTCCAAGCTTGTTGCACAGGATGGGATCCGTCTAAAGAAAGTCCTTCTATAGTAGTTATTTCTTTTCCTTCTAAACTAGATATGGGCAACAAACAACTTCTGGTTGCATTGCCATCTACATGCACAGTACAAGCGCCACATTGCCCTATACCACAACCATATTTGGTTCCGACCATTTCTAAATGGTCTCGAAGTGCCCATAGAAGAGGTGTGTCCGAATCGGCATCTACTGTATGCGATTTTCCATTAATTGATAGGTTAAAAGTTGCCATATGTTAAAGAATTGAATTAGTTTAATGTAAATAAATGCAAAATAAACTGCATTTAACACGCTTGTTTTTATCACAAGAGCTTTAAAAATATAGATAAATAATATACCCTCTTTAAATTCAAACTTATTTTAACCTTTCTTTATGTTAAATAAACTACTTCTTCATAGCATATATAGCTTCTTTTGGGGCTGCGTAAAAAACATCTGAGTGTTCTTCTTTATTCAATTTTACACCATTAAAAATTACCACTTTTTCAACTTCCTTTATTTCCTTTCCTAAAGGCTCTACTTTATGGGTAGCATCCTCTTTACTGGAATTAAAAACAAGTACAAGTAGCGAAGTATATGGTAACTTATAAAACATAATTTTATATTTTTTAAGGTTGTCGTTATAATAATTTGGGAATTACATTATTTTTGTACCAATGAGTAAATTTAAACATTTAAGTAGTTTACAAAATCCGTTAGTAAAAAAAATACTTCTTCTAAAGGACAAAGCTAGAGAGAGAAAAAAAACTAGCCTTTTTGTTTTAGAAGGCCAAAGAGAAATTCAACTCGCTCTTAAAGGGAGTTATAGTATCGACACCCTTTTTTTTGAACCAAATCTACTCCCCGAAGCAGCTCTAGAGCCGTCCTTCGGTTTTGTTTCAAATTGTATATCCGTATCTAAAGAGGTGTACCAAAAAATCGCCTATAGAGGAACTACAGAAGGCGCTATTGCCCTTGTTAAATCTAAAGACACTTCCTTACAAGGTTTTAAACTAAAAAATAAAAACCCATTAATTTTAGTTGCAGAAGCGCCTGAAAAACCTGGTAATATTGGGGCATTATTACGAACTGCAGATGCCGCTAATTTAGATGGTGTAATTATCGCCAATCCAAAAAGCGATTTATACAATCCTAATATTATACGTTCTAGTGTTGGCTGTGTATTTACCGTTCCTGTTGCTATGGCCAATACAGATGAAATAATAAGCTATTTAAACCGTAATAACATAAATATCTATTGTGCTGCACTTACTGCTTCTAAAAATTACACTACCATAGATTATAACAAAGCATCTGCCATTGTGGTTGGCACAGAAGCTACAGGACTGACAGATACTTGGCTAAAAGCATCTACAGAAAATATAATTATACCCATGCAAGGCGAAATAGATTCTATGAATGTTTCCGTATCCGCTTCTATTATTATTTTTGAAGCAAAGAGGCAACGACAGTTTTTATAATAGAAATACACACCTAACAAAATTACCCTATGGATAGTAACTTTCTATTTTATATAATCATTAGCATATTAATCTTGCAGTTTTTAGTAGAAACTTTTCTCGATTATTTAAATGCTCAAAAATACCTAGACCCCATTCCCTTTGAACTTAAGGATGTTTTTAACGAAGAGGAATACCACAAGTCGCAAGAGTACAAAAAAGCAAACTATCGTTTTGGACTTATCTCTTCTACCTTCTCTTTGCTATTGACCTTAAGTTTTCTAACCTTAGGTGGTTTTCATTTTATAGACCAATGGGTAGCTTCCATAACAGACAATGACATTATTAAAGCACTTCTCTTTTTCGGAATAATTTTAATTGGAAGCGATGTTATAACTACTCCTTTTTCCTATTACCAGACCTTTGTCATTGAAGAAAAATTTGGTTTCAACAAATCTACATTACCTCTTTTTTTTATGGATAAAATTAAGGGTTGGATTATGATGGTAGTATTAGGAGGAAGTCTTCTAGCATTGATTATTTGGTTCTTTCAATGGGCAGGAAGTAATTTTTGGCTTTACGCATGGGGCATGATGGTTTTGGTAACCATTTTTATGAATCTTTTTTACAGCAAACTTATTGTTCCACTATTTAACAAACAGACTCTCCTAGAAAAAGGAGGGTTAAAAAGTAAGATACAAAGCTATGCAGAGACCGTTGGTTTTGCCTTAGATAATATATATGTAATGGATGGCTCTAAACGATCCACAAAAGCAAATGCCTATTTTTCTGGTTTTGGCAAAGAAAAACGAGTAACCCTCTATGACACCTTAATTAATGATTTAGAAGAAGAGGAAATTGTAGCCGTACTAGCGCATGAAGTTGGTCATTATAAAAAGAAACATATACTTTTTAATCTTTTTGCTTCTATATTATTAACAGGGCTTACCCTATTCCTTTTGTCTTTATTCATAAATACACCGGAGGTATCTTTAGCCATAGGCGTTGCTAAACCTAGTTTCCATGCTGCTTTAATTGGTTTCGGTATTTTATACAGTCCAATATCCGAAGTTACTGGACTTATTATGAATTACTTATCTAGAAAATTTGAATACCAAGCAGATGATTACGCCAAAAACACGTATAAAGCTACTCCCCTAATAACAGGTTTAAAAAAACTATCAAAAAACAGTTTAAGTAATCTTACTCCCCACCCATCTTATGTTTTTATGCATTACTCCCATCCACCTTTAATCGAAAGAATACGTAATTTAAAGGTGTAATTTTTGTTGTATACCAATAATGTTTGTGGTAAATTTAATGAAGTATGACAGAGACTGAAATAGAAAAAGAAAATAAAGAAATTGCCAAGCAATACAAAGAACTGCTTCGTATTAGCTATCAGAATTTATCTGATGACGATAAGAAACTAATACGTTCTGCTTTTGAAATTGCTGTAGATGCGCATAAAAATCAACGGAGAAAATCTGGTGAGGCTTATATTTTTCACCCTATTGCAGTTGCTAAAATAGTAGCATCAGAAATTGGGTTAGATGCTGTATCCATAGCATCTGCACTTTTGCATGATGTTGTAGAAGACACAGAGTACACCCTAGATGATATAGATCGTATGTTTGGGGAAACTGTTGCTCGTATAGTAGATGGTCTTACCAAAATTGCACATCTAAAAAAGGACATGAATATCTCCCAACAAGCGGAGAATTTTAGAAAAATGCTATTGACCCTTAATGATGATGTAAGAGTTATTATTATTAAAAT
>NZ_JADGES010000037.1 GCF_016744255.1 Maribacter sp.
ACATCTAAAAAAGGACATGAATATCTCCCAACAAGCGGAGAATTTTAGAAAAATGCTATTGACCCTTAATGATGATGTAAGAGTTATTATTATTAAAATTGCAGACCGTTACCACAATATGCTTACTATGGATTCTATGCCAGAACATAAGCAAGTAAAAATAGCATCCGAAACCCTATATATTTACGCCCCTTTAGCACATAGAATAGGTTTATACAATATTAAAACCGAACTAGAAGATTTAAGTTTAAAATACACGGAGCCTAACGTGTATAGAGACATAAAAAGTGAAATAGAAGATTCTAAAGAAGGTAACCAAACCTATATTGAAGCTTTCTCTGGGGTAATAGATAATTCCCTAAAAAAAGAAGGATTAAACTATAGTATAAAAGGACGTATGAAATCGATTTTTTCTATCCGTAGAAAAATGAAAATGCAGAACGTAACTTTTGACGAAATCTATGACAAATTTGCTATTAGAATCATCTATAAATCGGATCGAGCAAATGAAAAATTTATAGCTTGGAAAATTTATTCCATAGTTACCGATCACTTTACCCCCAACCCAGTACGCTTAAGGGATTGGATTTCCTCTCCCAAATCTACTGGATATGAAGCATTACACATTACCGTAATGGGACCTAAAGGCCGTTGGGTAGAAGTCCAAATTAGAAGTGAGCGCATGCACGAAATAGCCGAAAAAGGATATGCAGCACACTTTAAATACAAACATGGCGCACAAAAAGAACAAGGCATAGAGATTTGGTTAAACAGACTACAAGAAGCTTTAGAAAACGCTAATGCCAATGCTGTAGATTTTGTTGAAGAATTTAAATTAAACTTATATTCTAAAGAAATATTTGTTTTTACACCCTTAGGAGAATTAAAATCTTTGCCCAAAGGAGCTACTCCATTAGACTTTGCTTTCAACATACATACAGAAGTGGGTATGCGAACAAGAGGCACTAAAGTAAATGGCAAACTAGTTCCTTTAAATACTACTCTTAATAGTGGTGACCAAGTAGAAATAATAACATCAGACCAAGCAAAACCTAACCAAAACTGGTTAGATTACGCTACAACTGCTAGGGCAAGAGCAAAAATAAAATCTTCCTTAAGAGAAGAGAAAAAAGCGGTCGCATTAGAAGGCAAAGAGGTTCTTCGACGAAAACTAAAATCCCAAAAAATTAGTTTAAATGAAGATACCATTAACAAAATGGTATCCTTCTTTAAATTAAAAACAAGTTTAGATTTATTCTATAGAATAGGCATAGGTGCTATTGATAACCTAATGATTAAAGATTTTGCTTCTTCCTACAGCAATGCTTTTATTAGTTTTTTCAAAAATAAAATTCGGAGAAACCCCACTCCCGAAAACATTGACAAGGAAGAAATTACAACTAAATACGATGTCCTTGTTTTTGGTAAAGAAGAAGAAAAATTAGATTATACCTTATCACAGTGTTGTAACCCCATTCCAGGCGATCCTGTATTCGGTTTTGTAAGTGTATCCGAGGGAATTAAAGTACATAAAAAAAATTGTCCAAATGCTATTTCGTTACAATCGAACTACGCCTACCGAATTATTAGTGCTAAATGGGTAGATTCTTCACAAGAAGAATTTAAATCGGATATTACACTTACTGGTATTGACAACTTAGGGCTAGTCAGTCAGATTACTGAAATGATTTCTAAAAATATGCATGTCAATATTCGTAACCTTAGTTTTAGTACAGATGGAGGCACTTTTAAAGGAAAAATTACAGTCGTTGTAAAAAACAATGCAATTCTTAAAAAATTAATAACTAATCTTAAACAAATAAATGGTATTGATAAAGTGACAAGAGTATAGAAATTGTATCAAAATTTAACTGTACATTTGCACATTAATGCTGTAACAAATTATGGCTCAGAACAAGAACCAAGACATTGTAAAAAACGTGTTTACCACCTTCCTAGAGGAAAATGGTCATAGAAAAACACCTGAACGTTACGCAATACTTCAAGAAATTTATGATAGTGAAGAACATTTTGATATAGAATCTCTCTATATTAATATGAAAAACAAAAACTATCGCGTTAGCCGGGCTACCCTATACAATACTATTGAATTACTCTTAGATTGTAAACTAGTTCGCAAACATCAATTTGGCAAAAATCAGGCGCAATATGAAAAATCGTATTTCGACCATCAACATGACCATGTTATCTTAACAGATACTGGAGAAGTTATGGAATTTTGCGACCCAAGAATTCAATCTATAAAAAAAACTATTGAGGAGGTTTTTGATATAAAAATCACAAACCATTCTTTATATTTTTACGGCACAAAAAACAAAAATAATAACACAAACAACTAACCAATTAATTAGATGGCAGTAGATTTATTGTTAGGACTACAGTGGGGAGACGAAGGAAAAGGGAAAATCGTTGATGTACTAACCAAAGATTATGATATAATTGCAAGATTTCAAGGCGGTCCCAACGCAGGACATACTTTAGAATTCGACGGAATTAAACATGTATTACACACTATTCCTTCTGGAATTTTTCATAAAACAGCAATGAACCTTGTTGGCAATGGCGTAGTTATTGACCCTGTTATTTTCCAAAAAGAACTAGATGCTTTAGGTAAATTCAATATTGATTATATATCGAAACTCCTTATCTCTAGAAAAGCCCATTTAATTTTACCAACCCATAGATTATTAGATGCAGCTTCAGAAGCTGCAAAAGGAAAGGCTAAGATTGGATCTACTTTAAAAGGTATTGGCCCAACATACATGGACAAAACTGGTAGAAATGGTATGCGTATCGGGGATTTAGAATTATCCGATTGGAAAGAAAAATATCGTGCTTTAGCAAACAAACATGAAGCCATGATTGGCTTTTATAATGTAGACATTCAGTACGATTTACCAGAATTAGAAGCTGATTTTTTTAAAGCCGTTGATCAATTAAAGAAACTTACTTTTATTGACAGTGAAGAATACCTTTATAGAGCACAAAAAGAAGGAAGGAAAATATTAGCTGAAGGAGCTCAAGGTTCTTTATTAGATATTGATTTTGGAACCTATCCGTTTGTAACATCCTCTAACACTACAGCAGCAGGTGCTTGTACTGGTTTAGGTGTTGCTCCTAACCAAATTGGCAGCGTATTTGGTATTTTCAAAGCCTATACAACACGAGTTGGTAGCGGCCCCTTCCCTACCGAATTGTTTGATGCTGATGGCGAAACAATGGGAAGAGTAGGTAACGAATTTGGAGCAACAACAGGAAGATCAAGACGTTGTGGATGGCTAGATTTAGTTGCTTTAAAATATGCCGTACAAGTTAATGGCGTTACAGAACTTATGATGATGAAAGGAGACGTTCTTAGTGGTTTCCCTAAACTAAAAGTTTGTACCGCTTATAATTATAAAGGAGAAGAAATTACACATTTACCTTACAATATTGAAGCAGAAAATGTAACTCCTATCTATACAGAAATGGATGGTTGGGCACAGGATTTAACAAAAATGAGAAGTCCAGAAGAATTTCCAAAAGCACTTAATGAATACATAGCGTTTTTAGAAAAAGAATTAGAAGTTCCTATTAAAATTGTCTCTGTAGGTCCCGACCGAACACAAACTATATTAAGATAAAATAGCAGAGCCACTTTCGAGTGGCTCTTTTTTTATTCTACATCCATATTAAATCTATCATAAAGCTGTTAAAGCTTGTTCAAAAAATCCTATTTTTGAATAAAACTATATAAGATTGCAAAAACTACACTACATTTTAATCTTTACACTTAGCTGCTTTACTATATGGGCACAAGAAGATTCCACGGAAGAAAGTAAACAAATTAACATAGTCTACGGCGCTAATTTCACTAAAAACGAAGCCAAATACCCCGGAGCTTCTATATTCAGTAAGGACGAAAAACAAGTGCAATTTGAACACCAAGGCGCAGATTTATGGTGCGATATAGCTATCTTTTATCAACACGAAAACAGACTTAAAGCCATCGGTAATATCCGTTTACAGCAAGGAGATTCCATAAAAATGACAAGTGGTAAAATAGAGTATGATGGCAATCTAAAACTAGCCAAAGCCTATGAGAGTGTTCTTCTCGAAAATACAGATATGACTTTAAGAACGGACACACTCCGTTTGGATCGAGAAAAACAAGAAGCCTACTACCAAGATTTTGGAACCGTGGTAGATTCCACCAATACGCTGACCAGCGAAATTGGAAAATATTTTATGGAAACTAAAAAATTGCAGTTTCTCGATAGCGTACACATTGAAAACCCGAAATACACTGTAGATTCGGAGCAATTAGATTACTACAAAACCTCTAAAAACGCGTATATGTACGGGCCTTCTACCATCATAGGAGAATCTTATAAAATATATTGTGAGCGTGGTTTTTACGACACCAAAATTGAAAGCGGCTATGGTATAAAAAATACTAGAATAGATTATAACGATAGAATAATTCAAGGGGATAGTGTTTATTTTAATAAAGTATTGGAGTTCGCTTCAGCCACCAATAACATTGTAGTTACAGATACTATTAATAACGGACTTATTAGAGCACATTATGCGGAAGTTTATAAAGCCAAAGATTCACTTTTTGCCACTCGAAGAGCTGTATCTATAAGTGTTATGGAAAAGGACTCCCTATATATGCATGGAGACACCCTAATGATTACAGGAAAACCCGAAAAACGTATTTTAAGGGCTTTTAGAAATGCGAAATTTTTTAAAAAAGACCTAAGCGGAAAATGTGATTCCATACATTCCGAACAAAAATCAGGCATAACCCAACTGATACGAAACCCTATTCTTTGGAACGGAGAAAACCAAATGACAGGCGACAGTATTCATTTAATATCCAATCTTAAAACTGAAAAATTAGACTCCTTAAAAGTGCTAAACAATGCCTTTATTATATCGCAAGATACGATAGGAAAAACAGGATTCAATCAAGCAAAAGGGAAAGACCTATTTGGTAAATTCGAAGAAAACGAGCTGAAAACAATTGATCTTATAAAAAACACGGAAGTCATCTATTACATGTACAATGACGATGATGAACTTATTGGCATAAACAAAACTATTTGCAGTGCCATTAGAATTACCATGGTTAATAATGATGTGGAAGATTTAACATTTACCACCGATCCAGATGGCACTATTTTTCCAGAAACAGAACTACCAGAGAACGGTAGACTTCTTAAAGGGTTTATCTGGCGGGGTGAGGAACGAATTTTAACCAAAGAGGATATTTTTGACGAAGATGACAATAATTTAGAATTAGCAATTATTCGCGGTATAGATAACCCTATAGATATAGATGCCGAAGAAGAGGAACGCAGTAAAAACGAAGGAGACCCCATAAACGCCAAGAACGATTTAAATAATAAATCTATCAAGCCCAAAAAGCAACTGAAAGCTAAAAGTCAAAGGTCAAAAGCAAGAAGCCAATAATTAAAGAAGCAACATTGCTCTCCACACTATCGCATTACTATGAAAGATGATTTTGTAAAATACCAAGCACAGACATCACCTTACCCACTAGCACTACAAGTATCCCATGCAAAAGGCAGTTACATATATGACACAGAAGGGAATGCGCATTTAGATTTTGTAGCAGGAGTTTCAGCTTGCACTCTTGGACATTGTCACCCAAATGTGGTAAACGCTATAAAAAAACAAGCGGACTCCTATATGCATGTAATGGTATATGGTGAATACATACAAGAAATTGCTCTAAATTACGCAAAAGCACTAGCTGCCATATTACCAAAACCATTAGAATCTACCTATTTAGTTAATTCGGGTACAGAAGCAGTTGAAGGAGCATTAAAACTAGCTCGCAAATATACAGGGCGCTCTGAAATTATTGCTGCAAAAAAAGCCTACCACGGAAACACTATGGGAAGCTTAAGTCTAATGGGGTTAGAAGAACGTAAAGCTCCATTTAGACCACTTATACCAGATGTAAACTATATTACCTTTAATAATATTAAGGATTTAGAAAAAATAACGACTAGAACGGCAACTGTAATATTAGAAACTATTCAGGGAGGAGCAGGTTTTATAGTCCCCCAAGAAGATTACCTTAAAAAAGTAAAGGAAAGATGCCAAGAAGTTGGCGCCTTATTAATTTTAGATGAAATTCAGCCTGGGTTTGGGCGCACAGGAAAATGGTTCGCCTTTGAACATTATAATTGTATTCCCGATATTCTAGTTATTGGCAAAGGCATGGCTTCTGGAATGCCCGTAGGAGCTTTTAGTTCCTCTGCTACAATAATGAACTCCCTAAAAAGCAATCCTAAATTAGGACATATCACCACTTTTGGAGGTAACCCTGTTATCGCGGCAGCGAGTTTAGCAACCCTTATTACTTTACAAAAAGAAGATTTAATCTCTAAATCTATTGAAAAAGAAGCACTTATAAGAAAATTACTTAAGCATTCCCTAATAAAAGAAATTAGAGGCAAAGGGTTAATGTTAGCTTTAATCGTGGACAATGAAACCATAGCAAATGATTTAATATTGCAATCTGCTAAAGAAAATCTCATCTTATTTTGGCTGTTATTTGAACCAAAAGCAATACGAATTTCACCTCCACTCACTATTTCTAATAAAGAAATTGAACAAGGTTGTAGTATTATTCTCTCTATATTAGACCGTTACCTACAATAATTTGTTAACTAATTTGTTAATAATATAGCCTAAATATAGAAGATATAGTTCTAGCAATAGTTTACTTTTAATCCTATAGACTACTTAAAATGTTCCTATGGCATTAGAATCTAATGAAAGGCCGAACAAACCGATAGCAAAGTTTGAATCCATGTTAAAGACAGACGACATCTACTTTTTTGATGCCGAAGATTTTGAAGACATTATTCACCATTATCTTAATAATGGGAAGATTTCTTTGGCCAAAAAAGCCATAAAAATAAGCCTAAAACAACATCCAGAATCTATAGAACTAAAACTTCTTGATGTGGAAGTAATGGTCTTTGAAAACAATTTTGATTCTGCGGAAAGACTTTTAGACAGATTACAACTACTAGATAGTAGCAATGAAGAAATATATATTCAAAGAGCAAACATCTTATCCAAAAAAGACAATCACGAAGGTGCTATAAAATTATTAAATAAAGCTCTAGAACTTTCTAATGAGAGTTTTGATATACATTCTCTTTTAGGAATGGAGTATTTGTTTCTAGATAATTTTAAAATGGCAAAGGAGAGCTTTATGAACTGCGTTACTTTCGACGAACAAGATTACTCCTCTTTATATAATGTTATCTATTGCTTTGAGTTCCTTGAAGATTATGAAGGAGCTATTATATATTTAAATGATTATTTAGATAGAAATCCATATTGCGAGGTTGCGTGGCACCAATTAGGCAAGCAGTATTATTCCGAAAAAATGTACAAAGAAGCTTTAAGTGCATTTGATTTTGCTATTATTTCGGATGATAATTTTATTGGCGCATATTTTGAAAAAGGGAAAGTACTAGAAAAATTAGGACACTACCAAGAGGCTATAGACAATTATGAAACTACCATAAAAATAGAGGACCCTACATCTCATGCTTTTCTTAGAATAGGAAAATGTTACGAAAAACTAGGTAATTATGATATGGCCAAATATTATTATTACCAAACGGTACACGAAGATCCATTATTAGATAAAGGATGGATAGCGATAACCAATTTCTATTTTCAGAGAAAAAATTATGAAAAAGCACTTTATTATATCAATAAAGCTTTAAATATAGATGGCGAAAGCCCTACGTATTGGAAAAAATGCGCAGAAATAAATGCAAAATTAAAAAATTATGACCAAGCTGATTTTGCCTACAAGCAAGCTGTAGACTTAGGTAATTACGAGCTTGAAACTTGGCTAAATTGGTCTAACATCTCCGTTTTAAACGAAGATTATGCTTCTGCTTTGCAAATTTTAGAACAAGGAAAGCAGTTTTACCCAGATAGTTCGGAAATAAATTATAGAATTCCAGGGTTATATTTATTATCACAAGACACTATTAACGCGCGAATATCTTTAATTGATGCACTAAAAGGTAATTTCGAAGCGTTTAACATATTCAAAGAAGAATACCCTCAATACAGTGAAACCTCATGGACTCAAGAAATAGTTAATTCTATTCAGAAAAAGTCTTAACCACTACTCTATTTATGACAAAAAACAGAACCCCAATTCAATACGTATACATCACCTTAAAAGGAATAGCCATGGGTGCTGCAGATGTAGTTCCAGGAGTCTCTGGTGGCACAATAGCCTTTATTTCTGGCATATACGAAGAACTTATAGGCTCTATAAACAACATAAGACCATCTCTTTTAAAAACTTTAAAAAATGAAGGTTTTAAAGCCTTTTGGCAACAAGCTAACGGTAGCTTTCTAGCAGCTTTATTCCTAGGGATATTTATTAGTCTATTTTCCTTAGCCACCATTGTAAGTTGGTTACTAGAAAATGAGCCTGTTTTATTATGGTCTTTCTTTTTTGGGTTGGTTTCAGCCAGTGTCTTTTTTGTTGGGAAAGAAATTAAGAAGTGGAGTCTTGCTGCTATTCTTGCTCTTGTTTTTGGAGCCGTACTCGCTTTTTACATCACAACCCTCCCTCCTAATGAAAACATTAACAGCTTACCGTTTCTGTTTCTCTCAGGAGCCTTAGCAGTTTGCGCAATGATATTACCTGGTATTTCTGGCGCTTTTATTTTAGTGCTATTAGGCTCTTACAAAACTATTTTAGAAGCAGTTCATGAAAGAGATTTTAAAATAGTAATCACAGTTGGTTTTGGAGCTGTATTTGGATTATTAAGTTTTGCCAAACTACTAAAATGGATGTTTGCAAACTATAAGAATTTAACGTTAGCATTATTAACTGGTTTCATTATTGGCTCCTTAAACAAAATATGGCCATGGAAACATGTGCTAGAAACAAAAACATTTGGAGACAAAATTATACCAATTAAAGAAGTAAGTGTTTCTCCTCTTAATTTTGATGGAAATCCTCAAATTATGTTTGCAGTACTACTTGCAATCCTAGGATTTTCCCTTATTTTTATCATGGAAAAAGCAGCCAATAAAAAATAAAAGCTGCTTACTATGTCATGAACACACCGAGAACCGTAAAAGACCAGTTTTTATTAGTACTTAAGGGCTTATTCATGGGTGCTGCAAATAAAGTCCCCGGTGTTTCTGGAGGCATTGTTGCTTTTGTTGGCGGTTTTTACGAAGAATTTATCTATTCCCTACAAAAGATTAATCTAAAAGCTTTAAAATTAATCCTCAATGGAAGATTTAGAAGTTTTGCTCAATATACTAATGGTCGTTTTCTTGGTCTTCTGATTTTCGGGATGCTAATTAGTTATTTTAGTATTTCCAAAGTGCTCGATTATTTTCTGGAGAAAAAAGAACTCTATGTTTGGTCTGCCTTTTTCGGAATGATTTTAGGTTCCATCTACTATATAGCCAAGGACTTTAAGTATTGGAATAAAAAAACTATAATTACAGGCATAATTGGCTTATTCATAGGTATATCTCTAAGTTTTTTAAGTCCCGCAAAAGAGAACGATAACTTAATATTCATTTTTATTTGCGGAATGATTAGTGTTTCCGGGATGACCCTTCCAGGCCTTTCTGGCTCCTTTATTTTAATTTTACTAGGTAACTACGTATTACTACTAGTAGATTCTGTAAATGCCCTATACGATACTATGTTCGAAATTTTCTCTGGAAATTTCCGTTTTATAGAGAATCCCAAACGCATGAAAACCTTAACAATTTTGGCTGTATTTACTTCTGGATCAGCAGCAGGTCTAGTAACGCTTTCTCATCTATTAAGCTTTGTTTTAAAACGCTTTAAACATACAACAACTGCCATTATAATAGGCTTCATCACAGGTTCTCTTGGGGTCGTCTGGCCTTGGAAAAAAACTATTTACAAAACAAACTCCCTTGGCCAAACTCTTGCAGACTCCAATGGAAAAGATATTATTGTTAATTATGAACGCTATTTCCCAAATTTTGAGGTTTCTGAAACATGGAACGCTATTTTTTTTGTTATTCTAGGAATATGTGTTTTATTGGGAATTGATTGGTATGGAAAAAAAAGAAAAGAAAATTTATAAGTTCGGGTTGGTAGGAAAAGATATTTCATATTCTTTTTCTAGAGGTTATTTTAAGGAAAAATTTAAAAACCTAGGTTTAGATAATTACTCCTATGTAAATTTCGATTTAGAGACAATTGACGCCTTTAAAGTAATAGCAGAAAATACAGATTCTATTCATGGGCTCAATGTAACCATTCCATATAAAGAATTGGTAATTCCTTTTTTACAAAGTTTAGATAAAGACGCCGCAAAAATTGGAGCTGTAAATACCATAAAAATCACGAAAGACGGACTCAAAGGCTACAATACAGATGTTCATGGATTTAAATTTACCATTCTACCCCATATAAAAAAACACCACACCAAAGCATTAATTTTAGGTACAGGAGGCGCATCTAAAGCTGTTTCTTTTGTTTTAGATGAGCTAGGAATTTCTCATACATTTGTTTCTAGAAAATCTGGCGAAAACAAATATGCCTATAGCGACCTTACCAAGGAGATTATGGAAGAACACACAGTTATTGTAAATACTACCCCCTTAGGAACCCATCCGAATGTTGCAGATAAACCTTCTTTACCTTACTCTTTTATAAAACCAAAACATTTACTTTTCGATTTAATATATAATCCAGAAAAAACCGCTTTTCTTAAAGCTGGAGAATTACAAGGTGCAACCATATGTAACGGAAAAAAAATGCTAGAAATACAAGCAGAAAAAGCTTGGGAAATCTGGAACAAATAACATTTTTCTTTTAAAACAAATAGTTTTATTCAAAGCTCAGAAGAGCACTTAAAGTAAATGACTGTTTCATCTTGCCTACTTGTACATTAAAAAGATATTCCTATATTTTTTTGCTATTCCTATTGTTGTTAGTATCTTACAAATACTTTTATTACAACAACTTAATTAAGTGATAATGCAGGAAGAAAAAGAACAAAAACTACATGAAAACGTAGGGGAGCAAAACAACTCAGAAACTACCAATACTGAAAAAAGTTTGGAGAAAACTACTGAAATACCTAAAAACGAAGAAACTAAAAAAGAAGGCAAAAAGCCTTCAATAGATGAGTCTACAGATGAAAAAGAGGAAACTATTCACAAAGAAATAGATGAATCTAATGCGGAAGATGCAGAAGACACTCATAACGAAAAAAGGCACGAAATTCCTATTCTAGACTACCACTCTATGTCTATGGAAAATTTAGCAGGAGAATTGCAACGCTTAGTTCGTAATGAGAAGGTCCAAGCAATAAAAAAACATGTGGATGGTATTAAACTCGAATTTGATTTAAAATTTCAAGAGTTTATTGAGCATAAAAAAGAAGATTTTATAGCTGGTGGTGGCAATGAAATAGATTTTAGGTACAACTCTGTTACCAAAAGACAGTTTAATGAAGTCTATACCGATTATCGCGAAAAAAAGAACACCTATTATAAAGGCTTAGAAAAAAACCTAAAGGAAAACCTTACCATAAGGCTAAACATAATCGAAAATTTAAAAGGTTTAGTAAATGTTGAAGAAGATATAAATACAACCTATAAGAATTTTAAGAATATTCAGGAACAATGGCGTAATGCAGGTCCTATCCCTAGAACAAATTATAATGATGTATGGCGCACCTACCAGCACCATATTGAAATATTTTATGATTTTTTAAATATCAACAGAGAATTACGTGATCTAGACTTTAAACATAATCTAGAAGAAAAACAGAAAATTGTAGTAAAAGCAGAGGAGCTAGGTGTAGAACCAGATTTAAATAAAGCTTTTAGAGAATTACAAACACTGCACAAAATTTGGAAAGAAGATATAGGCCCTGTTGGCAAAGATCATCGGGAAGAAATCTGGGAGCGTTTTAGTGCTGCAACAAAAGTATTGCACAATAGACGACAAGAGTATTATGCAGAACAAGATAAAGTGTATGAAATTAACTTAGAAAAAAAGAATGAAATTATTAGTGAAATTACGGTTTTATCTAACAATGTTTCTCACAATCATAAACAATTACAACAGCAAATTAAAACTTTAGAAAGCCTAAGAGAGTCTTTCTTTAAAGCAGGTAAAGTTCCACAAAAAGAGAATGAGAAAACATGGGCTGCTTTCAAAGAAGCGGTTCGTAGTTTTAACCGAAATAAAAATAATTTCTACAAAAATCTAAAAAAAGAACAGCAAGTAAATTTAGATAAAAAGCGAGAGCTTCTAGCGTTAGCAATTTCTCTAAAAGAAAGTGAAGATTGGGATTCCACAACTGCCCAAATGAAACGCATACAAAGCGATTGGAAAAAAATTGGTCATGTGCCAAGAAAATACTCTGATAAAATATGGAACGAGTTTAAAACAGCTTGTAACCATTATTTTGATCGTGTACACGCTGTAAAAAACAAATCGAACGAGGAAGAAGAAGCCAACTACGAATTAAAAACTGCTTTTTTAGATAAACTTAAAGATTTTAATCTCTCCGGAGAAAGAAATGCAGATTTAACGGCAATAAAAGCGTTTGTAGCAGAATGGAAAGACTTAGGCAGAGTTCCATTTAACAAAAAACATATCAACCAAAAATTCAATAAAATATTAGATGCCCTGTTTAACAAACTAGATGTTAGCAGACAAGAATCTGAATTATTAAAATATGGTAATAAAATACAACAATTAGCAAATTCAGAAGATAATGAAAGAGCCATATACAACGAGCGTTCTTTTATACGCAAGAAAATTGGTGAAAGTAAAAATGAAATACGACAGCTAGAAAACAATTTACAGTTCTTCTCTAATGCTTCTGAAGACAACCCTTTAGTTAAAGAAGTTATTAATAATGTGCAAAAACATAAAGATGCTCTTGTTACATGGACAGAAAAACTAAAAAGGTTAAATATACTGGAAAATAATTTACTTAAAGAAGAACAAGAAGCTAATGAAGATACATCTTCTGAGGAGGAGTAAATAAGAGAGCTAGGGTTATATTTTTAAACATTTAACCCTAGCTCTTCTATGTTTTACAAAAACATAGAAACTTGTTTTCTAAAACTGATCTAGCATATAGTTCAGTAAATCCGTGGTAGTCACCATACCTACAAGTTCACCTTCATCTATCACTGGTATAGCATGGAATTCTTTTTTAGACAATACCTCTGCCACTTCCTTTATAGTTGTTTTTGAGGTTACACTAACTAATTTTTTTGCCATAACCTGCTCCAAAGTAAACATATTATAAACTATAGTTTCTACGGAGTCATCTTCTTCATCCACAGCATCTGCAAAGCTTATCCGTAACAAATCGGTATAACTTAGCATACCTATTACCTCTTCTCCTTTTAAGACAGGTATATGCCGTATATTATGCTTTTTAAAAAGGTGTTCTGCTTTATCTAAGGAATCTCCAGTATGCAACGTAATTACCTCCTTGGTCATTATTGTTGCGATAGGTGTTCTTTTTTTCATAGGGATTAGATTTATTGTTACACCCTTAAAGTTAAATACTCTAATCTCAGTTTTACATGATAAATATCAGGTACTAAAAAAGCTATCTCCAAACACAAAATGTTTGGAGATAGCTTTATATTTATTTGTAATAATCCTTAGAACTTTTACTTAGCTACATTCACGGCTCTTGTCTCTCTAATAACCGTAACTTTTACTTGCCCTGGATACGTCATATCTGTTTGTATCTTTTGTGAAATTTCAAAAGAAAGTTCTGCAGCCTTATCATCATTTACTTTTTCGCTCTCTACAATGACACGTAGCTCCCTACCCGCTTGTATAGCATATGCTTTTTGTACTCCATTGAATCCAAAAGCAATTTCTTCTAGATCTTTTAAACGCTGTATATAAGAATCTAACACCTGCCTTCTTGCTCCTGGTCTTGCGCCACTAATAGCATCACAAACTTGTACAATAGGCGATATTAATGTTGTCATCTCTATCTCATCGTGGTGAGCTCCAATAGCATTACATACATCTGGCTTTTCTCCAAATTTCTCTGCCCATTGCATTCCTAAAATAGCATGTGGTGTTTCTACCTCTGCTTCTGTATTAGGCACTTTACCAATATCATGTAATAAACCTGCTCTCTTCGCTAATTTAGGATTAAGTCCCAGTTCTGCCGCCATTACACCACAAAGCTTAGCAACTTCTCTAGAATGCTGTAATAAGTTTTGACCGTAAGAAGAACGGTACTTCATTCTACCCACCGCTTTAATTAACTCTGGATGCAAGCCATGAACACCTAAATCTATAACCGTACGCTTACCAATTTCAACAATCTCTTGTTCAATTTGTTTTTCGGTCTTTTTAACCACTTCTTCTATACGTGCTGGATGAATTCTTCCATCTGTTACCAATTTATGCAACGACAAACGTGCTACTTCTCTACGTACAGAATCGAAACAAGAGAGAATTATCGCTTCTGGTGTATCATCTACTATAATCTCTACGCCTGTAGCCGCCTCTATTGCTCTAATATTACGACCTTCTCTACCAATGATTCGTCCTTTTACATCATCCGATTCTAAATTAAAAACAGACACGCAATTCTCTACAGCCTCTTCCGTACCTATACGCTGTATACTATTAATAACAATTTTCTTAGCCTCTTGCTGTGCTGTTAATTTAGCTTCTTCCACTGTAGACTGAATATAAGCCATAGCATCTGACTTTGCTGTCTCTTTTAAAGATTCTAACAACTGGCTTTTAGCGTCATCTGCAGACAAACCAGAAATAACTTCTAATTGTTGCACTTGATTTTTATGTAGTTTTTCTAACTCCGATTGCTTTTTCTCCAGAAAATCTGCTCTATGCTTTGCGTCTTTTATTTTTCCTTCTAACTGGCTATTAAAGTTTTTGCTTTTTGCTAGCTCACTGCTTATTTGAGACTCCTTATCTCTGGTACGTTTTTCAGCTTCACCAATCTTTTTATCCTTATTTTGGATTACTTTTTCGTGCTCCGCTTTTAGCTCTAAGAACTTTTCTTTAGCCTGAAACATCTTATCTTTTTTAACGCCATCCCCTTCTATCTTTGCTTGTTTTAAGATGCCTTGCGCTTCTTTTTTTGCATTGGCGATAGTTTTAGATGCCTTTCCTTTTTCCATAAATTTTGCTATAACAAAACCTATTGCAAGACCTACTATACCTGCTATTATCAATATACTGTTATCCATAGTTTTTTAAATTTAATATAAAAAAACCCACATTAGCGAAGTTTTGTACAAACTCCAAAATACAAGTTTAGGGCTACCAAATAGATCAAGAATCCTTATACGAGTAAGGCCTGCTTTTACTATTTAAACTCACCCTTTTTAAACAATTTAATGTTGAGTTTGTCAAAAGATATTACCAATGTGGGCAGTTACTTTATGCTATTTATATGAACTTATTTTATTCCTAACTTAGAACTCACCAACAAATCTAACGCCCTTAATCGTTCGGTAGCTTCATCTGTTCCTTCTGCTTTTTCAATGCCTTTTTGCTCTATTTTTGAAGCAAATTGCAAGGCACACATTGCCAATACATCTTGCTTGTCCCGTACTGCATAATTTTGCTCAAATTTCTTTGCTAGCTGCTCTATATTTTTAGCTGCTTTACGCAAACCTTCTTCTTGACTAGGATCTATCGTTAATGGATATACCCTATCTGCAATAGAAAGCTTTATTTTGAGCTTTTCTGACATATTTATTTGTAAAACATTATTCAGCGAGTTGTGCTATACAATAATCCAACTCCCTTATTAATGTATTTATTTTAAGCTTAGCTTCGGTTTTATTTGTATTACTGCCCAGCATTGAATTTGCAAGTTTAAGCGAATTATATTTTTCTTCCCACTCTGTTATACTCCTTCGAGTTACATCACGATTCACCTTAATGGCAACTAACTCCTTTTCTAACTTTTCATTAACCTGTTGTTGTACTTCTAATTTATGCAACAATTTGCTAATCTTGTTTTCTAAGGAATCAACTATTTTCACCAATTCACTCATACACAAAAATCAATGCGTTTTACACAAAGTTAACATTCATCTTAAGACTTAGCAATATTTTTTCAATTTATATTCAAGTAATACTATAAATCAATTGTAAACGTTGGATATATTACAAAGTAAAACGTAAAGGTCTACATATTTTTTTGAAGATTTTAAATCTGATTAATTACTTTCGTATTAACTTATGTATATTATGAAACACGTTTTTTTTGCATGTATCTTTATTTTACTCTTTTCTTTTACTCTTACATCCCAAACCCAATACCCGAAAGATGCTTTTAGGTCCCCTCTAGATATCCCTTTAATACTAGCTGGTACTTTTGGAGAACTGCGGTCTAACCATTTTCATTCCGGAATAGATATAAAAACCAAACAACGCGAAGGCCTTAAAGTATATGGTATTGGTGATGGTACCATAACAAGAATTAAAGTGTCTTTATGGGGCTATGGCAAAGTACTTTACATGGCTCACCCTAACGGATACACCTCTGTGTATGGACACTTACAAAAATTCTCTCCGGAGATTGAAGCTTATATTAAAAAAATACAATACCAAAAAAAATCTTATGAAGTAGAAGTCTTTCCAGATTATGGGGAATTAAAAATTACCAAAGGAGACCTTATTGGTTATAGTGGCAATACTGGTGGTTCTGCCGGACCACATCTTCATTTTGAAATTAGAAATAGTGCCACCGAAAAACCTACTAACCCCCTATTATATGGCTACGAAGTTCCCGACGCTACCAACCCTTCTCTTCTAAAATTATTTGGCTATCCTATAAGTGATAATGCACAGATTAACCAAAGCAATAAAAGAATACAACTAAACTTTAAAAAGCAAAAAGATGGTTCTTTTTTAGCTGATAAGGTAAACGCAAACGGCACCATAGGCTTTGGTTTTGTAGCTTTTGACCGCCAAGATATGGCTGCTAATAAAAATGGTGTTTATTCTGTTAATTTGTCGGTAAACGGTACTACCTATACAGATTACGATTTTGAAACCTTTTCTTTCACCGAAACAAGATATATTAATACTCTTATAGACTACGATTACTATGGAAAATATAGACAGCGGATTCAAAAATGCTTTAAAAGCCCTGGTAATAGATTAAGTATCTATAATACATTAAAAAATAACGGAAAAATAAACATTGTAGAAGGCCTATCCTATACTATAGAATTACTAATTAAAGATTTAGAGAATAACGTTACCAAGCTTATTATTCCTGTCGAGGGTAAAAAAGATATTATAAAAATTAAAAAAGAAGAAAAAAAGACTCCTAATTACATTGTAGCTAAAAAACCGAATAACTACACTGTTGGTCCTGTAAAAGTATATTTTCCATCGAACACTTTCTATGAAAATTTTTATATGAATTTAGAGAACCAAAACGATACGGTAACCATACATAATAACAAGGTTCCTGCGCATAGAAATTTCACTATAACTTTTGATGCCTCTAAACATTCCAAAAAAGAACAAAAACAACTATTTATTGCTAAGTTGTACAAAAAAGGGAACCCTAGCTACGTTAAAACCTATAAACGAGGCAACACTTTCACTACCAGAACAAAATACTTAGGCACTTATACTCTTGCAAAAGATTCTATTGCTCCAAAAATAACGCCAAAGAATTTTAAAGAAAAACAATGGTTAAATAATTACAAATATTTAACTGTAAAAATCTCCGATGATTTAAGCGGTATAAATACCTATTCTGCTACTCTTAACGGAGAATGGATATTAATGGAATATGAATCTAAAAAAAATACTTTAACGTATAATTTTGACGATAAAATCCTAACTACCAAACAATGTGTACTTAAGGTTGTTGTTACGGATAATGTGGGTAACAAAAGTGAACTAATCACTAATTTTTATAGAAAATAACATCGCTTGAAATTATTTAAGACCCTTGTACTAATTCTTGTATTGTGCTCCTTCTTTGAAGGTTTGGGGCAAACAGCAACTATTACCGGGGTAGTTTTAAATGAACAAAAAAAACCATTAGCAGACGTTAATATAAGCTCCCTAAATAATGGAACTTCTACGGACACTAACGGTTATTATAGCCTACAAATAACATCGGACCAAAAAACAAATATTACATTTTCTCATTTAGGCCATGCCGATGTAATTTTACAAAAACTAATTCTTACTACAAATGAAACTTTTGAGTTTTATCCTATTCTAAAAACAAATAATGTACAAGTAGATGAAGTGACGGTTACCGCAACTGGAAAAAAAAAGATTCCAGGTATTACAAACCTTTCTATAGAACAAATTAAAAAAATACCAGGAGCAAATGCAGGGGTAGAAAACATTTTAAAATTACTTCCTGGAGTAAACTCTAACAACGAACTAAGTACCCAATACGCTGTAAGAGGAGGTAATTATGATGAAAACCTCATATACATTAATGAAATTGAGATTTACAAACCCTTTTTAATACGCTCTGGCCAACAAGAAGGTCTCAGTATTATTAATAGTAGTTTAGTACAGAATGTTAAATTCTCAGCAGGAGGATTCCAAGCAAAATACGGAGACAAACTTTCTTCTGCTCTAAACATTACATATAAAAAGCCTGTAGAATTTGGTTCTCAAATAGACTTGAGTTTTTTAGGAGCTAGCGCTTCTATAGAAACCATTAGCAAAAATAAAAAGTTCTCCAACTTAATAGGAGCTCGCTATAGAAACAATAGCTTACTAGTTAACAGCAAAAACACAAATACCAATTTTAACCCAACCTTTGCCGATATTCAAACACACTCCACATATCAAGCTTCAAACACACTACTATTTAATTTTCTAGGAAATATATCCATCAATGACTATCAGAATGAACCGTTAACAAGAGAAACTAATTTTGGCACATTAGATAACCCACAGACTTTACAAGTATATTACCAAGGGAAAGAAAACAATAGGTTCAATACAGCCTTAGGAGCCTTAAAAGCCAGTTATTTTGCATCGGATTATATTACTCTAAAAGCCATAACTTCTATTTATCATACCACAGAAGAAGAATATTCCGATGTAATTGCCGCCTATAGATTAGGGCCACCAGAGTCCGACCTTAATGAAAACACAAATAATACGGATATTTCCACAGGAATAGGTTCCCAATTTAATAGATCCAGAAATGATCTAGATGCCCTAATATTTAATCTGGAACATAAAGGAGTATACTCCAAAGGGAAAAATATGTTGGAATGGGGAATAAAATATAGTCATGAAGATATAAGAGATCAACTACGAGAATCCCAATTTATAGATTCTACAGGCTTTACTATTAGACCTCCACAATCTCAATTTATTAATAACCAGCCTAATGAGCCATTCAATGCCCTTATTGAAGCATTTGAAGGTATTTACGCCACCAATTTTGTAAAAACTAATAGGTTCTCTGGCTATTTACAATACAGTAAAAACACCTCATGGAATACCCATAACATCTATTACAATGCTGGAATAAGAAGCCAATACTGGACAATAAGCGGAACTGGAGTACAAAAGGTATCGCAGGCTACATTTAGCCCAAGAGCACAACTAGGAATAAAACCTAATTGGAAAAAAGACATGCTTTTTAGAATCGCAACTGGAATATACCACCAACCTCCATTTTATAGAGAACTAAGAAATAGTCAAGGTATTATAAACCCTAATGTAAAGGCGCAAAAAGCTTTTCATTTAGTAGCTGGAAACGAATATAGCTTTGCATTATGGGATAGACCTTTTACTATGATTAGTGAAATTTATTATAAAAAACTATCCAATATAAACCCATATACCGTAGAAGATGTACGCATTCGTTATGCAGCAACAAACAATGCAAAAGCATACGCATATGGCGCGGAACTACGTTTAAATGGAGCTTTTGTTCCCGGAACAGAATCTTGGGTTTCTTTAGGTTATTTAAAAACAGAAGAAAATATAGATCGTAAAGGATACATATCTAGACCTACAGACCAACGATTAAAAGTAGCCGTTCTTTTCCAAGATTATGTACCTAATTTTCCCGATTTAAAAATGTACTTAAATTTAGTCTATAATACTGGAATTCCTGGAGGTTCGCCGAGTTATGCAGATCCATATATTTTTCAAAAAAGATTAAGAGATTATAAACGTGCAGATTTAGGAATTTCCCATATTTTTGTAGATGACAATAAAAAGTTCCCCAAAAGTAATTGGTTACATAATTTTAAGGAACTTAGTGTTGGGATTGAAATTTTTAATCTTTTCAATAATCAAAACTCCATTACCAATACATGGGTAAGAGATGTTGAAAGTAAACAACAATATGCAATTCCAAATTTTATGACCAGCCGTGTACTAAATATTAAATTAAGTATGCGCTTATAAACTAAGCAATGTACAAGACAATAATTTCTCTTTTTTTATTAGCATCTATTTCCTTACATGCTCAAAAAAATATTTATGAAAGTGCAAAATTTAATGAGCTAAGTAAGTCTCACAAAACCCTTGCCATATTACCCTTTTTAACTAATCTTAACTTAAAAGATAAAATTACCAAAGAAGAGCTAAAACAACTCGAAGAGAAAGAGGGCTATGCTGTACAAAACGCATTAGAAACCTATTTTTCTAATAGAAAAAAGAAAAAAAAATTCTCTGTAGCCTTCCAAAATATACAAGATACCAAGGCAATTTTAGCAAAGCATAATATTACATATCTAAACATAGACATTTACACTATAACGGAGCTAAGTAAAATACTTAATGTCGACGGTATAATTAGCGGAAACCTAGATCTCACCATTCTTTTATCTAAAGGAATACCTTCTGGCTTTAGTATTGTAGACTATTTCTTAGGAGATGCTAATTTTGGCAGAATTGGCATGAAAATTAGCGACGGAACCACTGGAAAACTCTTGTGGAAATACGAAAAAAGAATCAATAAAAAATCTGGAAAAAACACAACAGTTTTAATTGATCGTATGATGAAATTAGCTATTCGAAAATTTCCATATGAAAAAGAGAGGAAAAGAGAAAAACGCTCTTAACCTCGACTAATTATTTTTCCACAAACTTTTTCAATATAGAAATAGCATACTCTATTTCTTCTTTTGTATTATACCTTGAAAATGAAAACCGTAAAGAAGGTTTTTTAAGATCTTCTTGGGAAAGTACTTGTGTTAATACATGAGAACCCAAATCGCTACCCGACTGACAAGCACTTCCTTTAGAGCAAGCTATCCCTTTAATATCTAAATGAAACAATAGCATTAGGGCCTTTTGTTCATCTACAGGTAAACATACATTAACTAAGGTGTAGGTACTTTTTTCCATATCCCCGGAATGTCCGTTAAACGTAACTCCTGGAATTTCTCTCTCAATTGTTTCTATAAAGTGCTTCTTAAGCCCTTTTACATACTTTGTTTCCTCTTCCAGATTATCATATGCTTGCACAAAAGCTTCTTCTAAACCTACTATGTTATGAAAAGATTCTGTCCCAGCTCTAAAACCTCTTTCTTGCGACCCACCAGATATCAATGGCTTTATTTTAGAGTTCTTTTTTATATAGGCAAACCCTATTCCTTTTGGCCCATGAAATTTATGCGCAGCTGCGGTTAAAAAATCTACAGGAGTCTTTTTAACATCCCAAGTATAATGACCAACAGATTGAACGGTATCGGAATGAAGTAATGCGTTGTATTCTTTACACAATACACTTAAAGCATCTAAATCTATTTTATTCCCAATTTCATTATTAATATGCATTAAACTAACTAAAGTCTTAGAATCATCCTCAGTCAAAAGTCCTTTTAAATGCGTAAAATCGGGTGTTCCACTAACATCTAAATCCACATACTTTACAACAACACCATATTCTTTTTCTAATTCCTCTGCGGTATGTAATACGGCATGGTGTTCTATTCTAGAGGTAATTATGGTTTTAACCTCCATATCTCTAACAACGCACCTTAAAATCATATTATCCGCCTCGGTTCCTCCAGAGGTAAAAATAATTTCCGATGGTTGAGCATTTAAATACTTAGCTATGGTTTTTCTAGCACTCTCTACCCCTGTCTTAGCCGAACGACCAAAACTGTGTGTGGAAGAAGGGTTTCCATAAAAGTTACACAAGGCATCTTGCATTTTTGTTATAACACATTCTCTTACCTGGGTAGTTGCGGCATTATCTAAGTATACTTTTTCCATTCAAAATAAGATTAAAAGACCTTTGCTTTCATAACAAAAGGGACACAAAAATAATCTAATTATAACAAACTATTAATATTCTAGTCCATAATAATAAATCGTTAATTTAGACTTAAATCGAACACCCTTCTTTGTAAGTTCTCCTTTTTTTAAATTAAATTTGATGTATGAAAAAGCTTTTATTCCCTTTAACATTACTTGCCTTTTTTTCTTGCGATGATGGTGATTTACAAATAGAAACTATAGATTTTGATAGTATTACTACCATAAACGCTTGTGATACTATAAAAATTGACAAAGAAAATGTATTGTTTAAAATTAACGATACGGAAGCTTTAATTTTAGAATTACCAGTAAACTTACTTGTAAATGAATCTAGCACGGATAGTACTAAAAGCACAATTAGCTCTAGTGGTCCGTCTACACTAACCTACAGAACTTTTTCAGAAAAAGTGTCTACAGATTACTTTTGTTCTAGCATTCCTATAACTACACCTACTGTTACAGAAGAGATAGTAGCAAAAACTGGCACTGTACATATTTCTACATCCACAGCAGACAATATTACCTTTACTCACGAAATTACATTGAATGGCGTTACTTTTGAAACCTCTTCTAACAAAAGAATAACAGATTTAACTATATCTAGCTACGGAAAAATAACAACTACAAATTAGTTGTTCTGAAAAAAATAAACCTCCGTAGCTCCCATTCCATATTTTTGGTAATCGGCCTCGTAATATTTTAGGTTTTCATACCGTCTAAAAAGATATCCTAGTTCTTCTTTTAAGATACCCTCGCCTACTCCATGAATGAATACTACTTTCTGTATCCTTTTTCGCATCGCAAACTCTAGCTGCCTTTTTGCTGTTTCTAATTGCAGGTTTAGTTTTTCATAACTACTCATATTACCAGAGTTTCTAGTTAACTTATGCACATGCAAATCCACCTCCATTTTAGGTGCGCTTCTTTCCTTAGATTTTAAAACCGTATTTTTTCTTCTCTTCGGAATTTCTTTTTCAGATTTTATTTGCGCAACTTCATAGTTGGTCACCCTTATTTCTCCACCTACTTTCATTATCTCCGAATCTAAAAATGAAATAACAAAACCATTGGTATCTTCTATAGTAATTTTAGCCCCATCTATACTTAGTATAGTTCCAGAAATAACATCATCTATAGTCTCCACTATATCCCCTACTTTAAAATCACTCATTATTTTATTTTAAAAGCCCAAAAATAATAGTAATTTTCAGCATCTTTATTTATTTAACGCATGAAATTAATTATAGCCTTCCTTTTATTTAGCTTAGATGAGTTTATGCTACCTTGTATTACAAAGAAATTTATTGGAATAGATTGCCCTGGTTGTGGCTTTCAGCGCTCTTTTTCTTTCTTAATTCATGGTGAATTTATTGCTTCATTTAAAATGTTTCCCCCCATATATAGCCTTATAACCTTATTAAGTTTTCTTTTTATTCGCAATTTTATACAAATTAAATATGACAATAAAATTATATTAACTTTGACAATCACTACTGTCGTCTTTATTTTAACTAACTATATTTTAAAATTTATATAACTGACTTACTATTATGGAACAACAAAAATTACCCAATACAGGAGCTATAATTGGATTAAGTATAGCCTCCATATTACTATGCTGGTGTTATGGAGTTTTAGGCTTATTACTTTCTATTGTCGCTTTAATCTTAGCTAGCAAAGCTACTAAAGCATATAATACTGAACCAGAATTATATAGTGATTTTGGTTCCCTAAAAACCGGGAAAATATTAGCGATTATCGGAATCGTTTTAAATGTTCTTTTTTTACTTTTTATGGTATGGCTTATATTTTCTGTGATAGGTGTAGATGCTTTACAAGATGAGGAACTTATGAAAGAAAGATTAGAAGAATACATAAATAATCAATAAAAAAATGAACCAAACACAACTACCAGGAGCAAGTACTGCTTTAACTATGGGTATAATATCTTTAGTTACCTCTTTATGTTGCTGTGGGCCATTTTTAGCATTATCGGCATTGTAAATGCAAATAAAGCGGAACGCCTATACAACGAAAACCCAGGCGGATATACGGGTTACGAAAATGCTAAAACTGGAAAAATATTATCTTATGTTGGTTTAGGTTTTGCTATTATCGCCTTAATTATAGTTATAGTCTATTTTGGAATAATTGCATCCGTTATTGCCTCTGGAGACTGGGAAGCTATAAATGATATATAAAAAAATCCCCGAAATAGTATTTCGGGGATTTTTTATTTACTTCTCTTTTTTAAATATTACTTCTCGAATTGCTTCAATGTACTTGTTATAATAGATATACAATCTAACAATTCTTCTTTCGTCATCACTAATGGTGGAGCAAAACGAATAATATTACCATGTGTTGGTTTAGCCAACAATCCGTTTTCTTTCATAGCCATACAAATATCCCAAGCCGTAGAACTTTCTTCGGTATCGTTAATAAGAATAGCATTTAAAAGCCCCTTACCACGAACAGCATTCACAAGCGTACTTGTAGGAATAAATTCGTTTAATTTTTCTCTAAATAACTTTCCTAGCTCTTCTGCATTTTCGGCAAGATTTTCTTCTTCAACTACTTCTAGAGCTGCAATACCCACCGCTGCAGCTATTGGGTTTCCTCCATAAGTACTTCCATGATTACCAGGGCGTATTACACCCATAATAGCATCATTTGCTAAAATACCAGAAACAGGATAAGCTCCTCCTGATAAAGCTTTACCAAGCACTAAAATATCTGGTTTTACATTTTCATGATCCACTGCTAACATTTTTCCTGTTCTAGCAATACCCGTTTGTACTTCATCTGCTATAAACAATACATTATGCTTCTCGCATAACTCTTTTGCCTTTGCTAAATAATTTTCGGAAGGAACATATACTCCAGCTTCTCCCTGTATAGGTTCTACCAAGAAGCCTGCAATATTCTTTGTACTCTCCAAAGTCTCTTCTAAAGCTTGTAAATTATTATACTCAATCTTTAAGAAACCACTAGTATATGGTCCAAAATTAGCTCGAGCCACAGAATCATTAGAAAAAGAAATTATCGTAGTTGTTCTTCCATGAAAATTATTTTCACAAACTATTATTTGTGCTTCATTCTCTGGAATTCCCTTTACTTCATAAGCCCATTTTCTACAAACCTTTAATGCAGTCTCTACAGCTTCTGCACCCGTGTTCATTGGAAGAAATTTATCAAATCCAAAAACATCGGTTACCTTTTTCTCAAACGAACCAAGCACATCATTATAGAATGCTCTAGAAGTTAATGTCAAGGTTTGTGCTTGTTTTGTCATTGCTTCCACTATTTTTGGATGGCAATGGCCTTGGTTTACTGCCGAATAAGCAGATAAAAAATCATAATACTTTTTTCCTTCTACATCCCACACATATACACCTTTTCCTTTACTCAATACTACTGGTAATGGGTGGTAATTGTGTGCTCCGTACTTGTTTTCTAAATCTATCGCTTGTTGCGATGTTAATTGGTCTAAAACAGCCATTTTAATGAAATTTAAATTGATAAAATAACCATTCCTTATCTACCTTTATCCTTTCGAAGAACTCGAAAATTCAGCGTGGGAAAGAAATCATCCCTAAGAAAAGGCAAAATACAAAATATTTTTTCATAATGGTAATGTAAATAAAGTGACCTTTACATTTAAAATAATGTTTAAATCTTATACTCTGCCCTTTTAGGCATTTAATTAAATACATACTACTTTTTATTATTCTTACATTTTAAATATCAAAGTAACGTTATGTTTCTTTCTTATTCTTTTTGATTCCGCTTTACCAATAGTCCTTAAACCTTTTTATTTCCTGACTTATATTGGATAACCAATACCCTTCCGAACACCTTATTTAATATCATTATAGCCTATTTCTAAACATATAAGATTCTATAAAATAAAAAAGTTTACTTTTATTTAACTTAATTTAATCAGATCCTTCTTAAAGATACTATTATAAATGAAGTGCTATTCTTATTTTTGCGCTATGCGAAAAAAGAATAAGAGAGTCGTTCTTGAGAATATAGAAATTATTGATGCTGGTGCAAAAGGGAAAACTATTGGAAAAGCCCCCGATGGACGCGTTGTTTTTACGACCAATGCTGTTCCTGGAGATGTTGTAGATATACAGACTACAAAAAAAAGAAAAGCGTATTTTGAAGGTACTGCTATAAATTTCCATAAACTATCCGATAAGCGAACAGATCCTGTTTGCGAGCATTTTGGCGTTTGCGGTGGTTGTAGATGGCAAAACATGGGATATGAACACCAACTATTTTACAAACAAAAAGAAGTAGAAAATAATCTTTTACGAATAGGACATTTAGAACTTCCGGAAACTACCTCTATTCTTGGTTCTAAAAAACAATATTTCTATAGAAATAAAATGGAGTTTTCTTTTTCGGATAGTCGCTGGTTAACGTTAGACGAAATTAATTCCGGGCAAGATTTCGACAACAAGAATGCATTAGGATTTCATATTCCTGGTATGTGGGATAAAATACTAGATGTAAAAAAATGCCACTTACAAGAAGACCCATCTAACGCTATAAGAATTGCTACTAAAGAGTTCGCAGAACAAACAGAAATGTCTTTCTTTAACCCTAGAAACCAAGTAGGAATGCTCCGCACTTTAATGCTTAGAACAACTTCTACGGGTGAAATAATGATCCTAATTCAATTTTACGAAGACCATACAGAAAAGAGAGAGGCTTTATTAAACCATTTAAAAGAGACTTTCCCTGAGATTACTTCTTTGCAATATGTAATTAACGCCAAACAAAACGACACTATATATGATCAAGATATAGTTTGTTTTGCTGGTCGTGATCATATTATAGAAGAAATGGAAGGTTTACTATTTAAGATAAACGCAAAGTCTTTCTATCAAACCAATTCTGACCAAGCGTATGAGCTTTATAAAATTACTAGAGATTTTGCTGGCTTAACAGGGGAAGAATTAGTATACGATTTATATACTGGAACTGGAACTATTGCACAGTTTGTTGCTAAAAATGCAAAAAAAGTTATTGGTATAGAATCTGTACCCGAAGCTATTTTAGATGCTAAAGAGAATGCTAAAAACAATAATATAACCAATACCGAATTTTATGTTGGTGATATGAAAAATGTTTTTAATGAAGCGTTTATAAATGAACATGGACGACCTGATACTATTATTACAGACCCACCAAGAGATGGTATGCATAAAGATGTAGTACAGCAAATACTGAATATTGCACCTAAAAAAATAGTATATGTAAGCTGTAATAGTGCAACACAAGCAAGAGATTTAGCACTAATGAAAGAGTTTTATAAAGTTACTAAGGTACAACCTGTAGATATGTTCCCACAAACACACCATGTGGAAAATGTTGTACTTTTAGAAAAGATATAAATATATGGTTAAGTTAAGAGTTTTAGGAGTACTACTTGTTGGTCTAATATCATTTTTAGCCTGTGAAAAAGATGATATTTGCGTAGATGGAGATACGCCACTTTTAGTAATAGAGTTTTACGATACAAATGACTCTACTACATTAAAAGTAGTTCCTAAACTGAGAGTAATTGGTTTGGGTAAGGACATTACTGCTATCGATAAAGACAGAACCGATTTAAACACCATTTCCATTCCTCTCAAAATAACAGAAACCAGCACTTCTTTTAGTCTTATTAAGAACTCCGCAGACACATCTGACACAGATAATACCGATACTGGAAATATAGACACACTGACCTTTACTTATGAGCTTTCTGACGAATATGTTTCCAGAGCCTGTGGATTTATTGCCAATTATAATGGTATTACAGCAGCTCTTACAACAGACTCTGATAATTGGATTAAAGGAATTGAATTTATTGCTACGGATATAAATCTAGAAAATATAAATACCACGCATGTTAAAATATATCATTAGTCTTTTCTTTACTATTAGTAGTATTGGTTTGTATGCCCAAAGTAAGCCGATTGACACTAATCCCAAAGACACGGTTGTATACAAACAATCTTATGGATTAAGAGTAGGTATAGATCTTAGCAGACCTATTCTAACTTTTACAAATGATGATTACGATGGATTTGAAATTGTGGGAGATTATCGCCTAACTCAAAAATTATACATAGCAGCAGAATTAGGGAACGAAACGAACACTAAACAAGAAGAATTAGGTCCTAATAATGAAAACACCACAACCTCTCCTTTATATAATTTTACAACAAAAGGTAATTATATTAAACTAGGAATAGACTATAATACTTATGCCAACTGGTACGGAGAACACAATTCTCTTTTTATTGGCGCTAGATATGCCTATGCAAATTTTTCGCAAACTGTGAATAATTACAGTATCTATAACAGTAGTAGGTATTGGGATGCGGATGATTTTACAGTAGGTTCCAATACACCCGAAGAATTTAGTGGACTTTCGGCACACTGGCTAGAAGCTGTTTTAGGTGCCAAAGTAGAACTTTTTTCTAACCTCTATCTTGGTGCCAGTGTTAGAATTGGCCTACTTATTAACGACAAAGACCCAGACACCTCTAGATTTAATAACTTATGGATTCCTGGATTTAATAAGGTTACCGACAACAGTTCCTTTGGAGTAGGTTATAATTACTCTATCTCTTACTTTATCCCTTTATACAAAAAAGCTAAAAAAGAAAAAATAAAAGAAGAAATAGAAGAGTAATTTATAATTCTTTTATTCCTTTTTTTAAAACCCACTTCATTACCATCTTCTCTTTAGCCCCTATTGTTTCTAGTGCAAATTTTGGCGCAAAAATATTCGCAATTACAGCGGATATTACTGCTAAAATTAATCTTTGTAGCGGAACAAAATAACCTAGCAATAGTCTGCTTAGTATAAATATAGCAGCAAAACCAATAAAATTATAAAGAAGTACTTTATGTTTTAATTTCATTTCTCTATTCTTCTTTATTTTGATATTTGGCTTTTTTACTTCCAGAATACATAACGTACTTCACCAGTTTAGATTCTAAATGGCTATTAAATACTTTTATCTTTCTAGATGGTCTAAGTCCAACAAATTTTAAGGCTTCTAAATTCGATGTAATAAACCAAGCTTCAGTACCTGGGTATTTTTGTTTTAATGTATCTCCTATCGAAGCATAAAAGTCTTCCATATCAATATCTAAACGCTCACCGTATGGTGGATTAAACACCATGTGCAATGGGTTCTCTGTGAATTTTTTGGTTTCAAAGAAATTCTTTCTTTCTATAGTTATATACTCCGAAAGATTGGCATTCTCTACATTATCTTGCGCCTTACGAACCGCAGATGGAGCTTTATCATAGCCAACAATTTTATAGCTAAAATCACGTGTTTTATTTAAACACACATCCACTATTGTCTCAAAAAGTTTTTCATCAAAATCTTCCCATTTCTCAAATGCAAATTCTTTTCTATTAATATTAGCAGGAATATTGCAAGCAATCATAGCCGCCTCTGTCAACATGGTACCACTACCACACATAGGGTCTAAAAAATCTGACTGCCCTTTCCATCCACTTAACAATAGAAGTCCTGCTGCTAAAACTTCATTAATAGGAGCTATATTGGTTGCTGTTCTATATCCTCTATGATGCAAAGACCTTCCAGAACTATCTAAAGAAATATTACAATGCTCGTCATGAATATGAACATTGATACGCATATCTGGGAATTTAACATCTACATTAGGCCTCTCCCCATCGGTATCTCTAAACTTATCTACTATTGCATCTTTTACCTTTTGCGATACATATAAGGAATGTGTAAAATTATCAGACTTTGCAGTTGTATCAATAGCAAAGCTAGTATCTACAGTTAAAAACTCCCCCCAATCCATAGCATAAACCTTTCTGTACAATTCGTTTTCATTCCTAACGGAAAAAGAATGTATGGGTTTAATAATTTTTATAGTAGTTCGTAAACATAGGTTAGCTTTGTACATAAAACCGGTATCTCCTTCAAAAGAAACACTACGAACCCCTTCTACTACATTTAAAGCTCCTAAATCTCTTAATTCTTTCGCTAATATCTCTTCAAAACCAAATAAGGTCTTTGCCAGCATTTTAAAATTATTGTTCATAGTATCTGTAAAAATTCACACAAAAATACACTAATTTTAAACCCTATAAATTTTTCAGTACTATATAAAATTAAGCAAAGCTAATTCATGACCTATATACTACCCATCTTAGGGGTTTTACTAAGTTTTTTGTTTGTCTATCTTACCAAACCAAAGAAAAAAGAGAATTTTAAACTCCTACTAGCTTTTAGTGGGGCATTTTTACTTGCCCTTACTTTATTTGAGCTATTCCCTGAAGTTTACGAACATGCCGACTCTAAAAAAATTGGTGTATTTGTAATGCTCGGCATATTATTACAAATATTTTTAGAATTCTTTTCTAAAGGAGCAGAGCATGGCCATGTACATGTAGAAAAAGAGTCCTCTAAATTCCCTTGGTTACTTTTTATAAGCCTCTCTATACATTCTTTATTAGAAGGTTTTCCCATTGAACATAACCATACGATGCTCTATGGTATCTTAATACACAAAGTACCAATTGCTATAATACTCAGTATATTCTTATTAGAATCCAAAATAAAGCTAATCCATGCTATCTTCTTTATTTTACTTTTTGCATTTATGACTCCTACAGGAAGTTTTATAGCTGCTAATTTTGAGCTTTCTCCAGAACACTTCGCTATGATTAACGCCTTAGTAATAGGGGTGTTTTTACATATTTCCACCGTTATTCTTTTTGAAAGTTCGGAAGGGCATAAATTTAATTTACGCAAAATAATTGTCATTATACTAGGAATACTAATCGCCTATATCTTATAAATGTTTAGCAAAGAAGAATCAAAACGCTTAAAACAAGATTTCTGGATATCCTTTGGAAAATCCTTTCCTAGGAAATGGACTTTGTATGATACAAAAATTAAAGGACTAACTTTTAAATTTCAGTTTAATTTAAAAATTGCAGAAGTATCTATAGAAATAGACCATAACAACTTAGAAACGCGTATAGAATTATGGGAAAAATTAATTTCATTAAAAAACATAATACAAGAAGAATACTTACCAGAAGCAATTTTTAATGACTCCTTTATTTTAAATGGAGATAAAGAAATTTCTAAAATTTATATTCAAAAAAACGATGTTTCTATTCATAACAGAAACACTTGGCAAGAAACAATGGTTTTCTTAAATACAAACATGAATCTTATAGAATCTTTTTTTGAAGATTACAAAGACATCCTTTCTTAATACATATACAAACCATTATTACTTTATTTAAATAATGAGTTACTAAAATAACTCGGGTCAAGCGTAAAACTTGGGGACAAAGTTTAAAATTATAACTTTGAACTCAATTATATACTTTAAAATTTGAACTCAAACTTAGCTAAATATTTAC
>NZ_JADGES010000146.1 GCF_016744255.1 Maribacter sp.
AGAGTACAGAGGTTGCTCGTTTATACAAGCGTACAAATTCTACAGTAAAGAAAGCTTTAAAATTTACTACAAAAAGAAACAAAGCTAAATTAGCTTAATACCTTACTCTTAATTGGAATCCAAACTTCTTCTTCAGAGTCCTCAGAATTATTCTTGTATTTTTCTCCTAGTATTTCAAAATGCGGACGTTGGTCTAAAACATAACTAGACTGTGGGAGCCATACACCATATATGTGTCCCATTGTTTTATGAAAATTACTAGCTAATCCTTTATGAATAAAAACAGCGTACAGACCTCCTGGTAAAATAAAAGGTTCCATGGATTGTGGTATCGTATCATAATCCTTTACCTCGGCCGCCGCCCATTTGGTAAAAAATACTTGGGGAGTAAAATCATTAAAGGCCAAAGTAGCATCATAAACCTGAATAGAGTACAGATTAGAACCTACCATATTGTTTATTTCTTTTTTCTGTTGCATAAAACCTTTCCAAAGATCTTGGGTCTTATTTTGTGCTAAAGACATTTTTAATTGTTTACCTAAGAAATTTTTGTCTTTAATAATTTCAATTCTTGGAATCATTTAGGAACACTATTTTTTATGGTTTAAGGCTGCAGTTCTTCTATATAATCATAAATAGAATTCACAGAGGTTAAATGTAGTAAATTGATATTAGAATCTATATACGTTTGCGAAGGTCTGCCATTTAAAGAAACTTTAGAATTAACGTAAATAGCTAATTTTTTGGAACCATCCGTATTGTGTTTTTTTTCAAGATATTGAGCAAATTGCCAAATCATATCTGGTTGAAAACTCATTTGTTTTTCTTGAATAGGGGTTAAGTGTTGCGACGGATACACTGTAAATTTTTTTTTAGTGTTTTGATCTATGATTTTAAATTCTGTGAATCCATTTTTCTCCATTACCATAACATGCCAAGCAAAACGAATTCCATTTTCGGACCAAAGAACATTATCAGATAAAAAATAATGTCGCAATGGAATGGTTATTTGTAATACCCCATAAAGTAATATCAAAGGAACAATTAGAGCTTTGGTTTTTATCGGACTCGGTATGGAAGGTGTTAGGTTAATGTTGATTTTTAATTTCTGCAATAGATTTTTCCATTCCGATGCAGTAATAAAGATTAAGCTTCCTGCCATCATTAGCCAAGGAAACATACCAATGTTAAATAGCATATAGGTGAGAATATGGAATAGTATAACTAATATATAGGCTATAGGCCTAGTACGTTTAGTCCATAATAGAAATGGAATGCAGAGGTCATACAATGTACCGCTCCAGCTAAAAAGGAAGGCTGTAATATCCGCATCGAACAAAGAACCAATTATAGGAAAATCTGTTCTAGCTTTAAGCCAAATTTTTAAAGGTTGCGCATGGAGTAACCAGTCTGGTTTTAGTTTTGCTATTCCCCCAAAAAAATAAACAATAACTAATTGAAATTTAAGAATATCTACCGTCCATCTGGGAACCATGTTAGTTCTACTTCCTTTTTTAAATAGTGGGTCTATTGCATATTTATTATTTGCAGGAAGCCATATTAGTAAAAAAGCAACTAGAGAAACAAAGTAATAATGGTTAAGATACCACGACTTTTCTATCAGTTCTAAATACGTAAAACTAATAAAGAAGAGAATAGTAGAAAAGCGGTAAAACAAACCCAAGCCTATACAAAAAGCACTTATAGCGCAAAGAGCAACAATTAAGTACATAGTCTCCGATGTAAAAGGGTGCACCCAATTAAAATACTGGTATGTAAAATGAAAGGATGGATTTATATAGCAATCGTCAACCCAACCTTTAGCAATAAAACGTAATTGAGAGAAACATAATAAAAAACCAAAAGCTATTCTGAAAATAGCTAGAGGTAGTATGGAAACAGGTTTAAATAAGTAGGCTTGTATGTTTTTAATCCCCATCATTATCATTAAAAGTAATAGTAGAACCAAGTATATTTGCCATATCTACTTTTATTAAAATAAGTAGTTCTCTCATGGCGTCTTTTAATGCAATAACATTTTCTGGGTTATTTTCTATTTCTTCTTTCAAAGAACTAGGTATTGCATTCAGTTTATTTTCGCAATCTTTGAACTGCGTATTTATTTTTTCTGAAAACGCCTCACTTCCTATTAAAGTTAAAAAATCATCAAAACCAACTCTAAAAGGAGTTTGTGCAAACTCTCCGGAATAGCATTTTTTCAAGGCACTAAGATGGGTTGCGATTATTTCTTTAGAAAAAGAGCTTCGGTATGCTTCTAAACGATTTACTTCTATTGTGCCACCATTAGTATCGCCAAGGGCATTACCGAGTTTAGAAATGATAATTTCTTCAATGAGTGTTACCATTGCATTTATTACTTGGTTTTGACTACCATCAATTCCATTATTAAGTGCGGTGGTAAAAGAAGGAGCGTAATCTGCCCAGATGGAAGCTAATTGGTTTGCTTTAAGTTCTAAATTTTTAGATACAGCTACTATATAATCTAGCCTTCTAGTCTTTGCTGTGTTTTTATTAGAAAATATTAAGTATTCTAAACCAGAAATGCCTTTAGAGGAAGAACCTTTGGTAGCAATATAGTCGGCATTAATTACATCATCACTTGCAATTATTTCTTCTATGTTTTCAGGGTTCGTAGGCCATCTGTTAATTTCAAAAGTTATAAAACTATTGGCTATGTCTCCTAAATCATATAACTCTAATTGTTTCCAGATTAATTGAATAGATTTCCATTGCAGTTGTAGGGTTTCTAAATTTGCTGCAGTAGGCTGTCCTTTATATGTTTTCGCTAGAGAAACCAATACATTAGTTTCTGTAGTGAATTCTATAGTAAGGGGGTAAATTTCATTATCATAAATATTGCTTAGTTGCGCATTCTTATACAACTGAACTTCTGAGGTAAATTCAGAATTTCCTTCTTGTTCGCAGGCTATGAAAATGGTAATACAGATGAAGCAAGCAAAAAATATATAAAAAATGTTTTTGGTATTATTTACTTTCATTTAAAGAGATTTTATAAAGTCAATTAAGTTGGTTCTTTCGGTGAGCGATAGCGTTAGGAATAATTCTTTGGCGTTTTGAGCTTCACCGCCATGCCAAAGAATAGCTTCCTCAATATTCCTTGCTCTACCATCATGTAGTAAGTTAGAATGGTTATTTACGGTTTCAATAAGCCCTATTCCCCATAATGGAGGTGTACGCCATTCGTTCCCAGTGGCTTGGAAATCGGGTTTATTGTCGGCTAAATCGTCCCCCATATCATGAAGTAGTAAGTCTGTGTAGGGGGTTATTTCTTGATTTTCAAGAGCTTCTATGTCGTGGGAGCCAGTAGTGAATTTTGGGATATGGCAAGCTGTACATTTGGTATCTGTAAATATTTTTTTGCCAAGTAGTATATTTTCATCGTCATGATTTCTACGTCCAGGTACTGCTAATGTTGCAGAATATAGGGTTACTTTATCTAGATTCTCATCAGATATTTCGGGAGAACCACCATTTATTATGGAATTGCAGTCTATACCAGGGGGGCAATTTTCATCTAAGAATAAAGAACTGGTTATTCCTAAATCTCCAGAGAAAGCGGCTGCTACTTGTTGTTTCAGATTGGGTTGATTAGCTTTCCAGCCAAACTTGCCTAATTTAGTAGTACCAGATGCAACATCATAAACATAATTAGGTTTTCCAGAAATACCATCATTATCCGTATCATTTTCATCGGCATAATTTAGAAGCGTATTTTCTGGTATAGCATCTAGTAAGCCTAATCCTATCATTTGGTTTGCAATTCTAGGAGATACCTGAACATTGGTATTCATTGCTCCATAAGCTAAATTGGTAAAACTATATATAGGTTTTTGTAATGTAACGCTAGTGCCATCGGCATAGTTTACTACTATTGGCAGGTGTTCTATTTTTATTATTCCCTCCTTTTCAACGTCCAAAATGGAGCCGTCTTGAAATTGCCCGCCATACGTAGGTTCTGGAATGCTATTTTCTAAATTATCGGTTCCAGGAATGCTTAGTCTAAACAATAGACCGTGACCTAACTCTCCTTCGAAAGAAGGTGGTCTTCCTCGGCCATCTTTAAAGTGACAAGCGGAACAAGAACGCGCATTGAATAATGGTCCTAACCCGTCTCTTGCGGTTGTAGATGCTGGTGCAGTAACCCAATTCTGATTGAATAATGAATTTCCTGTAAAAAACAGCAAGCCATTGTCTTCATCTAAATTAGAAGCCTGAAAACCAAATGCGTTTGGCGAAACATCAAAAACTGTAGTTTTTCCGCCAGAAAAAGCTTCGTTTTTATCTGGAACAAGGGGAATGTAATTGTCTTCATCAGAATTATTGCATCTGATAAAAAGAAATAGGATAGAAAATAACAGGAAGAATTTACGTGTGTTTTGCATTGGAATAAAATATAAAGACCATATCAGAATCTATAGTTTAGATTCTGATATGGTTTAAAATAAAAATAGAATTATTCTGGCAACTCTGAAGAAACAGTTATGCCTAAAGCTGCACTTCCTTCTACAAATTTATCGCCAAGTGCTCTTAAAGCAGTTACAGCTTCTAAAACTTTAGGTCTTTCTGTAGCGTCTGTTATGGCAAAATCGAAAGGAGTTGCAGTAGCATCTACTTTTGTTTCTGCATTTGCAAGAGCAGCTGTAATAGCAGCTCCTAGAGTGGCATTTGTTTCTGTTATTAAATCTTCTAAAGATTCTCCGGAAACAGTACTGTAGCTACCGCGAAATACGTTTGCAACCCCAGCAAGGTTTAAACGAACATCTCTATGTGTATTATCACTAAAACAAGAATGTTCATCTTCTTGGTCTTGATTGTCATAAGCAACAAAAACTCTTTCTCCTGCTAATTCAGATTTAGATAAAGTAGAAATACCGGTTAAAATATTCTTTAAAGCAGTATTCTCTTCTAAGGCTAAGAAAGTAGTTCTATAGGCGCCATTTTCTTTCCATTCATCTAGCATTAATTGTAAATGATCAATAAGTAATGCCGCAGTAGCTTTTAAATAATCGCGTCTTCTGCTTTGATTGGCTGCAGTACCACCATCAATAAAATCAGTATAAGGTCTTTGTCCGGCTTTCTTTTCGCTAGGAGAACTAATGTCTTGTCCCCAAAGTAAAAATTCAATAGCATGGTAACCAATGCTAATATTTGCTTCACCACCTTCTTCGTTTAAGCTTTCTAATAAAGCTTTGTCAATAGTAGGGTAGGTGATAACATCGTTTATAATACCAGAGGTTGTATTGTTTTCTACATAATCTATATAGTTTTCATCTAAGGGCCATGCATTAAGTAAACCTTCTGGGCCATCAGTATCATCTATGGGACCGCTAGCAAAACGAAAAGCTTCCGTGGTACCGTAAGATTCACGTGCCGATTTCCATGCTGTCTTTGCAGCGGAAAAATCAGAATCTGTTGGCGTGTCGGCAAAAGTATTTAATGCATTTTGCAACGTAACAGCATCATTGTATGCGTTTTGGTAGTTGCTGTAAACAATAGTAGCGTAATTGGCAATTACTTTTGTTTTGGATATAGCATTTGGGTTAATAGGAGCAACATCATCGGAGTTATCATCTTTGCAAGATGTTAGGGTTAGTAGTGCGCCTAAAACGAATAGGCTAAATGGCTTGTAATTCATGTGTTTTTATTTAGATTGATTAAGAATAGTATGCAAATATATTTACCTCAATCATTTTTCGCAAGTTTATTTAGATTAATTAAAAATAAAAATCATAAAAGGTTCATTACTTTTTAATAGTCAATAGACTAGAGGGAGTGTACTTCTTAATAAAATAAAAGAACCATCAAGAATTATGATTCCTTTAAAATTAGAAAAGGATTCGATGGGTATATCAAAAGAGGGTACTTTTTTCCGTTTAAAAACACATTTTTTCGGTAAGGTGTTTTTGGTGTGATGTACGTTTATCGAGCATTTTTCACACTTAATCAGAGATTGTGTCAGTTACCGAAAAATAGGATGTTTTCAGCGTTTTACAACCTAGCTACATACGGCT
>NZ_JADGES010000147.1 GCF_016744255.1 Maribacter sp.
TTCTCAATAGAAGAGACATAAACCCTTTAAAAAAGGTTCATTGGCATAAAATAATACGAGTTGATGCTCTTTTTTATGATATTAATGTCAAAAAAAAACACCTTAACCCTCTATTATTATAACAAATAAAATGATGCCTATCTATACTTATAAGACACAAAGTAAACAGAATTTATCAATATTTTTCAAGAAATGTACTGTCTGATGGTTTCTGTAAGCCCCAATAAAGGGCTGAAAACACACCTACTTTTTAGATTAACATATGGCCAACTTTGAGTATGCTATGAAACCCTTATTATTTTCGCACATTGTTGTTGGTTGTTCGTTTTTTACTCTTAAATCTTAACATGAAATATTTTAACATCGGACTATAAAAAAATCACTTAATCTCTATGACACTTTCAGATACTTCTTTACGTACTTTCTTAAAGGAAGCAAACATATCATCTTCTGCTCTAATTCCAACTGGGAGAACCAAAACAGGAGACAAACCTAATGCTTCTAACCCTAGTACGTCACTATAACCTTGCGGTATAAATCCTTCCATAGGGCAAGAATCTATCTTTTCTACAGCACATACGGTCATTAAATTACCCAAGGCTATATATGCTTGGTGTTTAGACCATAAAAAAATCTCCTCTTCTGTCTTATTTTCAAAAGAGGTATGCATCATATTTCTATAGGGTTCTAATATTTCATCGCTTGTGCCACGTACCGCCTTTACTTTATCAAAATACCCATTCACAGTATCTTTTATGACACTTTTTTCTACACATAATACCAAAACATGAGAAGCTTGTGCCACTTGCGGTTGGCTATAGGAATGAGACACTAATTCTTGTTGCACTCCCTTATTTTGCACCACCACCATTTTTATGGGTTGTAAACCATACGATGTTGCTGTAAGGTTAAATGCGGTCTTTAGTTTCTCTAGATTTTCTTGACCAATACTTTTAGAAGTATTAAACTTCTTTACTGCATAGCGCCATTCTAAACTCTCTATTGTGTTACTCACTTTTTCTTATATTAATTAAAAAACCATAGTTTAATGGACATGATAACCACCATAACTATTAAAAACATTTTTATAAATCCGTCTCCTTTGTTCACGGAGATTCTACTTGCTAACCAAGCGCCAGTACCGTTCCCGATGGCTAAAATTAACCCTATTTTCCAATTTACCTTATCATTAAAAATAAAAACTGCCAAAGCAGAAAGCATATAGGTAAATACGACTACCACCTTGGTTACATTTGCTCGCACCAAATTCATATGGTTTACGTAGTGCAAAAACAATATCATTATAAAACCTAATCCGGCATTAATGAACCCACCATAGATACCAAAAAAGAAAAAAGCTATTATTCCCACCCATAAATACTTGCCAGTAAGTCGTTCTTCTAAATCTGCTATCTTAATTTTAGGCTTAAATATTATGATGAGCACCACAGCCATCATAACAATAGAGAGAATCTTATTAAAAGTATCGCCTTTTATATCCACCGCAATATTTGCCCCTATTATAGAACCAAAAAAAGCAGAAATACCTAAATACACATTAAATGGGAAGGTAGAAACTCCTTTACTTTTAAAGCCAGCAGTGGCTATGGCTGTTTGGATTACTATTGCCACTCGGTTCGTTCCATTCGCTACACTTGGCGGTAAACCCAAAAAGATTAGGACAGGTAATGAAAGTAAGGAACCTCCGCCAGCTAAGGTATTTATAAAACCTACTGCAAAACCAACGACAATCAATAAGGCATAATGGTACCATTCTTCCATCCTGCTAAAATAAGTCCTTAATTTTAATCTATATGTATTCTATACCATATTAGATTTTAGAGCATAAAAAACCGCAACATTAACACGTTGCGGCCTTAATTTACTAGAATGAACAATTAGTCTAATACACCTAATTCTGTCCCTATTTTTGTAAAGGCAGTTACTGCCTTGTCTATTTGTTCTGCTGTATGCGATGCTGAAATCTGCACTCTAATCCTTGCTTTTCCTTTAGGAACCACAGGATAAAAGAAAGCAACTACATAGATACCTTCGTCTAATAATTTACTAGCAAATTCTTGCGCTAGCTTAGCATCCATAAGCATTATGGGAACAATAGGATGCACCCCTGGAGTTATGGTAAACCCAGCTTCTGTCATTGCATTTCTAAACCTCTTTGTGTTTTTTTGAGACTTAATAATCAGAGAGTTATCGTTTTCTAACTTTTCTAAAACTTTAATAGATGCTCCAGCGATAGCAGGCGCCAAAGTATTAGAAAATAAGTACGGTCTAGACTTCTGCCTAAGTATATCTACAATCTCTTTTCTGGCTGCTGTAAATCCACCTGATGCTCCACCAAGTGCTTTTCCGTAGGTTCCTGTAATGATATCTACTCTACCCATTACATTTTTATATTCGTGAGTACCTCTACCTGTTTTTCCTATAAACCCTGTCGCATGACATTCATCTACCATTACCATAGCTCCATACTTATCTGCTAGATCACAAATTTCATCTAGCTTAGCTATAATACCATCCATAGAGAAAACACCATCAGTAACAATAAGTTTTCTTCTTGCTCCAGAAGCTGCTTTTAATTGCTCTTCTAACGAAGCCATATCGTTATTTTTATATCTATGGCGCGCTGCTTTACATAAGCGTATACCATCAATAATACTAGCATGGTTAAGTTCGTCGGAAATCACTGCATCTTCGGCAGTTAATAAAGGCTCAAAAACACCTCCATTAGCATCAAAAGCAGCAGCATAAAGAATACAGTCTTCTGTTCCTAGAAATTCTGCTGTCTTTTTCTCTAATTCTTTATGAATATCTTGTGTTCCGCAAATAAAGCGAACCGAAGAAAGCCCAAAACCATGGGAACGCATAGCCTCTATACCAGCTTCTATAACATCTGGATGAGCCGATAACCCTAAATAATTATTAGCACAAAAATTAAGTACCGTTTTCCCTAAAGTGGTTTTTATTTCTGCTCCTTGTTTGGTCGTAATTATTCGCTCTTTTTTGTATAATCCAGAGCTCTCTATTTCTTGTAACTCCGCTTTGAGTTCGTCTTTAACTTTTCCGTACATGTCTTTATTTATAATTGCGAATGCAAATTGTATTTTTTCTTTAACTCTATAATCATCTCATTACTAATATCATCTAATAAATAATGAGGTTCCCATTTCCAATCTTCCTGTGCCTGAATATCTAAAATAGAAGAAGGCCAACTTTGGGCTATAGCTTCTCTAAAATCTTCTTTATAAGTGGCTATAAAATCTGGATACCATTTTTTTATAGATTCTACGATCTGCGCTGGTGTAAAACTCAAAGCATTCAGATTATAGGATGTTCTTGTCTTTATTTGCTCTTTAGGAGCTTCCATTAGTTCTAATGTTGCCCTAACCGCATCTGCCATAAAAATCATAGGTAAAGCAGTATCTTTCTTTAAATAACATATGAAAGGCTCTTTATTAACTGCTTTATGATAAATATCTACTGCATAATCTGTGGTACCACCTCCTGGTAAGGATTGGTGCCCTATGATTCCAGGATATCGTAAGGAACGAACATCTACTCCATATTTGGTGAAATAGTAATTCGCCCATTGTTCTCCTGCAGCCTTACTAATACCATATACCGTTGTTGGATCTAAATAAGCATCTTGTGGTGTATTTTGCTTGGATGCCGAAGCTCCAAAAACAGCAATAGAACTCGGAAAAAATACTTTATCTAACTTATATTTACGTGCAACTTCTAAAATTGCAAAGAGCGATTTTAGATTAATATCCCACGTTTTTAAGGGTTGTTCTTCGCCTTTAGCAGATAAAATTGCTGCCAAATGATAAATCTGTGTAATATTATTTTCTACTACCAATTCTGCTACAGCGACTTCATTAGTTGCATCTAGCGGAAACAACAAGCCTTTATCTTCTGGTTTTACATACAAATCTGTGGCCAATACATTTTCAGCACCTTTTAGCTTTTTTAAAGCCTTTACCAAAACGGTGCCGAGCTGTCCTCCTGCTCCAGTAACCAATACCTTATCTACTTTCATATCCTTAGTATTTAAAGTATAAAATTATGAATATAGCGTATTATACCATAAATTAAACTTATTTTTAAATTAAAATAAGTAATTTCATCTTTAATAACCGCTTTTAAAAGTTGTTATTATTTATTTAAAATGATATTACCCTTTTAAAAACGAAAATTAACTGCCATGCAACAGATAGATGAAACCGACCTTAGAATATTACAAATTCTACAGAAGGATGCAAAAAAAACCACTAAGGAAATTGCAGAGGAACTAAACCTTACCGCCTCTCCTATTTATGAGCGTATTCGTAAGCTAGAAAAAAAAGGAATTATAAAAAAATACGTTGCTCTTTTAAATAAAAACCATTTAGATATTCCGGTAACTGCTATATGTTTGGTTTCGCAACGCTACCATAACGAGGGTTTTATAGAGAAGTTCGAAAAACAAATTAAAGGCTTAAAAGAAGTACAAGAATGCTACCATATGGCTGGTAAAGTAGACTTTTTCCTTAAAATAAATATTAAGAGCCTCCCGGCCTATCATGAATTTGTACGTACTAAATTATCCAAAATTGATAATATTGGTTTTTTGGAAAGTTATTTTGTTTTAAAAGAAATTACTGCCACAACGGAATACTCCTTTTAGACCGTTTGCCTAAAAATATATCCAAACATCAAAAAGTAGTATAAATTCTTCTAAAAAGAGTATATTAACCCGTTATTTACTCCCTCTAAGAACAAAAAAAGAATAACTAATTCCCTCTATGCCCGATCAAGAACCAGGACATTATGTATTATTAACGGATGACAATACGTATTTTGTAGAATACCTATTGGGTCATTTAGAGCTAAGTCCCAGTATAGACCAAGCTATGGTTTTTGAGGATAATGAAACTGCCTTTAATTTTCAAAAATACCTAAGAAAAGAATGTAACCTAATTACTTCTGTAAATACCTTTATAGATTAACTATATAGCACAGGTTTCACAAGTCAGCATGTCTTCCTTAAGTGTTATTTTATCTAGCTTGCTTACCACTTCATGAATAAAACTAGAATACGTAGCATCTTGTGGTGTTATATTCTTTGCTACAATCTTTGTATAAAAATTGCCTTCCCATTCTTGTCTACCCCAACAATTAGGACAAATCCCTTCTGGAGCAGAAGCTGTTTCTTCCTTGTTTAATTTTTTCTTAAAAAAGTCTTTTACGTTTTCTAACACCCCCATATTATATCTATTTTGGGTTAATAGTCGTATAAAACAACTTTTCTTTACGAGGAAAGAAGCTATTTTTCCTAAACTCTATAAAATTGAATTTTATCTTTAAAAACTGTAAACCCTTGTTTTTCTTTGGATTACTTTTCTTTTCTCTTCTATTCTATTCTCTAGAAATTAGGTATATCATTTTTCTTAAATAAAAAACAAGAAAACACTTCACAGAGTAGAAAAAGCTTTTTATATTTGCATCCGCATTCAGGGAATACCTGATGAGACAAACACTGGAGAATTGGCAGAGTGGTCGAATGCGGCAGTCTTGAAAACTGTTGAGGGTCACACCTCCGGGGGTTCGAATCCCTCATTCTCCGCAACACAAAACCCCAACCATCTAACTATTAGATTGTTGGGGTTTTATTTTTTATACCTTTACCGTTATACCTACCGTAGAGAGGGATCAAGTCTTAAAGTTAGTACTCATAGTACTTTTGGTAGATGCTATATTTTCTATTTTCGAATTCATAACTTTAAGGTATCAGGGTGTCGTTTAATTTGTGTTTTAAAAGCATTAACTAGATTAAAAAATTCTATTGTTTTCTGTACTCGTTTCAAGTGCTAAACAAAAACATAAAATTGTTTAAATAATTTTAATGTTTTATTAAACAAAATAATTGTGATATTATAAGGTTTATGGATCAAGCCTAATTGTTGTGTTTAGGCAAATATTCTAGTTAATCTAAAGAGGAAGAATTCTACGTTTTTTACTCCTCTGAAC
>NZ_JADGES010000148.1 GCF_016744255.1 Maribacter sp.
CTGAAATACTGCGGATATTCAAACCCTAAAGAATATGCAATTTCACTAGCATTTTCTTTTGAATTTAAAAGTTTGTTTTTTGCTCTTTCTATGATGTATTCGTGAATATGTTCTTGCGTACTTTTGCCTGTTTCCTTACGAAGTAAATCACTTAAATATCTTGGAGACATATGCATTTCATTAGCACAATACTGAACAGAAGGAATACCTATTTCCAATTGCTTTCCTGCTTTATAGTAGGATTTTAATAATTGTTCAAAATCACTTGCAACATCTTTGTTTAAGTTTGTTCTCGTATAAAACTGACGGTCATAAAAACGAATACAATAATTAAATAATAACTCAAGGTTTGAGATAATGAGTGTTTGGCTGTGTGCATCTATATTGTTACTGTATTCTTTTTCTATTTTCCGTGTAATATCTGTAATTGTATTTCTTTCCTCATCAGATAAATGTAATGCTTCATTAGAAGCGTAAGAAAAGAACGCATAACTATCTATCTTCTTTCCTAGTTCTGATTTCCTGATTAAATCTGGATGAAAAACTAAAGTCCAACAATTATCATCTTCTGTTTGGTAGGCTTTATTAAATTCTAAAACTTGATTTGGAGATGTAAATATCATAGAACATTCTTGAAAATCGTATGAATTTCTACCGTAATTTGAAATAGTATAAGGGCAATTTCCCTTAATGCTGATTTGAAATAAATCTAAAGAATATTTAAAGTTTTCATTTGATAATTGGCTTTGCTCTTTACCAAATTTAAAAACAGAAATTAAGGGATGCTTTGGTTTACCTAAGCCTAAAAACTGATGAACTTCGTGAATACTATTAATATTTATAATATCTTTTTTCATTTATGAGATGAAATGTGATTTTGAAACAGCTGAATATAAGAGAAATAATGAAGTAGCAAGGTAAAAAATCAATTCGGAAAAATATGCTTTTAAACTCCATTGTTCTGACATAAAATCAAAAGTTTCGATGGTGCATAATATGGTTAAATTAGAAAACAATATTAACATAGCGAACGGGGTTAATTTCCAATGGTTGAAATAGCCAATTAAAAAAGTTAACCCTGTTAAGCTTATCAAAAACCAATGTACAAACTGAACTCCACTAGGGTAAGCTTTATTCTGTAATTCTATAAATGGAATAATCCCTGTAAAATATTCAAAAAATCCTGCTAAACCCCAAATAAGCATTACTACAGACCAAACTATTAAAAAGACAAAATATATTTTAGCTACAACTATCATCATTATAAGTGGTTAATTAAATCTACGTTCTACTTCTTTTTTTAATGCCTGGTTAAACCCTTGATATCCTTTAGTATACACTTTTGATAAATAACCTCCTAAAAGAAAAGTTGCTCCTTTTGTTAATTCATCAGATTGGATAAAACGAGAATTATTCCTGTCAATTACTTCTACCTTAAAGTGATGATTGTCGCAAATACCCATAGGTCCTTTCTCTGCCCAATAAAATGATTTACCTTCCACCACTTGAATTGTGTGGTCTATGGAATTGTATTTTTCTTTAGAGGGGTTTAACTGAAACTTAGCAGTAATTTTATTTCCATCTTTTAATTCACCCTTAATGTCTGTTAAGAATACCGCCCAGTTTTTATAAGTTTTCGTATCTTTTAAAACAGACCATACCTTTTCTGCAGGTGCATCAATCGTTATATCGGTGTAAATTTTTCGGTGAGATAATTTCATTCTTTCAACTTTAATTGTTTCTTTCATTTTTCACTTTTTAGTGTTGCTAATAATGAAAGATAAAATTAGATGATGATTAAATAGGCATTGTATTCGATTTGCAGATTGTTGTATTCTTTTTGACGTAATTTTTATCTTGTGCCTAACAGTTTAGCTCGTATGTTTGTTTCTTAAGTTTAAGATAAGATATTTAGAACAATTAATTAGTTTAAAAGGAAGAGTGATTTCGTGGTTGAGCTATATACTGGATTAAAGATATCGTTGTGGTAAGAAATCTCTATTTTTATACGTACCAATTAATTGCAGCGCTCTTTTGGGTCTGTTAGTATTCTTGTAGATTCTTTAGAAACCCGGATTGTTAATATAGGTAGTAAACTATACTAAAGAAATATACACGTATAAAAAATTGCAATAAGAGTTTTAAAAAAAAAATACTTGTATATGGGCGTATTTTTAAAACGCCCATATAAACAGCTTCTTTTATTTATACCAATTGGGCTTCTTCTAAAGCTCCCTTTTTTTCTCTTTTTAGATCTTCTATAAAAAGGTCTATTTGTACTTTTTCTATACCAGGAACGCATATAACATGTGCAATGTTACCCTCAGAAGCAAGTTGGTATTTGTCGCATAAAGCATTCGAAGGTTTATCTAAAACCACTGTTAAGGCATCATTATTTCGCCAAGCATTTATGCCTATTTCTTTCAATCTCTTTTCGGTATAAGCGGACACTTTCTGGGAGTTTCTTGCTCTTTCTATAAGTCCTTGTTTTCCGTATTTCTGAATAAAAGACCAGATAAATAACGGAGTTAAGCCGTTTCTAGACCCTGTAATGGTAGTATCCATAGCACCGATATACGAAACAGAGTGTGCAATACGGTTTCTGTGGTTTCTTTTTACCAATACCACGCCAGAAGGCATAGGGCCTCCAATGAATTTATGACCAGAAATAGCAATACTATCTACACCTTCGGCAAAATCGAACTTTGGTTTTGGCTCTATAAATGGAGCTATTAACCCTAGAAATGCAGCATCGCAATGAATGTAATAATCTTTTATGGCGTATTTGTGTATGATTCTTTTAATCTCGTCTAGTTTATCTACCGCTTCGGTCATAGTAGTGCCAATATTTAAAAAGAAAATAGCAGGCTTGTCTCTACGAAACGAAATGATTTGTTCCAAATCATCATAATCCATCTCGCCATTTGGTTGGCTCCTAACTACAATGTTTTTAATATTTAATAAGTGCAAATTCTTCTTTACACTGTAATGGGTAGATTCGCTATAATAAACAACAGCTTCTGGGAAACTCTCTCTTGCTAAATACAATCCGTATAAATTACCTTCGGTACCACCATTGGTAATATAGCCCCAAGTTTCTTTCATATTGGTAGAAAGAATGTCAGCAAAAAAAGCAACACATTCTTTTTCTATGTCTTTGGTGTCTATAGCTAAGGTAGATGGAGACTCTGGGTCACCAATATTATTGATGCATAAATCTAAAAAAGGAGCAAATTCTTGGTAGGAGAAATCTTTGGCTAATGGGTACCCCAAAAAGCTATCGGAATGTTCACTAATACGTTTGTATATTTTATCAATTCTATCTTTCATAACTTCCACCTTTTGTGGTTACAAATGTAAATAATAGAATTTATTTTTACAAAAATCGACATATATTGAAATATTATTCTTTAATTTTGTTTTTTTATAGAAAATATTTCTTTGTTCATTATGATCATCTAACTAAAACAGAAAAATCTACTATGCAGTCTTTAGATACGATAGATATAAAACTTATAAACGAGCTTCAAAAAGACGGAAAACAGTCTATAAAACAATTAGCAGAAAAGGTAAATCTAAGTGTTACACCAACACATGAACGTATAAAACGTATCGAAGCTAGCGGTATTATAAAGAAATACGTGGCTTTAATAGACCCTAAAGTGCTGCATATAGATTTGGTAGTATATTGCCAAGTAACCCTTGTAAAACACCAGGAAGTATATTTTAAAGAGTTCGAGGATTATGTACACCATTTAGATGAAGTATTAGAGGTTTCCTATATCGCCGGAGCGTATGATTATCTTCTTAAAATTGTTCTTAGCGACATGAAAGAGTACCAAGAGTTTATATTGAAGAAAATGTCGCAACTAAAGATAGTATCTAATATGCAGAGTTCTTTTGTAATAACGCAAGTGAAGAATGAAACCAGAATAAAAGTTAGATAGCATTAGAATTTTAGCCCAACAGCATTAAAAAGAGGACTTAAAATCCATGCTGGGCCAATCATTAAAAATTGTACATCTTTTAAAAAGGATGGTTTTTTACCTTCATGGTTGTGACCAATAAATTGTGCTATCCAAGCAATTACAAAAATACCTAACATGATAGCCCATAGAGGTGCAATGTTAGCCAATTGTATTTGGTGAATAGCTATCAGTGCTAAAACGGAAAAAAGTAACATTCCTATAAAAAGGGGAATAGAAAGTCTTAGATAGTAGATTAATCCTAATATAAGTACTACCGAACCAAAATGGGCATACGCCAAATAGCTATCTGGTAGTATGCCTTCCATAATTGCATCCATAGGAATACAAGCTAAAAGGCCAATTAAACTAAAGAAAATTGCAGGTACGCAAATGTAATGTACCCTTTTATTAAAAACTGTTTGGTGACTTTCTGCATATTCGTTTAAGAGGGCATCTATTTTTCTCATAGTAGGGAATTTTAAGTTAGTTCTTTTGGCAGCGGCACAAATTTTCGCATCTGTTTATATTCTTCCAAACCTTTTTCAGTTAGGTGCGGTAGAAATATATTCCATAATATTTCTGCTATATGGCATTGATTGACGAAATAGGTGTTGTTTTTTATTATTTGTCTTTGGGATTGCCAAAAAGTACTTAACATCCAGAAGGTATGTACTAATTTATCGTAGTCTGTAAGCTCATTTTCAGGCTTTAATCGTTCTGTTTCTATATAATAATCTAGCAATGCGCTCCCCTCTTTTAATCGCTGTAAGGTAGATTCGGTATGCCGCTTTAGTATTTCGGGATAGTTTCTGCCAATATGTATAATTTCATTAAAAAAGAAAGAGTATCTGTTTTGTAAACCATCAAATTTTAATATTACATCTTCAAAATGATGTAATGTTATATAACTGTTTACAGGGGTTATATAATGAAGAGATTCTTGGTACATATCTTCATAGATATAGGCTAACAAAACAGCTTTAGTTTTGTAATGGTACTGAAGATTACCAGCACTTATTTGTAAAGAGTCTGCAATTTGTTTCATAGAAACATTAGAGATTCCTGTGCTGTTAAAAAGCTTTTGGGCTTGTTTTTTTATTTTTTGTTTCAAGTGTAAGTTTACTAAAATTCACCTAAAATTAGTCAATGCTTACTAAAAATACAAATTAGAATTTAGCTATCTCTTTAGAAACAAAAGAATTAGTACTTCGTTTGAAGGTCAATAAAGGCTTTTTTATACGTTTTAGAGATGGGTATTCTATTGCCATTTTCAAGAATAATATAGCCTTCATTCTCAAAACTACGAACCTTATCTAGATGTACAATATGCGACTTATGACATTTAAAAAACGGATTGCCCAAGAGTTTGGCAAATCTCCCTAAATTATAAGAACTCGTAATAGTAGTATTGTCATACAGGTGTATCTGGGTATACCCATCGTAACCCTGAATATGTAATACCTCATTATACGGAATAAAAGAGATTCCTTTGGTAGTTGGTATTAGTACTTTATTGTTATTAGTTACATGCTCGGTTAAGAGGTTTAAGAGTTTTAAATTACTCTGATTTTGATTTTTGTGTTTTATAACCTTTTGTGCCTTTTGGATTGCATTAATAAGATCTTGATCCGCTATTGGTTTTAAAACATAATCTATAGCATTTTGCTTAAAAGCTTCAATAGCATATTCATTATAAGCAGTAACAAAAATGATTTGAAAATCTATTTTTTCTAGTTTTGTTAATAGTTCAAAGCCATTTATTCTAGGCATTTCTATATCTAGAAAAAGTAAATCTGGCTGTTGTTTTTGAAGTAACGTTACGGCATCTTCAGGCTTTTGAAAAGTATGTGTTATTTCAATATTTGAAAATAATTTTTCAATTTTTTGTTGTAGACCTTTTACATTAGATATTTCGTCATCTACCAATATTGCGGTTATAGGGTTCATGCGGTAAGGTGTTTTATTACAAAAGTTGCTTTATTACCTTTGTCTTTTTGTTGCGGATACATTTCTGAA
>NZ_JADGES010000001.1 GCF_016744255.1 Maribacter sp.
TGCATATCATTCATTTTCAATAAAAACTTATAAGTGCTCTTTAATTGCACCTCTAAATGATAATCCATACCAGCCTCATAATGAGCAACTAAACTTAATACACGTGCAAAACACATTAAGTCTTCACGCATTTTTAAATTTTTATTTTCAATAATTTTTTTTAAATATTGAATACAAGATTTATTATCCCCTATTCCAAAATACAAGCATGCAATTTTATAGTATAACACCATTACATGATGCACATCTATACGGTCCTTGTGTTTATTAATTCCGTATTCTACAATTTTCACCAAATACAACCCTTTCTCAAAAGTTCCTTCTAAAAAGTGAAGACTCAATCGGTTGGCATTTAGATATAAAAAAACCAGAGAGTTAATGTTATCATTCTTTGGAAAAGCCTTAGACTCTACTATAGATTCTAATTTTTCTAATGTTTGCTTAAATTGTGAGCTATATTTTACATAAAACAACGATTCTAATAAATAATGATTCCCTTTCAAGAAAAATACAGGGTTTAAATAAATCATTTCTTTTTGCTCATAAAATAAGCCTACCCATTTATTAGCATATTTATAGCAAGAAAGAAAATCTTGCATTAAAAAACTGTGCCATAAGTGAGCCTTATAGAGCCATAGTTTCTCTCTAAAGCCTAAATCTTCTATTTTATATTTAGGTAGGTGTTTTTCAAAATACTCCTCCACCATTTGGTGGCTTTCATCACTTTTAACGTAACCAACCTTAAGCATCATACTATACAACTGCATAGATAGATTAGAAAGTTTACTAGTAATTACATTCTGGCCAGACAATTCTTTTGCTTGTATTGCCAGTTCATTTGCCCTATCAGGAATACTACGCGTAATATATTGAGTTTCTATTATTTTTTCTAATTCTACAATCTCATAGGCAATATTCTTCTCCTCATTATCTATAGCAGTAGCCTTTACTTTATCTAATATTTTAAGACTTTGCTTATATAGTCCTTTTTGATACAGAATAGTCGCAAAATCTAACTGCTCCCTAATCTGAACACGTATATTTTGGTTTACAGGATTTAATCTTAAGCTCACCAAAATTTGTTTGTAAAGGTGCGCTTTAAGATTAGATAATTGTTCTTTTTTAACTATTCCGCTATCCAGAATAATTTTCTCTTTATATACCTTAATCTTGTCTAATAAGTTGAATAATGCTAAGAATTTAGCATCAGAATTCACCCCTAATCGCCCAACATACAATTTAAATTGTCGCTTCTCTGACTTAGATAGGGATTTCACTAAAACGAACAAAGCATCTTTATGTACATTTGTCATCGTAAAAAAAATAGTTTATATATTTGTATATCAATCATTTAAAAGAACAAAAAACTATATTAACATTGTAAATATTCATTCTATATTTAGTTCTTTCCTTCTATTGTCATATATTCGTTACGACCAGTTAAAACTACGCAAATATAATGAGCAAAGATAAAGTACAAATTTTTGACACCACACTAAGAGATGGAGAACAAGTTCCGGGATGCAAATTGGATACGGAACAGAAATTAGTAATTGCAGAAAGGTTAGAACTTTTAGGTGTGGATATTATTGAAGCTGGGTTCCCCGTATCTAGTCCTGGAGATTTTAAATCTGTCACAGAGATTTCTAAGTTAATGAAAAATGTTACTGTTTGTGGTTTAACCCGTGCAGTAAAAAATGATATTGAAGTTGCAGCAGAAGCTCTAAAGTATGCAAAAAGACCTAGAATACATACAGGTATAGGAACATCAGCATCTCATATAAAATTTAAATTCGATTCTAACAAAGATGCTATAATTGAACGTGCTGTTAGTGCTGTTAAACATGCTAAATCCTTTGTAGAAGATGTTGAGTTTTATGCAGAAGATGCAGGACGAACAGACAATGAGTTTTTAGCACGTGTTTGCGAAGCAGTTATAAAAGCAGGGGCTACGGTACTAAATATTCCTGATACAACAGGATATTGTCTTCCGGAAGAATATGGTGCAAAAATAAAATACCTAAAAGAGAATGTTACTAGTATTCATAAAGCAATACTTTCTTGCCACTGCCATAATGATTTAGGTTTAGCAACGGCAAATTCTATTGCTGGCGTTGTTAATGGAGCAAGACAAATTGAGTGTACTATAAATGGTATTGGCGAACGCGCAGGAAATACAGCCCTAGAGGAAGTTGTTATGATTTTAAGACAACACCCAACATTAGGACTAGATACCGGAATCAATAGTAAATTATTAAACGATACTAGTTTAATGGTTGCTCAAAAAATGGGAATGATGGTACAACCTAACAAAGCAATTGTTGGAGCAAATGCTTTTGCTCACAGTTCTGGTATACACCAAGATGGCGTCATTAAAAACAGAGAAACTTACGAGATTATTGACCCTGCAGATGTTGGTGTCAATGAATCATCTATTATACTTACAGCAAGAAGTGGTCGTGCCGCATTAGCGTATAGAGCTAAAATTGTTGGATACGAATTAACAAAAGTTCAGTTAGATACCGTATATGAAGAATTCTTAAAGTATGCAGATACTAGAAAAGAAATTGTAGATAACGATATTCATGAGATTATTGAAACAAGTGGTATTAATATTAAAGCCCTAAGTTAATGTATTTAAATATTGCTCTTTTAGGTGGTGACGGTATTGGCCCTGAAGTACTAGCCCAATCCGTAAAATGCCTACAGGCAATAGAACATAATTTTGGACACACTTTTTCTATTACTAAGGCAGACATAGGTGCTATTGCCATGAAAAAGACAGGCAAGCCACTACCTGAAAAAACACTAAAAATATGTAAAAATTCAGATGCCATTTTATTTGGTGCAATTGGCTCTCTTGAATATGACCAAAACCCTAAAGCTAAAGTTTGGCCAGAACAAGGATTGTTTCAGTTACGCAAAGAGCTAGACTTGTTTGCCAATATTAGACCCGTAAAAGTTTTCCCTGCATTAGCAAAATTATCCCCTTTAAATAAAGCCAATATTTTAGATACCGACTTAGTAATTTACAGAGAACTTACTGGTGGAATTTATTTTGGAAAAAAAGAAGTTAGTGATGATGGTACTTTCGCTATGGATGCTTGTGAGTATACTGAAAAAGAAATAAGTAGAATTACACACTTAGCTTTTAAAGCAGCTAAAAGCCGAAGAAAAAAACTCACCCTAGTAGACAAAGCCAATGTTTTAGAGACCTCTAGATTATGGCGTAGAGTGGTTATGAATATTGCGAGCAGCTATCCAGAAGTAAGCCTTAATTGTATGTTTATGGATCATGCAGCAGTACAGATGATACTAAACCCTAATCAGTTTGATGTTATTCTAACCGATAACATGTTTGGAGATATATTGTCTGACCAAGGGAGTGCTATTTCTGGTTCTATTGGTTTACTCCCCTCCTCTTCTGTTGGTATTGGCCATGCTATGTTTGAGCCTATCCATGGTTCGTACCCACAAGCTAAAGGTAAAAATATAGCAAACCCAGTTGCATCGATTTTAAGTGTAGCCATGCTATTACAACATTTTGACTTACAAGAAGAAGCCAACGCAGTAATAACTGCTGTGCTTAAATCTTTTGCTAAGAAAATAGTTACTCCAGATGTATTAGGAAGCAGTAAATACGGTACAGACTATGTCGGAGATTTTATTGCTAATAACATCTCGGATGATTCTGATGATGACTTAAAAATAAATGATGAAAATATTGGGTTAGGAAAATCCACCATAATTTAAACCCCATTTTTTCCAATTAGTTTCTCCTCAAAATAATTAAATTCTTTTCTTAAAAGAAAGGTGCTCATCTTCTTCCTCTCTTTTACATATTCAAAAATTAGGGCAACGACTGCCATTTTTCTCTTTTTACCTGAAAAAGAAAAGTTAAATGAATCATAACCTTCCTTTAATAAGGTTACACTATTTGCATCTGGTAACTCAAAATATTCCGTCCTTTTGCAATAAGCGGTTGTTTAAAATGGTTTCCATAATAAAAAAGCAGGAGCTCCATTAAAAACGAAAAAGCTTAGCATACTAATATGGGACAGAACAACTCTATCTACACTTTTTTTTAACAAACGGAAGTGTAATAATCGTATTCATAAACACCCTTGCAATAAACCCACCAAAAACAGGCCATTAATAAACTCATAATCTTTTATAAATTCAATTTCATCTACCGTAATAACCTCTTCCGCGTTATGAACATTGAAGACTACTTCATTTTTTTTTACAAGACATCACTTTGAAATTAAAAGATAATTTACCCCTTCTCATTACCATGATACTTACCAAACAACACCTTTTTTAAAGTTTACAAAATTTTCTTTTTTACAAGAAAAAACACAACTCAATATTATATTAACCAAAGCCGCATCCTCTATTTTAATGGATATTCTATTTAAATACAAAGAGTAATTATTTAATTAAAATAAAAAACAAAGAATTCAACGTATTCATTATTGAATGTCTTAACGCATTGTTTTATCTTTACAGGCTTTAAATCCAACTAATGAAAATTTCTTTTAACTGGCTTAAACAGTTTATAAACATCGATTGGGATTCCCAGAAAACAGCGGAACTCTTAACAGACCTTGGTCTAGAGGTAGAAGGCGTTGTTCCTTTTGAATCTGTAAAAGGCGGTTTAAACGGTGTTATTGTAGGCCATGTGTTATCCTGTGAAAAACACAGCAATGCAGATAAACTTAAGATAACCCTTGTAGACATAGGAGGAGAATCTCCTCTACAAATTGTTTGTGGCGCCCCTAATGTAGCAGCAGGACAAAAAGTTCCTGTAGCAACAATCGGAACAACTCTTTATACAAAAGAAGGAGAAGGTTGGACTATAAAAAAAGGAAAAATCAGAGGGGAAGAAAGTCATGGAATGATTTGCGCCGAAGATGAACTAGGAATTGGAGAAAGCCATGATGGTATTATGGTTTTAGCAGAAAACTTAACTCCAGGAACCTTATGCTCCGAAATTTTTGAAATAGAAAACGATGAAGTTTTTGAAATTGGCCTCACGCCAAATAGAGCGGATGCCATGAGCCATTTTGGTGTGGCAAGAGATTTAAAAGCCGGACTTAAGCAAAAAGAAGTTGAAATAGAATTAATTACACCTCCTGTAACCAATTTTAATGTAAATACCAGATCTCTTAAATTCGATGTATCGGTAGAGAACAACGAATTAGCTCCTAGATATGCAGGAGTAACACTAAGTAACCTAATAGTACAACCATCTCCAGATTGGTTACAAAATAGATTAAACGCTATTGGTATAACTCCAAAAAACAATCTTGTAGATGCAACCAATTATGTATTGCACGAATTAGGACAACCACTACATGCTTTTGATGCTGCTAAAATAAAAGGCAATAAAATAGTTGTAAAAACATTACCTAAAGGAACTAAGTTTACTACGCTAGATGGCATAGAAAGAGAATTACATGAAGAGGATTTAATGATTTGTGATGCAGAAAAGCCAATCTGTATTGCTGGTGTATTTGGAGGCTTGCATTCTGGAGTTTCAGAAAATACTACCTCTATCTTTTTAGAAAGCGCCTATTTTAATGCTGTTTCTGTTAGAAAAACTGCAAAAAGACACGGATTAAATACCGATGCTTCTTTTAGGTTTGAACGTGGTATAGATATTGAAAATGTAGAGTATAGCTTAAAAAGAGCTGTTCTATTAATTAATGAAATTGCTGGAGGAGAAATTACTTCTGATATTATTGATTTATACCCGAATAAGGCTAAATCTTTTGAAGTTTTTGTTCCTTTTGATAAAATACACCGTCTTATTGGACAAGAAATACCAAGAGATACCATAAAATCTATTTTAACCTCCTTAGATATAAAAGTAAAAAGTGTAACCGAAGCAGGCTTAGGTCTCGAAGTTCCAACATACAGAGTAGATGTACAAAGACCTGTAGATGTTATAGAAGAAATTTTACGAGTTTACGGATACAATAATATAGATTTTACGCAAAAATTAAACGCTTCTATTGCTGCTACAAGTAAATTTGATGATCATAAAGTACAAAACACTATTGGCAATGCCCTTGCCTCTAAAGGTTTTTATGAAATTATGACAAACAGCCTTACTTCACCAGAATACACTTTGCTTTCAGAGCATTTAAAACAAGAAAATTCTGTTACTATACTAAACCCGTTAAGCGCGGATTTATCTGTCATGAGACAATCTTCTTTGTTTTCTTCGCTAGAGGTAGCTGCTTATAATATCAATAGAAAGAAATCTAATCTTCAGTTATTTGAATTTGGAAAAACCTATCGCATAGAGAACACAAATAGAAAAGAGTCTAAATATTTAAGTATACTAATTAGCGGAAACAGAAATAGCCCAAATTGGAACGAAGACCCAAAAAAATCTGATTTCTTCTACACCAAATCTATAGTAGAATTTGTACTAGAGCGCTTAGGTATACAAAACACAAAAAGTATTCCTGTAAATAATACGGATTATTCCGAAGGTTTATCATACGAGATAAAAGGTAAAAATATTGTAGATTTTGGTATAATAAAACCATCCATTTGTAAAAAAATAGATGTAAAACAAGATACAATGTTTGCTCATTTTAATTGGGATTTAATTTTAGAACTAGCAAGCAAAAATAACATCGTATTTAAAGATATACCTAAATACCCTGAAGTTAAAAGGGATTTTGCACTACTGTTAGATGACCATATTACCTTTAAAGAAATATATGATATTGCATTACAGACAGAGAAAAAAATACTTAAAAAAGTAAGCCTTTTTGATGTCTATACTGGGAAAAAATTAGCTTCCGGAAAAAAATCTTATGCAGTCAGTTTTACCCTTCAAGACAACAACAGTACACTAACAGATAAACAGATTGACAAAATCATGAGCAAATTAAAATATAGATTTGAAAATGATTTAGCTGCCGAACTAAGATAGAAATTATATCTTCTTTGGAACAAAGACGCTATCAATCTCATGGATAACCCCATTACATTGGTTGGCGTCTGCATTTGTAATTTTAGCTGTATTCCCAAATTGATCGGTTAGGACAATATCTGTACCATCCATTGTAGCTATTAACTCATCTCCTAAAACCGTGGTAAAAGAAGCTGTACCATTCCCTTGACACATTTGCCTTAATATATTAGAAGCACTAATATTACCAGCAACAATATGATGCGTTAATAAAGAATACACCTCTTTTTTATTATCTGGTTTTAAAAAACTGCCGAGATTAAATTCGGATAAATTATCAAAAGCAACATTCGAAGGAGCAAAAACTGTAAATGGGCCATCTGAGCTAAGAACATCTTCTAAATCTGCCATTTTTATCACAGCCATCAAAGTAGTATGATTTTCTGAAATACCTGTATTTGTGCTAATAGAGAATTCTGGATTCATTTTAAAAGAGGGCTCATTTTCTTTAGAAGAAGAAACAGTCTGTGCCACACTAATAGCTGAAAACAACAGCAAAAGTGCTGACAAGGGGTACGCCATGCGATTCATAGGTTATAGGTAACGGGGGTTAATATTTATCGTTCTCGACGAACAGTATAAATTCTCCGTTAATATACAATATTGTTCTAATTATAAGAAACCAAAACACTCCTCCGTATTCGTATTAACAAAATATTAACATATTTATTGTACTAAAACAAAACCCTATTAAAACTATGGATTAATCAATACAAATAATTTAGATAGAAATAAACTATTTAACGAAGATATTATAAGGCACTCCATTTAAATCTATATTATCAATAAACGCACCATCTGGAGCTGGTTTTACACGCAATAGACCCTAGCTCATTAGAACCTATTTTTCTATACCCTATTAACATAAACCCATTTTTATCATCAAAAGCAACAACGGTAGTTTCTTTAATTTTATACTCTACATTTATTTGCTCTGTCCTTAAAAAATTTTCATAAAAATATAACGTAGTCAAATTGCTTTCCATATTATAAATTGCTGGTATACTAGTTATAATAGCTTCATCCGCAAACTTATTGTAATATAGATTTCCTTGACTATCAAAATTATATTGGTTTGAATTATGAAATTCAGGAGCTGTACTCTCCTCGTATCTAACATATTGTAATACTAGAGTAGACGCATTTAATACAGAATGTAACTCCTCATAACTAATGATTATATTACCATCTTGCCGCTTAAAAATATTTTTAACACTATATCCTAAGCTCTGATTATCTATAATACTAAAACTATCATTACTAAAAATTAGAAGATTATTTTCGTTAGTAATCTCGGCATCTAGAGTTAAAACAAATAACCTGTTATTAGAAAATACCATTTGCAAAGGTTTCTGGGTCAGTTCTAATTCTACAAAGCTAAATTCAGAAGAAGAACTATCTATTTTACGCAATACATATTTTTTTTGCAAAGTAGTTGTTCCTATCTGATACGCTACATAGAAATAAGAATCATGACGAGCAATGGCTATAACATTTATACTACAGTCTAATAAATCTGTAAAAACATCTAGCCTTTTCTCTTCTCCTCCTTTAAAATCATAGGAAATAATTTCTCCTTTACAATCAGCCGTTTGCCTATAAAAAGTTTGGATACTCCCTTCCGAGAAATCAATTACTGGTTCTGGAATAGTAGAAAAAGTACTATTATCATTATTAAAAGTTACTCCGTAGTAATCCGCATTTAAATGTTGTACCTCAATCTTGTTTTCCTTGTGCAATAACACCGAATAATCGACAGCAACACTACTAATTTCTTTTTTAAGTTCTTGTTCGCTAGTGGATTTTGTGCATCCTATTATTACCAATGCAAAAACCACCCATACATAACTATAGGTCTTCATAAGAATAAAATTTGGGATCTAATAAAGTGAGTTTTACTTCACGTACATTTTAAGACGTTGCTCTTTTATAGCTTTATCAGACATATATTCATCAAACGTTAAATAACGGTCAATGTTGCCTTTTGGAGTTAATTCAATAACCCTATTTGCGACTGTTTGCGCAAATTCATGGTCATGTGTTGTAAAAAGAACTGTACCCTTAAAATTCTTTAAAGAATTATTAAATGCCGTTATACTCTCTAAGTCTAAATGATTCGTAGGTTCGTCTAACATAATAACATTTGCACGTAACATCATCATTCTACTTAACATACACCGCACTTTTTCTCCTCCAGAGAGAACAGTACATTTTTTTAAAGCTTCTTCTCCACTAAAAAGCATTTTTCCTAAGAAACCTCTAATAAACACTTCTTCTCTCTCTTCTTCTGTTTTTGCCCATTGGCGTAACCAATCTACTAAACTTACGTTTTGATTAAAGAAAGAAGCATTATCTGCTGGTAAATACGATTGGTTCGTGGTTACTCCCCACTGAAACTCACCCGCATCTGCTTTTCTATTGCCATTTATAATTTCATAAAAAGCACTTGTAGCTCTAGAATCTTTAGAAAAGAAGGCCACTTTATCCCCTTTTGCCAAGTTTATATTTACATCTTTAAAAAGTAAATCTCCATCTTCTGATGTGGCTGTTAAACCAGATATATTTAAGATTTGATCTCCTGCTTCTCTCTCTCTTTCAAATATAATTGCTGGATATCTTCTACTAGATGGTTTAATGTCTTCTACTTTTAACTTAGATAACATTTTTTTTCTAGAAGTTGCCTGTTTACTTTTAGCCACATTCGCGCTAAATCGCATAATAAACTCTTGCAATTCTTTTGCTTTCTCTTCAGACTTTTTATTTTGTTGTGCTCTCTGTCTTGCCGCTAGTTGACTACTTTCATACCAAAACGTATAGTTTCCAGAATATAGATTCATTTTACCAAAATCAATATCACCAATATGCGTACAAACCGTATCTAAAAAGTGTCTATCATGAGAAACTACTATTACTGTATTTTCATAATCCGCTAAAAAGTTTTCTAACCAATTTATGGTTTCAAAATCCAAGTCATTGGTTGGCTCATCCATTATCAATACATCTGGAGAACCAAACAAGGCCTGAGCCAACAACACTCTCACTTTTAATTTTGGATCTATTTCTGCCATTAAAGTCAAATGTAAATCTGCTTTAATACCTAAATTAGATAATAATGCTGCTGCACTACTATCTGCATTCCAACCATTCATTTCCTCGAATTGTACTTGTAACTCTCCTATTCTATCTGCGTTTTCATCTGTATAATCGGCATAAAGAGCATCTATTTCCTTTTTAATCTTAAACAAAGGCTTATTACCCATTACCACAGATTCTAAAACAGTATACTCATCCGATGCATTATGGTCTTGCTCTAAGATAGACATACGCTTACCTGGCTCTAAATGCACATGACCAGATGTAGGGTCTATTTGCCCCGCAAGAATTTTAAGAAAAGTAGATTTCCCTGCGCCATTGGCTCCTATTACTCCGTAACAGTTTCCTTGCGTAAATGATACATTCACTTCATCAAACAACACTCTTTTCCCAAACTGCACAGATAAATTAGATACCGATAACATAATTCTTTCTTTTAAATTTCGTGCAAAAATAGAGAATTTTATCCCCTAAAACCAATATTCTTATATTGCATATTAAATAATACATTAACGTTGTTTCTCTTTTTTTTAACTCGCTATTAACAGCGTAGACCCCCAGTGTTCCTTATTTTTGAATGTTACACAGTAACTATTTGCCCATGAATAGAATTTTACTTCTTTGTTTTCTTTTATTATTAGTAAGCTGTAGTACAGTAGAGAAAGGTTCCCCAAGCGTTTTTTTTGCAGGTGAAATCGTTAACCCTACAAGTAAGTATGTCGTATTACACAAAGGTGAAAAAGTAGTAGATTCTGCTTTGCTTGATACTAACAATCGATTTTCTTTTACATTCGATTCTATCCCACATGGCCTATATAGCTTTAACCATGCTCCCGAACACCAATATGTTTATCTAGAGCCTGGAGACAGTTTAATGATTCGCTTAAATACTGTAGATTTTGATGAATCTCTTATATTTTCAGGCAAAGGGGAAAGCATTAACAACTTTCTACTAGATTTATTTCTAGGTAATGAAAAGGAAGAATTACTTGTTCGTAGAAGCTACAACTCCCTAGAGCCAGACGATTTTAGAAATAAAATAAACTCCCTTAGAGAAAAAAGATTGGGAGAATTAAAAACCATTAAAATGGAGGGTAATTTATCTGACGAAGCCTATAATATTGCTGTCGCCAGTATCAATTACACCTATTACAATTATAAAGAACGCTATCCTTTTGATCATAGAAAATACAATAAAGATAAAAAGATAGCCCAACTTCCTGATGATTTCTACAACTATAGAAAGAATATTAATTTTAATAACCGCCAGTTAAATTACTTAAGACCTTATTATGATTTTATGCGGTCTCATTTTGGAAACCTGTCTTATATGACATGTTCTCACAAATGTATTATTAAAAATAATGAAGTAAAAAACAAACTCCATTTTAACAAACACAAATTAAAATTAATAGACAGTCTTGTTATAGAAAAGGAACTAAAAGACAACTTATTCCGAAACGTTGCCTTTGATTATCTTTTAAAAACTAACGACTCCTCTAAGAACAATGAAACCTTTATAAAAGAATTTCATAAATTATCTGGAAGCAATAGACACATAAAAGAGATTGATGACCTTTATACAGGTATTAAAAATATACAACCTGGAAATAAAATTCCAAATATCATCGTAACGAGTGCATATGGCGACTCTGTTGTCTTACAAGATATTACAAAAGGAAAAAAAGTAATTTTTTACTTTTGGTCAGAGACCAACAAAAAACACTACAAAAGCATCTTTAAAAGAGTTTCCCAATTAAAAGCAAGAAAAAAAGGATATACCATTGTAGGAATAAACTTTAAAACTAAAGAAGATAATTGGAAAACTATAATTAACCGTAACAACCTAGACACTAACAATCAATACAGAGCCAGTAGTTTTGATGAGCTATCAAAAAATTTAATTGTCTACCCATTAAATAAATGCATCATAACAGATAATAAAATAATTGTAGACGCCTTCTCTAATATCTATGGAAGACTTTAAATTTTAGAATGGTTTAGAAGCATTTTTTCATACATTTTACTCGGTAAAATTTTTTTTAATACAATAGAAAATTTCTGTAAAAAAGAACCCACCTTATAATGAACTTTAGGATTACTGGTATTTATTATTTTTAGCACCATTTTTGCCACCATAATAGGGTCTTCCCCTCCATCTACATCATCGTCAATAGCCTTTAATGTTTTCCCGTAAGGTTTTTCATATGCTGAATCTTTAATTACAGGAGAATGGTAACGCCCTGCAGCTATATTCGTTGCAAAATCCCCAGGAGCCAAAGTAGTTATTTTAATTCCAAAATCTTTAGTCTCCATACGTAAAGATTCTGTTACTATACCTAGAGCTCCTTTAGTAGCGGAATAAATACCCCTATACGGCAACCCCATATAACCAGCAATAGAAGTTATATTAATAATAAGACCTATATTTTGTTTTCTCATAAGGGGCAATACACCCTTTATCACATTTATTGGACCATTAAAATTGGTATCAAACACATTTAAAATCTCTTCATTTGGCGTTTCTTCTATGGGGCCCGTAATGCCTACCCCTGCATTATTAATCAATACATCTACCCTACCCTCTTTCAATATTAACTCCTTAAAAGCTATAGAAATACTCTCTACACTTCTTACATCCATTTGCAATAATGAGAATGGGTTAAAATCTGGATATTTATCTACATTTCTTGTGGTACCATAAACTACATATCCTTTTTTAGATAAATACGTTCCTATAGACTTTCCTATCCCAGAAGAGCCGCCTGTAATTAATACTATTTTCCTTTCCATACAATTGCAAAGAAACAAATAAATTAAAGGATTTTAATAAAGGAAGTTTAATAAAAGAGAAGAAACTATCGGGTATAAAAAAGGCAAGCTACCTACATCGCACCGCTACAACCTAATACCCTTGCTGCGTTCCCACCCTGGGGGATTCAAAGGGAGCTGGTCGTGTAGGACTTGCCAGATGCAAATATACAACCTTTTAAAACTTTCACAATCCTTTTAGTTTCTAATTTTTATGAATTAACTTGCTCCAATATATTTACTCTCTAAGTTTTCTATTAAGACGAAGCTAATTAAAAAACGTAACGCTTTTTTCTTTAAAATGTAACCCTATGAATATCATTAAGTTATTTATCTCATTTTCTTTATTAATCCTTTTATTCAGCTGTGGAGGCAGTAACCCTGCTGCTAGTTCTTTATTTGAAATTGGACTAGAGGGAAACCAAAAAAAATTCACTCAAAATGAAATTGTAACCATAACATTAATAAATAAAAAAGAAAAAAATATTAATAACGTTACCTATTCCTTAGATGGAAAAGCCCTAAATGTAACCGACAATAAAATAAAACTTAACACATCTACACTTGGTAACAAAAGTATAAAAGCTAAAATTTCGTATGAGGATACAACCGCTGAAATAGAAAAAAAAATAACCATACTTTCTTCTAAATCTCCAGAAATTTACACCTATGAAATTATCAAAGAATACCCGCACGATATTAAAGCATACACACAAGGTTTAGAATTTTATAAAGACACACTTTATGAAAGTACAGGTAGAAGAGGACAATCTTCTTTACGCAAGGTAGATTATAAAACAGGAAAAATTCTGCAACAAATTGATTTAGACAAAACTTATTTTGGAGAAGGTATCACCATATTAAATGATAAACTGTACCAACTTACTTGGCAAAGTAAAACCGGTTTTATTTACGATTTAAATTCCTTTAAAAAAACTGGAAACTTTCAGTATGGCGATAGTAAAGAAGGATGGGGACTTTGCAATGACGGAAAAAAATTGTTTAAAAGTGATGGCACAGAAAAAATATGGTTTTTAAACCCAGACACTTTAATAGAACAAGAATATATTGAAACAGTATCTAATAAATCGGTATTTAACAAAGCTAATGAACTAGAATATGTAGACGGAAAAATCTATGCAAATGTATACCAAAAACCAAGTATAATGATTATAGATGCTACTAGTGGGGCTATAGAAGGGGTTATTAACTTTAGTGGTCTAAAAAATAAAGTTACTAAACATGATGCTATTGATGTGCTAAACGGAATTGCATACCACCCTACTCGTAAAACTTTTTTTGTTACCGGAAAAAACTGGGATAAACTTTTTGAGGTAAAAATACTTAAAAAGTAAACGCATGCCTTTTGAAAAAAAAATAACCGTTGTCGCTAATGACTTAGACGAACTAAAACATGTAAACAATGTACGTTATGTACAATGGATACAAGATATATCTAAAGAACATTGGAAAGCTAGAGCCCCAAAAAAATTACAAGAAAACACCATCTGGGTAGTACTAACACATTATATTACCTATAAAAAACCTGCACAATTAGGAGACTCTATATTGATTAAAACTTTTATAAAAGAAAGTAAAGGTGCTATTTCTGTGCGAGTTGTAGAAATGTTTAACGCCAAAACAAATTCGCTTTTATTACGTTCCAGTACCGAGTGGTGTTTATTAAATGCCAAAACTCAAAAACCTATGCGAATTTCAGAAGACCTAAAAAACGTCTTTATAAAACCTAATAGCAATACTGCTTAATAAATTTTAGAATGCGGGCCTATCTATACTTAATCCCAATAGTATTTCTTATTATTTTTGGTTCTTCTTGCCGAAAAAATTTTGAGTACGCCCCTAGTTCTGGAAATTTATCTTTCTCTAAAGACACTGTGTATTTAGACACTATTTTCAGCAGTATAAGTAGCAGCACTTACTCACTCAAAGTATATAATAAAACTAGAGATGATGTGGTAATACCAAATATTTCTTTGGAAAATGGAGAAAATAGCGGATATCGTTTAAATGTAGATGGTGTCGCCGGAAAATCTTTCCATAATATCCCTCTTTTTGCGAAAGACAGTCTCTTTATTTTTATTGAAGTAACACAGAGTATAACGACGCAGCAAAATTCCATACTATATACAGATGTTATTTTGTTTGATTCTGGTATAGACCTACAACAAGTCTCCTTGGTTACCCTAATTAAGGATGCCGTTTTTATTTACCCAACTACTTTAGGTAATAACACTAAAGAACAAATATTTATAGGTTTTAATGACTCTGGAAAAGAAATTCTTACCAATGGAACTACCTTAAAAGGTGAGAAATTACATTTTACAAATAAAAAGCCTTATGTAATATACGGCTATGCATCTGTTCCTAGCGACAATGAACTCATAATAGATGCAGGATCCAGAATACATTTTCACAAAAACTCAGGCCTTGTTGTTCAGGAAAAAGCCTCCATAAAGGTTAATGGGGTTTTAAGCCTAGACGAAAAACTACAAGAGGGAGAAGTTATTTTTGAAGGAGACCGCCTAGAACCAGAATTCACCAATATTCCTGGACAATGGAGTTCTATACGATTAAACAAAGGAAGCATTAATAATCTAATTAATTACGCTACCATAAAGAATGCCACTAATGGTATATATATAGAAGGTGATGTAGAAAACCCAGATAATAGATTACAAATAAATAACAGCCAAATATACAACAGCAATAATATTAATTTATGGGGTAAAACTGCTAAAATAAATGCAACAAATATAGTCCTTGGTGGCGCGGGGAATACTAGCCTGTTCTGTAATTTAGGAGGAGAATACTCCTTTATACACGCAACTATTGCGAACTATTGGACTCATGGTTTTAGAGAAGGCTATGCACTTAAAATAGATAATAAAAATGATTTAATTTCTTCTGAATTCAGTAATTGTATTATTGATGGCAATAAAAATGATGAATTAAATTTTGAACTTAATAAAGACGCACAATTTCAAATTTTATTTACAAATTGTATAATTACCACTAGTGTAACAAACGAAGGAAATCCACTTTTAGATTTCTCTAACGAAGAATATTACGCTAATACCTACACCAATGAAGATATTGGTTTTATAAACCCCAACAAGAACAATTTTACTATCAAAAACACTTCTTTCGCCATTGACAAAGGCAATCTAGAGAAGTATTCTCTAGCCCCTTTAGACTTAAAAGGAACCAACAGATTACCTCTCCCAGATATTGGAGCTTTTGAGTTCATTAAAAATAAATAATTATTTTTGTAGGTTTTTTCTTTCTTTTTTTCTGATTTTTCTTAATTTAGAGAAATAACCTTTTTTTTTATAAGGTTTTGGTTGGGTCAATTCTTATTAGCATTACCTAATTTGCATCTAAACAAAATCCATTTGCACTATAAATACACCATAATAGATTCCAATGCAACTTCCAATTTGCAATTACAGCATTACATGGAAGACTATGGTGATTTTACGTGCATTAATATTTCAAAAAACAAAAAAGAAGGACTACATAGTATTCTTAAGTTTTTGCCAGAGGTTGTTATTATTAACCTAAACGAAAACTCCGAAGAGTATTTTAGTATGATTACAGAGTTACACCAGTATTTAGAAAAATTACCCATATTTATAGGAATAGCAAAAAATAAAAATTTTGCTTACAATGCTATTAAAAATGATTTCTTTGATTACTGGCTACAACCTTATAACGAATATGAGATATTAAAGTCGCTCCTTAAATTAAAAAAGAAACTTCCAAAACAAGAAGTACCACAAACATTATGTTTAAAATCTTATAGTGATTTTCAATATTTAAACACAAACAACATACTTTATTTAAGAGCAGATAATAATGCTACTGATTTTCACATGAAAGATGGCACGATTAATAATGCCTATAAAACACTTAAAACATTTGAAAGTCAATTACCTCCTAATTTTGTTCGTATTCACCAAAGCTACATTGTAAACACCAATTACGTATCTAGAATAAATTATGGTAAATCTATTTGTGCTTTACGCCTAGTAAAAGTACAACTACCTTTCTCTAAATCTTACAAGATAAACGTAGACCAATTAAAAAAAGTACTATCTAGCAAAACCATTTCTTCGCTTAACTAAAAGATATTTCTCCTCCTTTTCTTTTTTCCTTTATACTTTCTATAATATATTCGCAAACTACAAATACGCAACGCACTGATTATGCGTTATCTATACACACCTTCAATGTGTTTTTCTCTACACAAAAAAAGACCTTACACTACTGCTTTTCTTTAAATACTCGTAGAACTAAGACAAATACTCACAGATAGCTACCAAATACTAGTATGTTTTTACATATAGACCTTTCCTACCCTCTCTTCTCTAAATTTACAATAGAAATATAACCCGAAAACAATTTAGAAAATGAAAAAAGTAGCAAGTATTGTAGCAGTAGCATTATTTACATTAGGTATGTTCGCAACAGCAGTTAACACAGGAGATTCAGATTGGTCAGATCTTGCAAATGCAGTAGCATGTGATGATTGCGACCCAGGACATACTGGTAGAGGCAATGCCTAAAATATATACACATTTAAAAAGCCTTAAATTTTTAGTTTAAGGCTTTTTTTATACCTTTATTTTAATGAAGGCACACACCATAATATCCAAAAATAAATTTCCGCAATACATTTGCTTTATAGCCCTTTCTGTATTCTTTTGTGCCTGCACCAATAACAAAGGAAGCGAACAAAAAAAAATAAAAAAAACAGCTCAACAAGATAGTATTAGCACTTGGGTTGCCAACGCAGAAAACAAAAACCTACCGAAAAAAGAACGCTTAATTTTTTTAGAAAAAGCATACATCCTCAACAAGAAACAACCCAAAGATTCGAATGCCACTAAAACGCTTTCCACAATATCCTACACCTATTACCAGCTAAAAGACACTTTACTGTTTAGAAAAACCAATAAAGAAACCATTGCACTTGCTAAAATAAGTAAAGACTCCACAACCCTTGCTAATTCGTATTGGGATTTGGGGGGTTATTTAAGTAATAAAAAAGTAAACGACAGCGCTTTTTTTTACTACCACAAAGCTCAAAAGATTTTTAGCGCTAAAAAGAATAATTACTTAGCTGGTAGAATGTATAATAGAATGTCCTGGATACAACAGAGCATAAATGATAATACAGGAGCCGAAATAAACTGTACAAAAGCAATAGAATTAATAAAACCGTTAAAAAAATACAATGAACTATCTAGCTGTTATTCCACTATGGGGGTCATTGCTAATAATTTAGGAGAGCAAGAAAAATCTATAGGCTATTATGAAGAAGCCTTTAAATACGACAATAAGAAACCTAAAAAACAAAGCCCTAATTATAGCATACTAAATAATATTGGGGTAGTTTACAAGAGTAATAAACAATATGCTAAAGCTATACCATATTTTAAACAATTAACAGAAATAGATAGTTTTAGTATAAAAAACCCTACTCTATACGCAACTGCATTAAACAACTTAGCCTATGCTAATTACAAGCTAAATATCTTAGACAATGTAGAAGCTCAGTTAAAAAAAGCATTGAAAATTAGAAAAAACCTCGGTAATACAGCAAAAATAGCTGGTAGCCACTATAGCTTAGGAGAATATTATTTAACTAAAAAGGACACTGCAAAAGCGCATAAAGAAGCTTTATTAGCTAAAAAAAATGCAGAATTAAGCACCGCTAACAAACGCATATTAGAAGCTCTAGAATTATTAGCATTAACCAACCCAACAAAAGCTGCAGATTATCGCCTAGAGCATATACAATTAGCTGACAGATTACAAAAAGAAGAACGTAAAATACGTAATAAATTTGCTCGTATCCGTTTCGAGACAGATGAATTTATTGCTGAAAATCTATTATTAGAAAGACAAAAACAACTCTGGACTGGTATTGCAATTGGTCTTATTCTTTTGATTATTTCTATCTATATAATTGTTACACAACGAGCTAAAAACCAAAAACTTAAGTTCGCGCAGCAGCAGCAAACTAATAACCAAGAAGTATTTAATTTAATGCTTGCTCAAAAACAAAAAGTAGAAGAAGCCAAAAGACAAGAGCAAAAAAGAATATCCGAAGAACTACATGATGGCGTACTAGGTAAAATGCTAGGTGCTAGAATGGTACTTACTGGATTAAACAAAAAAGCCGACCCAGAGGCTATCGCAGAAAAAGCAAAAGCAATAGTAGCTCTAAAAGATGCAGAAGGCGAGGTAAGAGCAATTTCTCACGAATTAAGTCACTCTGCTTATCAGAAAATTCCTAACTTTATTAATTCTATAACAGAACTATTAGAGTCCCTTGCTAAAAACGCAAAAATTGAACAAGATTTTAATTTTGACAATACAATGGATTGGGATACGTTATCAGGAGACATAAAGATTAATGTATATAGAATGATACAAGAATGTGTACACAACTCTATAAAACATGCAAATTGCTCCAAAATTTACGTGAATTTTGAAATTCATAAATCGAATTTTGAAGTTACTGTTGGCGATGATGGACAAGGTTATGTCCTTAATAAAGAGAAAAAAGGAATTGGATTACGAAATATTAAATCGAGAATGGAAAAACTTAATGGTCACTTTACTGTAGATACCGCGCCTGGTCGTGGCACCTCATTTTTCTTTAATATTCCTTTTTCAAAAGTACCTGAATAGAAAGAAAATAAAATTACTGTTTAACAAAATTCCCCTAAATAAATATACTTACTAAATGGAAACAATCCGAATTTTAGCTATTGATGATCACGAAATGACCCCTTTGGGATATAAATATATACTAGAGGGCACTGAATTTCCTAACTTTGAAGTTAAGGTAGATGTAGCCAGAGGGTTTGAACTAGGTAAATCTAAAATAGAATCTTCCGGACGCTCCACGATACATTATGATATTATTTTATTAGACATTCAACTTTTCCCTACCCACGCCCATGATGAGCGCAGTGGAGAAGATTTAGGTAAATTAGCTAGAGAAGTATCTCCTAATTCCAAAGTTGTTTTCATGTCCTCATTTAGCGATAGCTATAAAATTAATAGCGTTTTTAAAACTGTAGACCCAGATGGATATATGGTTAAATCTGAAATTGATGAACAATCTCTAATTGCCATGGTAGAAACCGTTGTTTCTAACCCTCCGTATTATACCGCTGGAGCATTATCTGCTGTTAGACGAAAAATGGCCAATGACATCGTAATTGATGATGTGGACAAAAAAATACTATTCAACCTATCTGTAGGTGTGCGAACAAAAGACATTGCTCCATTAATTTCTGCCGCTATAACAACCGTAGAATCCAGGAAACGCCAATTAAAAACTCTTTTTGGCATAGATAACGGTAATGACCTAGCCCTTATTGAGGAAGCAAGAAGGAGAGGCTTTCTTTAAAAAACACAAAAAAACAACATTTATAAACTACTAAATTACAGAAGATTAACATTTAAATTTGTAAATAAAGGACAAACCTCTTTTTTTCCGAGGTTTACGTATGTTCCAAAATGAAGCTTAAAATATATATTTGTTTGTATAGTAATATTAATTACAATCAAGCATATGTCAGTATACAAAGACAACTCTCAAAACAGTGATGCTTGGAGGTTCCCCCAGACCCTTCAAAACGACTCTATATATTCTTTTATAAGAAATATAGAAAAATATTTTTTTGCTGAAGTAACCGTTCAGAATTGCACATACACAGAATGTGCGGTTGATTTAGCTATTCAGTTAGATTGCAACCTTACTCTTTTTGAAGTTTTAAACCATGCCAACTTAGGAACATGGGGAAATTTAAAAAATATCGATGCCCCTCTGCCCAAAGCACTGCAATCTTTAAAAAATGATAATAATATAGATGTACGTATTGACGAGTTTTCGATATTCTTAAAAGACACATCTATAATTATTAAAAGAACTAATAACCTTAATATCTCGGAACAATTAGAGGGTATTTTAAGGGAAATAAGTAGCCACTACATCTATTTTACCAAAGGTCTTTCTCAAAAACCATATGAAATTTACATTCCTATATCAGAGGAGGAAGAATTCGATTATAACCTAAATAACACTGTTCCTACTACTGCAAAAAGTTATACAGAGTATTGGGGTATTTATTTTGAGTCTGAAGATGATGCAACTATTTATGATGTAAAAAATTCCGCTTATTTACCTGCAGAACTACATCTTTGTATGGCAGACGTATAGAAAATAACTAGTAAACTACCTCGGGGCAAGCTCACGAGGCATTCGTAGGAAAACAACCTTAAAATTTAGAGGCAAGCCTCGGAGCATTCAAATGCTCGATTATCGAGTAAAATAAAAAAAGCCAATTTGAATATATTTTTTCAAATTGGCTATTATTTTAAATAAAATTATTCTGTTTATACGTTAAATAACTCCCTACCTTTCATCAAAGCATTTACTTTCATCTTAACAGAAGAAAGTACCGTCTCGTCTTCTGGGTTAGAAATTACTGCATCAATAAAGTCTACTATAGTAGCCATATCTTTTTCTACCAAACCTCTTGTAGTAATTGCTGCTGTACCAAAACGAACACCAGAAGTTACAAAAGGCGATTTATCATCAAAAGGCACCATATTCTTATTAGCAGTAATATCAGCTAATACAAGAGCATTCTCAGCTTCCTTGCCAGAAATATTTTTATTTCTTAGATCAATTAACATCATGTGGTTATCTGTTCCTCCAGAAATGATATGATAATCTTTTGCAACAAATGCTTTTGCCATAGCCTCTGCATTTTTCTTTACTTGAACCATGTAGTGTAAGTACTCATCAGATAAAGCTTCTCCAAAAGCAATTGCTTTAGCTGCAATAATGTGCTCTAAAGGTCCACCTTGATTTCCTGGAAAAACAGCCAAATTTAATAAGGTCGACATTTTTCTTAATTTTCCGCTTTTTAAAGTAATTCCAAATGGATTATCAAAATCTTCACCCATAAGTATTAACCCTCCTCTTGGTCCACGCAAAGTTTTATGCGTAGTAGTTGTTACTATATGACAATGAGGAATTGGATCATTTAAAATTCCTTTAGCAATTAAACCCGCTGGGTGACTAATATCAGCTAACAACAATGCATCAACACTATCCGCTATTTCTCTAAACTTCTTAAAATCTATATCTCTAGAATAAGCAGAAGCACCAGCAATAATCATTTTTGGCTTTTCTTTAGTTGCTATTTCTTGTATAGCATCATAATCTAGCCTTCCAGTTTCTTTGTCTACTCCGTAAAATACTGGGTTATATAAACGTCCAGAAAAATTTACCGGAGAACCATGTGTTAAATGCCCTCCATGAGAAAGATCAAAACCTAAAATAGTATCCCCTGGCTTTAAACAAGCATGATAAACAGAAGCATTCGCTTGAGAACCAGAATGTGGTTGCACATTTGCATACTCTGCTCCGAATAATTCTTTAGCTCTATCGATAGCAAGTTGTTCTATTTTATCTACAACTTCACATCCGCCATAATATCTTTTTCCTGGATACCCTTCAGCATATTTATTTGTAAGTACAGAACCAGCTGCCTCCATTACTTGTGGGCTGGTAAAATTTTCAGAAGCAATTAACTCTACACCGTTAATTTGGCGTTCTTTTTCTTCTTCTATTAAGTCAAAAATTAGGTTGTCGCGTTGCATATCTTATTTTTCAATTATATTAGATGCGTAAAAATACGAATTGGGAATGTATAAATACATCTTAAATACTACTTTTGAAACAGAATTTATTAAAATTCAATCAACAAATAAAAAAGTCTATTTACAACCATAAATTATTACTTTTAATTACTGCACCTAGTGGTTCCTAAATACCATTTAGAATATCACGAAAAGGTATGTTGTCTGTATTACACTATACTTAAACGTTTTTCGTTATACCAATTACCATATTTGGCACGGCTGTTGAATTTAACCTCTAGAATATGTAAATTATTTATTATGAAAAAATTTCTACTTTTCGGATTAGCGATAACTTTACTAACTGGGTGTAGCGGAGTAAAGAAAACGCAAGAAGCAATTAATACTGGTAATTACACCCAAGCAATTAATACCTCTATTGTTAATTTATCTAGTAATAAAACAAAAAAGAGTAATCAGCCCTACATTCTCTTATTAGAAGAAGTGTTCGCAAAAAACACAGAACGAGAAATGGACAGAATTGCTTTTTACAAAAAAGATGGCAACCCCGCAAATTTAGAATCCGTATACAATGGTTATTACCGATTAAAATTGGTGCAAGAACAAATAAAACCTTTACTACCATTACAGATTTATGAAGAAGGAAGAGAGGCCAAATTTCAATTGGTAGATTACGACCAAAAGATAATTAATACCAAACAAGAATTATCTAACTACTTATATACGAATGCCAATAATCTATTAAAAAACGCTAGCAATAAATTTGACTACAGAAAATCTTACAATGATTTTACTTATTTAAGTAAAATTAATCCTGGTTTTTTAGATACAAAAACAAAAATGGAAGAAGCTCTTGCCAAAGGCATTAATTATGTTAGTGTCGCTATGAGCAATAATACTAACATAATAATTCCAGAAAAATTAGAAGCTGAAATGTTAAATCTTAGCACATATGGCCTAAATAAATTATGGACAGAATACCACACCAATCCGTTACCAAATGTAATTTATGATTATAATTTAGATGTTTCTTTTGAAGATATAGCTATTTCACCTGAGCAAATAAACGAAAAGCAAATAATAAAAGAAAAACAGATAAAAGATGGTTATGAATATCTTACTAATAGCGATGGCAATGTTGTAAAAGATAGCTTAGGGAATATGATAAAAGTGGATAAATTTAAAACTGTAAGATGCAATTATTATCAGTTTACTCAATTTAAAAGCACACAAGTTACTGGCTTAGTAAGCTTTACCGACAATATTAAAAAACAGCAAATTGATCAATACCCTTTAACTAGTGAATTTGTGTTCGAACATATTTATGCTAATTACCATGGTGATAAAAGAGCTTTAGACAATGATTTAACTCCTTTATTAAAACTTGGCGCTGTACCTTTTCCTACAAACGAGCAAATGGTTTATGATACTGGCGAAGACTTAAAAGCTAAATTAAAATATATACTACAACAACAAAATTTTAATTAATAAAAGCCCCAATTGGGGCTTTTATTTTATATATACTCCTCTAAAAGAATATCATTTATTCCTCCATGGGAAGAATGCGCAATAGCCTCTCCTCCCTTTATAACAAGTAACTGTGGCGATTGGTGCATTACTTGGAATTTAATTCCTACCTCATTAGAAACGGATCTAAAACTATGCAGGTCTAAATAATACAAATCTGCTTGTTCTTTGTCTAATACGTATGTTTCTTGAAATATATTCATAACCATTCTACTAATACCACAAGTTGTAGAATGCTTAAAAATAACCTGCGTCTTATTTTTAGACTTTTCAGCAATCTCATTTAATTGATCCAAAGAACTTAAAGGTATCCATGGAATTACTTTTTTCTCTTTTTTCTCATCATTATTACTCTTTCCAAATAAACCATCAAAAATTCCCATATACCTCTTTTATTATAAGTCGAATAACCCTCATTTTGCATACAAACTGACTAAATGTCCTTTTTTTATTCCTGTATCAAGACATTTTGTCTGCCCTTTTCAATTGGTAAGGTTGTTGACATTAACATATCAAAACTAAGAAATAACATTAAATTATAAGAGATATGAACTTTAATAATTTTACAATAAAATCGCAGGAAGCGGTACAACAAGCCCAAACCCTTGCCCAGTCTATGGGGCATCAACAAATAGAAAATGAACATCTTTTTAAAGGAATTTCAGAAGTAGATGAAAATGTACTCCCGTTTCTATTAAAAAAGCTTCAGGTTAACTTTAAAATGATTTCTCAAATTCTAGACAAAGAATTAGAAAGCTTTCCAAAAGTTACTGGTGGTCAAATTATGGTTTCTCCTGAAGCGGGAAAAACTTTAACAGAGGCCAACATCTTGGCAAAGAAAATGAAAGATGAGTTTGTTTCTATCGAGCATTTACTACTTGCTATTTTTAAATCTAAAAGCAAAATTTCTACGGTTTTAAAAGACCAAGGAGTTACCCTTAAAGATTTAGAAGCTGCGATAGACGAATTAAGAAAAGGAGGAAATGTAACCTCGCAAAGTGCTGAGGAAACGTATAACTCTTTAGATAAGTATGCTAAAAATCTTAATAAACTTGCCGATAGCGGAAAATTAGACCCCGTTATTGGACGCGACGAAGAGATAAGAAGAATATTGCAAATACTAACAAGAAGAACAAAAAACAATCCTATGTTGGTGGGTGAGCCAGGCGTTGGTAAAACAGCAATTGCAGAAGGACTTGCACATAGAATTGTTATAGGAGATGTACCTGAAAACCTGAAGGATAAAATTATATATTCTCTAGATATGGGAGCACTTATTGCTGGCGCTAAATATAAAGGAGAATTTGAGGAAAGGCTAAAAGCTGTAATCAAAGAGGTTACCGAATCGGATGGAAACATTGTTCTTTTTATCGACGAAATTCACACTCTAGTTGGTGCTGGTGGTGGCCAAGGTGCTATGGATGCAGCTAATATTTTAAAACCTGCATTAGCCAGAGGAGAATTAAGAGCTATAGGCGCAACAACACTAGATGAATATCAAAAATACTTTGAAAAAGACAAGGCATTAGAACGTAGATTTCAAAAGGTGATTGTAGATGAACCAGATACAGAAAGCGCTATATCTATCTTAAGGGGTATAAAAGAAAAATACGAAGCACACCATAAAGTACGTATTAAAGATGATGCTGTAATTGCTGCTGTAGAACTATCTCAACGTTATATTACAAATCGCTTTTTACCAGACAAAGCCATTGATTTAATGGATGAGGCTGCTTCTAAACTTAGAATGGAGATTAACTCCAAACCTGAAGAACTAGATGCTCTAGACCGTAAAATTATGCAGCTAGAGATTGAAATCGAAGCCATTAAACGCGAAAAAGATACACAAAAAGTAAAATCTCTGAATATAGAGCTTGCTAATATTAAAGAAGATCGTATTGAGATATTTGCTAAATGGGAAAGTGAAAAAACGGTAATAGACAATATTCAAAAAACAAAACAAGATATTGAAAACTTTAAATTAGAAGCAGAAAGAGCAGAAAGAAACGGAGACTACGGAAAAGTAGCAGAACTGAGGTACGGTAAAATTAAAGACGCGCAAGAAAACTTAGAAAAATTACAGGTAGAACTTAAAGAGCAACAAGATGCAGGCACATTAATAAAAGAAGAGGTAACAAATGAAGATATTGCCGATGTTGTTGCCAAATGGACTGGTATTCCTGTTACTAAAATGCTGCAAAGTGAAAAAGAAAAACTATTACAGTTAGAAGATGTATTGCACAAACGTGTTGTTGGACAGGATGAAGCCATTGCAGCAGTATCAGACGCTATAAGACGAAGTAGGGCTGGTTTACATGATATAAAAAAACCTATTGGCTCTTTCTTATTTTTAGGAACTACAGGTGTTGGTAAAACGGAACTAGCTAAAACATTAGCCGCTTATCTATTCGATGATGAAAACGCAATGACTAGGATAGATATGAGTGAATACCAAGAACGCCACGCCGTAAGTAGATTAGTAGGAGCTCCTCCAGGATACGTAGGTTACGAAGAAGGCGGACAATTGACAGAAGCTGTCAGAAGACGCCCCTACTCTGTTATTTTATTAGATGAAATAGAAAAAGCGCATCCAGACACTTTTAACATACTGTTACAAGTTTTAGATGAAGGAAGACTAACAGACAATAAAGGAAGGGTTGCAGATTTTAAAAATTCCATTATTATAATGACAAGTAATATGGGGAGTCATATTATTCAAGAAAAATTTGAGAATACCAATGATATTTTTAGCGCATCAGAAGCTGCTAGAGTTGAAGTTTTAGGTTTGCTTCGAAAAACAATTAGACCTGAATTTTTAAATAGAATAGATGACATCGTAATGTTTACTCCTCTAAGTAAGGATGATATTAAACTCATTGTAAAACTACAGGTAGAACAATTGAAAAAGATGCTTACTAAACAAAACATCACAATTGATGCTACACCTGAAGCTATAAACTTTTTAGCAGAAAAAGGTTATGACCCACAATACGGAGCTAGACCTATAAAAAGAGTAATACAAAGAGAAGTGTTAAACAATTTATCCAGAGAATTACTTAAAGGTACTATAAAAGCAGAAAGTGTAGTACTCATTGATTCTTTTAACGACGCTCTTGTTTTTAGAAACCAGAACGAATTTGCTTCCTAAGCAAAAGAATAGTTATGTAATCGATATCGGTATAAATTTATACCGATATCGATTTTTTTATATAAATTTATACCATACAGTATATAGATTTTTTATATTCGTATAAAATACACCGTTAAAATGTCTGGTAAAGCAAAAAAAACCACAGCCTTTATTATAGAAACCGTAGCTCCTGTTTTTAACAAGCATGGTTATATAGGTACAAGTATGAGCGACTTAACGGAAGCAACTGGCTTAACCAAAGGCGCCCTTTATGGGAATTTTGAAAACAAAGAAGCCTTAGCTCTTGCTGCTTTTGAATATAATAGCAAATTACTTTTTAAGGCTATTGATGAGGAACTTAATGTTGAAGGTAAGGCACTAGACAAAATTTTTAATCTAACTAAATTTTACCAACGTTATGACATTTTTACTTTAGAAATGGGTGGTTGTCCTATTGTAAATGTTGGTGTTGACGCGCAAAACAATAATAGACTTTTAGCAGCTGCGGCTAAAGAAGCTATAAAAGAAATTGAAGGCAAAATAGCTTTAGTTCTAGAAAATGGAGTAAATAATCAAGAAATTCATCTGCCAGTTACTCCTTTACAATTTGCTAAACAAATGTTCACCATGATTCAGGGTGCTATAACAATGTCTACTATTACCAAAGACAGAAAATATCTACACAACACTGTTGCATATCTTGAAGTATTAGTAAAAAAAGAAATTAAGAAATAATATTTTCTTAATTTCTTTTTCTGTTTTATTTTACTCCCCTGTTACTCTAAATATCCAAGTTTTTGAAGTGTACTTCCCTTTTAACTTACCATCTCTAGCGGTTCTAGCCTCATTAATAGTATTGTATTTACCTAAGTACACATAATTAAATCTATTCTGACTTCTATAAAAATAAGCAGGAGTTAAACCTTTCTTTTTCATGTCTTTCATGAAAAGTTCTAGATACTTTTTAGTTCCAAAAACATTAGCTATTAGATAATATCCGGGCTCTAAATTTCCTTCTTTTGCTACCTCTTCATACTTCTCCCCCTTTTGAACAATTACCACTTCTGTAATACTCGTTTTATTAGGTGCCTCAAGAGCCAACTCTTTTTTAGCTAAAGAATCTTTCATTCTTTTCTCTCGTAACCTTCTAGAAAAAGCCAAAGCCTCTTCTAACTTAACTCTATCAACAGAATCCTTTTTTCTTAATTGAACCCTTTCTTCGCTTGCAATTTTAGTTTCATTAAGAATATTTCTATCCTCTAATAACTTTTGCTCACGTTTAGCTGCTCTAACAGAGTCTTTAATTCTTTTGCGAACTTCATTTCTATTTACAGCAAGGCTAGCTTCCTCTTTTTTAACACTCAACAAAGAATCTCTCTGAAACCTTACCTTTTGTTTCTCTATTTTGGCCTTTTCTTTTTCCGATTTTTTCACAGCTAAAGCCTCTGATTTAGACAATTGTCTACCTAACTTTTCTTCTTTCTCCGTATTCTCTTCTTCTTTAGTCTTTTCTTTTCTTGCTCTTTGTTTTCCAAAGTTATAAGTGGTTACCAATTCAAAAGTAGGATCTACTCCTTTTAAATCAGAACTAGAACCAAACTCCGTCAATACCCCAACAGACAAACGTTTAAAAAAATTTCCTCCGACACCACCAGAAAAACCATAGAAGTTATTATAACCAGCTTGTGCCCAAAATTTATTAGTATCTAATAAGGTAGTAATACCTATTTGAGAATCTTGATTAGGGACTGTTTTATAATAAACTGCAGGTCTTAAAAAAGCATTCTCATCAAAATTAAAGAAAGATACAGGAAACTCATAAGATGCCAAACCCAGAAAAACACGTTCTCCAGATACTGAAGACCTCTCTTTATTGGTAAAATTATAATCGAATAAATTTTCCGCTACAACCCCTACACTAAATCTATCTATCTGTAAATTTAACCCTGGAGCAACTTGAACTATAAAATTATTACTACTTGCTAGTTGCGGTAATTGAATTTGAGGATCCGTTTGGAAACGGGTATCTGCTAATTCTTGAGTATACCCCATTACATTAACCCCTATGCCCAAAAGTACACCTGAACCTAATTTAATAGTATGTGCATAATTAATTATACCTCCGGTATTAATAAATATTCCTGTATTATTTTGTAAAAACCCAACCCCAACAGAAGTTGCTTCCCCTATCTTTCTATTATAGTTTAAAAAAACAGAAGTTGGATCTGCATCAATAGTTTGCCACTGCCAACGCGTCCATAAACCTATAGATTGCGAAGTATTCGCTTCTAAAGAATATGCAGGGTTTAACAAACTAGTATTAAAATTAGTTATGTTATGTTGCCTTATATCACCAGGCAGGTCTATATTTTGTGCATTTGTTGCTAGGAACATTAAGAACACTAGAACAACTATATTATTTTTAAGCATATACAAAAAAACAAAAAATAGCCGTGAAATATACTATTTTCTAGTATTTTTAGTTAGATTAATAGTTAATTTTTACGTTACAGACTACCTAATTATGAAAGCACTTAAAATCATATTCCTTATTTTATTTATTATAGGTTTATCTTCTTGTAAAGACAAAGCTATAGAAACACAAGAAACAGCAGTAGTACCAGAAGTTTCTACATACTATTTTATCAGACATGCTGAAAAAGATAGGAGTAATTCTCAAAATAGTGACCCAGAACTCATTCAAAAAGGCTTAGGAAGAGCTATGCATTGGGCTGAAATATTTGTAGATATAGATTTAGATGCAATATATTCCACAGATTATTCCAGAGCCTCCATGACAGCTGCTCCAACATCTGTTAAAAAAAATATAGATGTACAATATTATAACTTCGAGGATATTAATATAGAACAATTTAAAAAAGACCACATAAATCAAAATACTTTAATCGTTGGACATAGCAATTCTACTCCTGAATTTGTAAACCAAATGCTAGGTGAAGAGAAATATAACCAAATGGACGATTATGATAATGGAAGTCTTTTTATTGTACAAGTAGTCAACGGAAAAGCAACTTCGCAGCGTTTACATATTAATTGTAACTGTCCGGAGTAACTGTAATTTTCTTTAACTCTATTGTAGACAATAATTCTAATTCCTTTTTAGTATAAAGAAGATCTAAGTCTTGAACCGGATATTCGGTATTCTTAGGTTTATAATTTTTATAATCTACAAAACGAATTCCGTTTATATATCTTTCATTAAAAGCAACCCTAAATCTGCTTCCTCCTCCATTTACAGCAAAAGAATACGCTAAAAAATCTGGCAAATAGGTTTCTGTGTTTATCCAATATATATACACATCTTCAAAATCATCCCCTCCATCCTTCTCACTAAAAGTCACTTGTATTTTATAATACTCTCGCCCTTCTATGGTAACTTTACCTAACATCGTTTTATGTACAGCCGCATCATTTAGACCAAAAGGAAGTTTTGAAAAATAATGTACCGAATTTATTGAATTAGCATAGGCTACAGATAAGGTATCGTGTAATTTTACAAAAGTACCATCTACAAAACGCTTTACTCCTTTTCCATATTTAACATCTTCTATATACAGGGAATCTTGCTTATAACTTCTACTTAACTCAAAACCCTTTTTTTGAGGTTTTGAAACATATTTTTTATCCCTAAAAATAAAGGATGTTTTATTTTTCTTATGCAGATACCCTCCACTTGCTTCCATACTTTTATTTACTACAAATTGCGCAGTAGGTACTTTTTTTTCGTTTATTTTACAGGATAAAAAAAGAATAGTGATTAAGAATATAAATACTATTTTCATAAATAATTTTATTATCTGTTCGCAAATAAACTTTTTAATTACAATTCTTATTCTAATTTTCTAAATTATTAAAAAGAGTTATAAAATTATTGTGCTTATTTTTGCTTTACTATGCAAACTAACATCAACATTAAAAATAAAAAGGCTCGTTTTGAATACGAGATTTTAGACAAATATACCGCAGGTATTGTTTTGTCTGGAACAGAAATAAAATCTATTCGTTTCGGAAGAGCTTCCATAACCGAAAGTTTTTGTGAATTTAATGAAAGAGGAGAGCTTTTTGTGATTAATATGCAGGTTGATGAATATTCTCATGGCTCTCATTACAACCACAAGCCAAAGGCTGCTCGTAAACTTCTTTTAAATAAAAGGGAACTAAAGAAACTAGACCGTGAAGTAAAAAACTCTGGCCTTACCATTGTACCACTTAATCTCTTTATAAACGAAAAAGGATTTGCCAAAATGAATATTGCCTTAGCAAAAGGTAAAAAACTTTATGACAAAAGAGAAACAATGAAAGACCGCGACAACAAAAGAGATTTAGACCGCGTTAAGAAAAATTTTAAATCTTAATTTTTATTCTCTAACAAAGGAACAAAACGAAAAGAACCTAATTCTGTCTTCTGAAATTCTTTCTCTGACTTCCGAACAAACAAAGTCATTATTTGGTCATCTATACCAACAGGAATAACCAAACGCCCACCTATTTTCAGCTGAGCTAATAATGGTTTAGGAACCTCTGGTGCGCCCGCCGTAACAACTATACCATCGAAAGGAGCTTCTTCCGGCATTCCCTTATAACCATCACCAAAAATCATTTTTTTAGGTCTATACCCCATTTTCTTAAAAAAGATACTGGTCTTTTTAAAAAGTTCTAATTGCCTCTCAATAGAATACACTTTAGCATGTAGCGCAAGTAAAACAGCTGTCTGGTAACCACTACCGGTACCTATCTCTAATATTTTTTGATTTGCAGACACTTGTAAAAGTTCCGTCTGAAAAGCTACAGTATATGGTTGAGAAATAGTTTGGGATGCTGCTATAGGAAAAGCTTTGTCTTGATAAGCATGCCCCTCAAAACTACTATCTATAAATAAATGCCTGGGTATTTTACGTATTGCATTTAAAACATCATTATCTACTATGCCTTTTTCTATTAGCACTTCTGCTAATTTATTACGCATTCCACTATGCTTAAGAGTATCTTTCAATCGGTTGGTTTTGGTTTTCCAAAGTTAGGAAAGTTAATTAGAAATGTAAACGGTAAATGTTATTTCTTATATAATTTTAATAGACCATATCATTAATACTTTTCTACCTATAATAACAATAAACTTTTAATCCACCAACGCAATAAACTTCTAAAGTATGCTTATTTTTGAAAAAACAAAATTCATGCTGAAAGTTGGAGTATTAGGAGCTGGTCATTTAGGAAAAATACACCTCCGCCTACTAAACGAATCCGAAAAATATACGTTAATAGGATTTTATGATCCAGATGCTATAAATGGCAAAAAAGTTGCCGATGAATTTGGGTACACTTATTATGACAATATCAATACTCTTATTAACGCTGTAGATGTAATAGACATTGTAACCCCTACCCTTTCTCATTTCGATTGCGCAAAAAAAGCCATTGAAAACGGAAAACATGTATTTATAGAAAAACCTATAACAAATACACTAGAAGAGGCTGAAGAATTAATTTCTTTAGCTAATCAATATAATGTTAAAGGGCAAGTGGGGCATGTAGAGCGTTTTAATCCTGCTTTTTCTGCTGTAAAAAACAGTATAGAGTCCCCAATGTTTATAGAAACACATCGATTAGCAGAATTTAACCCCAGAGGCACAGATGTTCCTGTTGTTTTAGATTTAATGATTCATGACATTGATGCTATACTTAGTGTTGTTAAATCTAAAGTTAAAAAAATCAATGCAAGTGGCGTTTCTGTAATTAGTAAATCTCCTGATATTGCAAATGCTCGTTTAGAGTTCGAAAACGGTTGTGTTGCTAACTTAACAGCAAGTAGAATATCTTTAAAGAATATGCGTAAATCTCGCTTCTTTCAACAAGACGCTTATATTTCTGTAGATTTTTTAGAGAAAAAAGTAGAAGTTGTAAAAATGAAAGATGCTCCAGAAAAAGCAGGCGATTTTGATATGATTTTACAAAATGCGGAAGGAGAAAAAAAGCAAATTTATTTTGAAAACCCAGAGATAGAAGTTAATAATGCCATTTTAGATGAATTAGAAACTTTTGCGGATGCCATTAATACAAATACCACTCCAATAGTTACGCTACAAGATGGCACAGAAGCTTTAAAAGTAGCTTTAGCAATTATACAATCTTTTAAAGACAAATAAGATGAAGAATATAGCAGTTATAGGCGCGGGCACCATGGGAAATGGAATTACTCATGTTTTTGCTCAAAACGGTTTTAAAGTAAATCTCATAGATATTTCTGAAGCCTCTTTAGAAAAAGGCTTAGCTACTATTGTTAAAAACTTAGACCGTCTTATTGCAAAGGAAAAAATCACTGAGAAAATTAAGTCGGATACATTAGCTAACATATCTACATTCACCGCTATACCAGATGGTGTGCAAAATGCAGCATTAGTTGTAGAAGCTGCAACAGAACGTAAAGATTTAAAATTAAAAATATTCAAAGAATTAGATGAAGTATGCCAAAGCAATACCATTTTAGCAACAAACACTTCTTCTATTTCTATAACACAAATAGCTGCAGCTACCAATAGAGCGGATAAAGTAATTGGGATGCATTTTATGAACCCAGTACCAATTATGAAATTGGTGGAAATAATTAGAGGATATAACACTTCGGATGAAACCACAAAGGCGATAATGGATTTGTCTCTTCAATTAGGAAAAACACCTACAGAAGTAAACGATTATCCTGGTTTTGTTGCCAATCGTATTTTAATGCCCATGCTAAATGAAGCTATTGAAACACTCTATAATGGTGTAGCTGGAGTAAACGAAATTGATACGGTTATGAAATTAGGAATGGCACACCCAATGGGACCATTACAATTAGCAGATTTTATTGGTTTAGATGTTTGCTTATCTATTCTTAATGTTCTTTACGATGGGTTTAAAAACCCCAAATATGCACCTTGTCCATTATTAGTTAATATGGTTATGGCTGGTAAATTAGGCGTTAAATCTGGCGAAGGTTTCTATGATTACTCAGAAACCAAAAAGGCCGAAAAAATTGCTAAACAGTTTGTTTAAAAAATAGTACTGATACTACATGTCTGTAAAGGAAAATTTGCTAAAAATAAAAGAATCACTCCCCAAAGGAGTAACCTTGGTTGCCGTTTCTAAGACCAAACCAATACCTGATTTACAAGAAGCCTATAATGCTGGGCAACGTATTTTTGGTGAAAATAAAATTCAGGAAATGGCACAAAAATGGGAGGCTCTCCCCAAAGACATCGAATGGCATATGATTGGTCATGTACAGCGTAATAAGGTAAAGTATATGGCAGAATTTATTTCTTTAATTCATGGGGTAGATAGCTTAAAACTATTAACCGAAATAAACAAACAAGCTGTAAAACACAACAGAATCATTTCTTGTCTTCTACAAATACATATAGCACAAGAAGACACCAAGTTTGGTTTAGACGAAAAAGAATTAATAGAACTCCTTAACGATCCAGCTTTTAAAGCTCTTGAAAATATTAAAATTAAAGGGGTAATGGGCATGGCCTCCTTCACAGATAACAAAAATCAAGTTAAAGAAGAGTTTAAAACTTTAAAAAATACTTTTACCCAAGCCAAAAAAATACTTCCTAATATAAACGTTTTATCTATGGGAATGAGCGGGGATTATCCTCTAGCAATTGCAGAAGGTAGCACCATGGTGCGCATCGGAAGTAGTATCTTTGGTAATAGAAATTACGCTTAACTAAATATTTGGGTCTTAGCACCCAAAGAACACTAATAAATGTACACAATACTAGATATAGAAACTACCGGAGGAAAATACAATGAAGAAGGCATTACAGAAATTGCAATTCATAAATTTGATGGACACCAAGTAGTTGATACATTTATTAGCCTAGTAAATCCAGAAAAAGATATTCAACCCTTTGTAGTGAAACTTACCGGTATAAATAATAAAATGCTACGCACAGCTCCCAAGTTTCATGAAGTAGCTAAACGTATTGTAGAAATCACAGAAGACACTGTTATTGTTGCTCACAACGCACAATTCGATTATAGAATTCTTCGCACAGAATTTAAAAGACTAGGGTATAATTTTGAACGAAAAACGCTTTGTACAGTAGATCTTTCTAAAACACTATTACCCGATGCCGAATCCTATAGCCTTGGTAAATTAGTACGCTCTTTAGGCATAGCTGTGAGTGATAGGCATAGAGCAAACGGAGACGCCTTAGCTACCATTAAATTATTTAAACTCTTACTTACCAAGGACACCGATAAATCTATCATTAAAAGCGTAATACGCAAAGAAACACACGGAGAACTATCGGAGAACCAATTAGATATTATACAAGAACTCCCCTCTGAAACAGGAGTGTATTACATGCATAATAAGGATGGAGATATACTTTTCTTAGGGCACACTAAGAATATTAAGAAAAGAGTGAACGACCATTTTATTAAGAGAGGGGATCGCGCTAGAAAACTACAAAAAGAAACAAAAAAGGTGACTTTTGAAAAAACGGGCAGCGAATTAATTTCTCTATTAAAAGAACATGAAGAGCTCTTAAAAAACAAGCCACGCTACAATAACAAAGTAAAACCAAAACTATATTCTCATGCCTTATATAAAGGGTACACCAAAGAAGGCTACATAACCCTCAACGCTAGTCATATTAATGGTAACAGAGAAAACATCACCACTTTTAATAGTATTCATGGTGCTAAAAATTTTATTTACAAAATCAATGAAGAGTTTTGTTTATGCGATAAGTTAAACGGTCTTTCTGAAGCTAAAACAAACTGTTCTAAGTTTAATGAAGAAAAATGCAAAGGAGCTTGTGTTCAGAAAGAAACAGTAGAAGAATATAACAAGAGAGTTGCCCAAGTTATTGAAAAATATAGCTTAGCCAACAAAAGCGTTATTATAGTAGATAAGGGCCGTGAAATTGGCGAATACAGCGCTATTTTAATTAAAGAAGGTACGTTTATTGGTCTTGGCTATTACGATTTAAACCATCAAATAAATAATATTGCTATATTAGAATCTATTATTACACCTATGAAAAGCGGTAAAAATGCAATTCATATTATAGAATCCTATTTAAGAAAGAAAAGAGTTGTAAAAATAATTGACCTGAATACATAAATTTTGAGTAAACAAAAAACTACATCCAAATGGAAAGATAAACTTCATGAAATTATTTATGAAGCAGACACTCCTGTAGGGAAATGGTTCGATATTATTCTTTTTATTCTTATAATAGTAAGTGTTATTCTTGTTATGCTAGAGAGTGTAAAAGATATAGATGCTAACTACCACAAAGTTTTACTCACATGGGAATGGATTATTACTATTTTCTTCTCTATAGAATACATTGCTAGAATTATAAGCATTAAAAAACCATTTAAATATATTTTTAGCTTTTATGGAATCATAGATTTCATTTCTACAATTCCTCTTTACCTTTCTTATTTTTTTATAGGGTCTCAGGTATTATTAGCTGTCAGAGCTCTACGTTTATTACGTGTTTTCCGAATTTTAAAACTCGTCCAGTTTTTAGGAGAAGCCTCTCAATTAACACGTGCATTAAAAGCCAGTAGAACCAAAATTGCGGTTTTTATTTATGCTGTCTTAATACTTTCTGTAATTATGGGTACTATAATGTATCTTGTTGAGGATGATGCTGCTGGCTTCACCAGTATTCCTAGGAGTATCTACTGGGCTATTGTTACGCTTACAACGGTAGGATACGGAGATATTGCACCCCAAACACCATTAGGACAACTTATTGCAACTATCGTTATGATATTAGGTTACGGTATAATTGCAGTTCCTACAGGCATTGTTACTTCTGAATTTACAAAGCAAGGTAAAATAGAAGATAAAAAAGTACACTTAAACACGCAATCTTGCCTAAGTTGCTCATCAGAAGGACATAGGGATGATGCTACTCACTGTTTTAATTGCGGAAGTAAACTATAATGAAAAAAAAAGTAATCTCTGTTGTTGGGCCCACTGCTATCGGAAAAACGAAATTAGCCATACATATTGCAAAACATTATAATGCAGAAATAATTTCTGCTGACTCTAGGCAATTTTTTAAAGAAATGTACATTGGTACGGCGGTACCAGAAAAAGAGGAACTTAAAGCGGCCAAACACCATTTTATACAAAATAAGAGTATTAGAGATTCCTATTCTGTTGGCGATTTTGAAAAAGAAGCTTTAGACTGTATAAGCCATTTACATAAAGAAAACCCTATAGTAGTATTAGTTGGTGGTAGCGGTTTATATGTTGATGCAGCAACCAAAGGATTAGACAAATTCCCTAAAATAAACCCTAGCATTAGAGAGAATCTAAATACCATTCTAGAAACCAAAGGAATGAAAAGCTTACAAGATCAACTTAAAGAGTTAGACCCTGAATATTACTCCAAAGTAGATATAGAAAATCCACATAGAATAATAAGAGCTTTAGAGGTTTGTATTGGCTCAGGACACCCTTACTCCTCTTTTATAACCGATAAAAAAGATAACCGACCTTTTAAAGTAATTACCGTTGGTCTTACCGCTGATAGAAAAATTATTTACGACAGAATTAATAGACGGGTAGATGTTATGATGGAAGGAGGTCTTCTAGAGGAAGTAAAATCCTTAAAAGAACAGAAAGACCTAAATGCACTCCAAACCGTTGGCTATAGAGAACTATTTATGTATTTAAATAAGGAATGGACTTTAGATTTCGCTGTTTCCGAAATTAAGAAAAACACACGCCGGTTTGCTAAAAGACAGCAAACTTGGTTTAAAAAAAATGCGGATACTATCTGGGTAGAATACGATTATATACCAGAAAACATATTCCCCATTATTGATTATAAATTGAATGAAATACAAGACACCTAAAACTTCTATTTTCTTTGTCTGGGATTTTAAGCTGCGATAAATCAACATAAAACCTATACACTTTCTACCTACAAAAATCATTTAAAAAAACACCTACAAACAAAAGCACGCCTATATTTTTAAGCGTGCTTTTTGTTTATAAATACCTATAGAGAATAACTACTCTGTTTTTATCACCAAACGGAATCCTTCTCCATGAATGTTTAGAATCTCTACAGTTTCATCACGTTTTAAATACTTACGTAATTTAGCTATATACACATCCATACTACGAGAAGTAAAATAATTATCATCTCTCCAAATCTTAGTCAATGCTAATTCCCTAGGCATTAAATCATTTTCATGCAAAGCCAAAAGACGCAATAGCTCATTCTCTTTAGGAGATAATTTTATAGGCTCTTCTTCTCCGTATTTTAAAAATCTTAGTTTAGAATTTAAATGAAACCCGCCGATCGTAAATTCAAATTTTCTACTATCTGCAAGTGTATTAGATGCTTTTCTCTGAAGTATTGCTTTAAGCTTCATAAGAAGCACCTCAGAATCGAAAGGTTTGTTTAAATAATCATCAGCCCCTGCCTTATACCCTTTTAAAACATCTTCTTTCATGGTTTTAGCAGTAAGAAATACAATCGGAACATTTTCGTTCTTTTCTCTTATCTCTTTAGCCAAAGTAAACCCGTCTTTATAAGGCATCATAACATCTAAAATACAGATATCATAATTATCTTTTTTAAATTTTTCAAATCCTTCCATACCATTTTTAGCAAGGACTACATCAAAATTATTCATTGACAAATAATCCTTTAATACGATACCAAAATTTGGGTCATCTTCTACTAATAGTATTTTCTTATTTACTGTTTCCATAGTATATTATATTAACGGTAATTTTATATAGAAAGTACTTCCTTTTCCTTTTTCACTTTCTACATAAACATCACCTTGGTGATCATCTATTATTTTTTTTACATAAGAAAGTCCCAATCCATGGCCTTTTACATTATGTATGTTTCCTGTATGCTCTCTATAAAATTTTTCGAATACCTTCTTTAAAACTGCTTTACTCATTCCTGAGCCTTGGTCTTGTACTTTTATTAGTATATTATTTTTTGCAACCTCTGTATACACATCTATTTTTGGTGCTTCTTCAGAATACTTAATGGCATTATCTAAAATATTAACTACAACATTGGTAAAATGCATTTCGTTTGCCAAAACCTCTGTACGTGTTGCATCTAAATGTCTTTCTATATAACCTCCTCTATCTTCTACTATTAAAGACACATGAGCAATAGCATCTTCTATTATATCGTGTACGTCTACCCTATCCTTACTAATATCTAATTGATTCTTTTCTAGCTTAGATATTCGCAATACATTTTCTACTTGTGCATGCATACGTTTATTCTCATCTCGTATCATTTGCAAATAGCGCATCACCTTCTCTTTATCATCTATTATTTGCGGATTCTTAATAGCCTCTACAGCCAAATTAATAGTTGCTATGGGTGTTTTAAACTCATGCGTCATATTATTTATAAAATCCGTTTTAATCTCCGATATCTGCTTTTGCTGAATTAATTGATAAATAGCTCCTGCATATGCAACTACAATTATCAAAGTAAACAGAAGTGACAGACCAGCCATACCCAATATAGACTGAATTAAAAACCGTTTCTTTTTAGGGAAACTAATAAGTAAAGAAAAATTTGAGTTCCCCTCTAAATCTTTAAATATGGGAGATTTATAAATATTTTTCTTACTATACTTAAATTTTTTAGACTTTACTTTAGTTGGTAACCCTTTACTATATACACCATACTCAAAAGCTACATTTATCTCTCTGTTTTTAAGCTCGCGATCTAACAGAAGTTCTATCTCTTGCGTAGAAACTCTTTGGTGAATAGGCACCATTTTAGCGTAATCACTAAAAACATCTTCCATTTGAGCCTTAACTATCTCTGTTAAACCTCCTATTTTCTCAAACTTCTGTACAGCATTAAGCTCTTGCTGCTTGCCATCTAAACCTACATTCTCTTTAAAAATAGTCGTAGTACGTTTACTCGTATAATTTTTTATTGTAGGAAGGTTGTTATCCTCATTACCATTGTCAAAGAACGTAGATGCTATATTGTAATCTTCCTCTAAAATGCCATGAGAATACATTCGTATCTCATTAGAATTAAGGTCTCTGTTTATATAGAAAAAATTTCCTATACTGGAATTTTTCAGTTCCCCGATACTATCTTTTAGATTCATATATCTATCAAAATAGTTTCTAGTTTCTCTACTAGATATCTTATCCGCAACATTATTCAAAGCATCAAACACTGTGTGCGAAAATTGCTCTTCTTTATCTTCTACAGATTGTTTAATCCAAAAGATTTGAACAAAGATTATTCCTACCAATGAGAGGCTCATCAATACTACCATAACAACAAACAACCTCTTATTCATTCTCTGTAAAATTAAGATTTAACATATAGAAAATTGCACGTTTAACCAAACCTTAACAAAAATGTTAAAATGGCGTAACTCTATCTATATTCAAGGAGATGCCTATTCAGTTTTTCTACTTTTTCTTTTGTTTCTTCCAGGTTAATATTCTCTAATACAAAATCTGCTTTTGGAATTTTAACAATATCACTTAATTGGTTATTAATCCTTGCCAATATAGCTTCTCTTGTATTCTTATCTCTCTGCAATACGCGTTGTACACGAACCTCCTCTGGAGCAGTAACTAAAATAATTTTATCATACAGCTTTTCTGCCTTATTCTCAAACAATAAAGCTGTTTCTTGTATAACGTATGCATGATTTTGACTAGAAAGCCAATGTAAAAAGTCTTCCCTTACTGCTGGATGCACAATAGCATTTAGCTTACTTAATAATTCCCTGTCACCAAAAATTTTTTGTGCTATATAAGACCTATTTAGTTTCCCTTCTTTATAGGATTCTTCTCCTAATAAGGCTTTTATTTTTTGTATTAAAATTTTGGAATTTTGCATTAACTCCTTGGCTTGCAAATCTGAATTATATACAGGTACTCCCAATGCGTTAAACAATGTAGCTACAGTTGTTTTTCCACTACCAATACCCCCCGTTAAACCAACTACTTTCATTCCTCGCTAATAATATAAGTTACTTCTTTTTCTATTAATGTAGCGCTATATACGTTATTAGGTACATTACCCACATTTAAAGTGACTTTTTCATTACCCTCTATCATATCCTTGTAATCCGCTATAACAGTAAAGTTATTTTCAGAAATAGTTTTTAACACTCCTAACTTAGCCTTGCATAATACCTTAACTCTATCTGGGAATGTCTTTACAATGGCTCCTTTCGGAAGATTTATAATAGTAATAGGAATATTTTCTATCATTTTTTCTGAAAAACGAGAAACCTTACCACTAATAACAACTTTATTGGTATTATAAGTTGTATTATTTAAGCCACTAGGTTCTATTGTTAGAATGGTTTTAGAAAAATTTTCATCTATATCTTTTAATTCTACCAATTTTGTTTTTATACTTTGCAGCGTATCTATCTCATTGGTTGGCCCTGTAACTTCTATAGTTTTTGGCTCTAGTAGTATCGCCCCATCTAACATGCAATTTTTCTGAAGATTCATTTTAATATTCACTTCTACACGAACATTTTTTGTTATAATCTCTACCAGCTCAAAAATAACATCTTCTTTATCTAAATCTATCAAAACTATAGAGTTAGGTAACTTTTTTTCTACCTGCTTTTGAATTTTCTTTTGCGATAAAATAAATTTGGATTTTTTTTTACTTGCTTCAGATATATCTATAGATATATCTTTTGCATTAAATCCAAAACCCAAAAACTGAAATCCACTTGCTTCTAGTTTTACTTCTAAACTCTCTTTAGATGCCGATTTTAACAAATATCCTTTAGGAACATTAATATAACTTAATTTAAATGTAGCTCTACTCGTATAAGATTCTGACAATTTATTGATAAACCAAGCCATACTAGAAACTAGTAAAAACACTAAAAATATTTTTACCTTTCTCTTTTTTAAATGTTTACCGATTCTCTGTATCAAAGTATATGGTTTGTTTTAAAGAATAATTTGGGGAATATCTCTCTTGGTTTTTTTTTACTAAAGTTAATCCAAAATGTAGATTTTAAAAAACCATACCCATAACCCACAAATTGAATTATAACAGCAACTAAAGAAAGTGCTGCAACAACTATATTTTTATTCTGCACTAGGGAATGAAAAAATAACCCTAAAAAATATGCGCCGTAAAAAGCTATTGGCAACCAAAACCCAAACAGTAACAAAAAGAACGCTCCTATAAAACCCACACAAAATAAAGAAGGAAACCAATAGGTAATTTTAGTTGTCTCCGGGTGCCATTTATTTAAAATAGGCCTAACCATCCCAAATTTATTGACCTGAATATAAAACTTGTTCCAATCTATCCTGCGTTTATGATATACGTAAGCCTCTGGTATTAATCTAGTATCATACCCTTTATTCCATATACGAATTGTTAAATCGGGGTCTTCTCCTGGATGTATATTTCCATACCCCCCAACATCTTCAAAAGCTTCTTTAGAAATACCCATATTAAAACTACGAGGTTGAAACTTATCTACTGCATTCTTATTCCCACGAATTCCTCCTGTAGTAAACAAAGAAGTCATTGCATAGTTTATTGCCTTCTGAACGGCTGTAAACGAATCGTGCGCCGCATCTGGACCACCATAACAATGCACAAAATTATCCTCTAATGATTTTTCTGCAACTTCTAAATATTGCGAGGGAATGATACAATCGGAATCTAAAACAATAAAGTAATTCCCCTTTGCCCTTCGCATTCCATAATTTCTAGAATCTCCTGGTCCTGAGTTAAATTTTTTATAGTATGATATATTTAGTTTAGATTTAAAACTCTCGACTATATTCTCTGAAGAAATTGTAGAGCCATCTTCTATTATTACTATTTCAAAAGGCTTTTTATACGTCTGCTTAGAAAGACTCTCTAACAACTCCGACACCTCATTAGGTCTGTTATAGACAGGAACAATAAATGAAAAAGATAAATCCATAAGAACCTTAATTACCTAGGGTTATATAAAAAAAGAAGTCGACTTTTGAAAAATCACTCTTCAAAAGTCAACCTAATACATTATTTTAAATAATAAGTTTTACTCGAACTTATCCATAACTTCTCTACTTACACCTGTGTTCGAAAATCCTCCATCATGAAATAAGTTCTGCATAGTAACCTTACGAGTAAGATCAGAGAACAACGTTAAAGTATAATCTGCACAATCTTGAGCGCTTGCATTACCTAAGGGAGACATTTCCTCCGCAAAGTTAATAAAGCCATTAAATCCTTTTATTCCCTGCCCTGCAGTTGTTGCTGTTGGCGATTGCGATATCGTATTTACTCTTACTTTTTTATCTTTACCAAAGAAATAACCAAAGCTACGAGCAACAGACTCTAAATACGCTTTATTATCTGCCATATCGTTATAATCTGGAAAACTTCTTTGCGCTGCCATATAGGTTAAAGCAACAATGCTTCCCCATTCTTTCATAGCATCATTTTTATAAAGAGATTGCATTACTTTATGAAATGACAATGCTGAAATATCCCATCCCTTGGCCGTAAAATCGTAATTCTCATCCATATAAGACCTACCCTTTCTTACATTGATAGACATACCTATAGAGTGTAATACAAAATCTATTTTACCTCCTAAAATTTCCATAGATTTAGTAATAAGATTGTTTAAATCTTCTTCACTAGTTGCATCTGCAGGAATAATTTCTGAACCAGTCTTTTCCCCTAATTCTTTTAATTGACCCATACGCAAAGCAATTGGGGCATTGGTAAGCACAAAAGTACCGCCTTCTTCATGAACACTAAGTGCCGTTTTCCATGCAATAGAATTCTCATCTAATGCTCCAAATATAATTCCTCTTTTGCCTTTCAATAAATTGTATGCCATGTTCCTGTTCTTAGGTTTTTATAAAAATCAAAGATATTTAAAATATGTTAAAAAAAAAGAAGTAAAACAGCTATAAAAATCTATGCGCCATTTAATAGTTCTTTTGCATGGGCTATTGCAGAATCTGAACGTTCTTTCCCTCCCAACATTTCTGCAAGTTCCTCTACTCTTTCTTCATTAGACAGCATATACAAACTAGTTCTTGTTCCTTTATTATCTTCTGTTTTTTTAACTTTATAATGCTGTTTTCCTTTAGAAGCAACTTGTGGTAAATGTGTTATTGAAAAAACTTGCATATCTGCACTCATATTTTTCATAATAACCCCCATTTGGCTAGATATTTCGCCGGAAACTCCACTATCTATTTCATCGAACATTATCGTTGGTAAATTCTCATACTTAGCAAGTATAGCCTTTATTACCAGCATTATTCTAGAAAGTTCTCCACCCGAAGCCACCTTTTTAAGTTCTCCGTAATTCCCTCCTTTGTTAGCAGAAAACAAGAAAACTAAATCATCCTTTCCAGATGTTTTATAATCTCCAGAAGCATGTATTTCCATTTTAAAAGAAGCGCTAGGCATACCCAAAGACACTAAAGAATTTTCTAATTGTTTTTTTAAACTAGGAATTACTTTTTCCCTTCTTCTCCTAATATCTAAAGCAAATTTCTCTAATACCTCTTTCCCTTTTAATAGTCTATCTTCTTTTTCTTTTATGGTAGATTCTATATTTTCTGTTGTAGAAACTTTTTCGTTTAAATCTTCTCGTACGGCAATCAAATCAGCCATAGTTAAAACACTGTGCTTCTTTTGTAAATCGTACAACAACTGCAATTTACTATTAACTTCTTCTAATAATTTAGGGTTTACTTCTGTATTCTCTATACAATTCTGAAGCTCAGAACTTATGTCATCTAACTCTATAAAAACAGACTGTACTCTTTCATTTAAAGAAGTGTACTGAGAGCCATAACCAGACAATTTAGTCGTTACTTGCTTTAATTGAGAAAGAGCTCCTACCACCCCTATTTGCTCGTCATTTAACAATTGATTCCCAGAACCTAATTGCTCCATAATCAACTCTACATTATTCAACTGCTCATATTGCTCCTCTAACTCTTCTACAATTCCTTCTTTTAAAGGCGCCGACTCTAGCTCTTTCAATAAAAAACTATTATAATCTTGCTCTTTGGAAGCATTATCACGGAAATCTATTAATTCTTGTAGTTCTTTGACTAAAGATTGATACAGCTTTAAAGCCTCTCTATACTTTTGAAGTTTAGCGGTATTGTCCGCCAAAGCATCTACTACTTTTAACTGAAAATCGTTATCTGTTAATTGCAAGGTTTGATGTTGCGAATGCACATCAATCAAACTATCTCCTAATTTCGAAAGAATATCTAAAGTAACTGGGCTATCGTTAATAAAAGCTCTAGACTTGCCACTTGGCTGTATTTCTCTTCTAATTATGGTGGTATCTTCATAATCCAAATCGTTCTTTTCAAAAAAGCGCTTTAAATTATATTTATCTACCAAAAATTCTGCCTCAATTACGCACTTTACAGTTTTATCTCTCAGGGATGATAAATCTGCTCGTTTACCTAATACCAAAGACAAGCCTCCTAGCAGAATAGATTTACCAGCTCCTGTTTCTCCTGTAATTACTGTAAAACCATTTGTAAACGCAACATTCAACTGATCTATTAGCGCATAGTTTTTAATGGAAAGATTTGTTAGCAATGTAGATGTTTTTTATTGCTACAAATGTACTCTATATTCTATCGTAAAAAAATAGTGTTAATACTTTATATCATTCCAAGTGCTGGAATATAACGGTGCCACCCTAGTAAGAGTTTCTTTAAGCTTAATAATATCTACTTTAGGCCCACCAGAGAAGACATTTAGAATCTCTTCGGACTTGGCATCAAAAAAAGTTTGTATTAAAAAAGCGTTGGGTCTTCTTTTTTGCATAGTATCAAACAGATTCATGGTACCTGCTATTATCTGCTTTCCTGTACTATTATTATCCCCAAGAATATCTAATCCTTTTCTATGGTAATTATACATAGCAACCCTATATTCTTTGTATGTATTAGATAATAGGTTATCGATTAACTCAAACCTACTACGGTCCGAAGACTGACTCCACCCGGAAGAATTACCGCCTTGGGCTTGCGTAACTATACTCTGTGCCTTTCTAAAAAATTCATTCCCTCCTTCTAATGCAAATGTGTCCGCATCTAACCCTAAAATAACATAGGCATAGTAAGCTATTACACTTACCAAGTTAGATTCGTAAACATTCTCATTAAAAATCAAAGGTTGAAATTCTATATACTCAAAATTAAATTGATTGTCCTTGTAGTTAAATACAGGGGTATCATAAGAGGTATTAAAAACGGGTCGAGAAGATTGAATCTGAAGATTGCCTTTAAACCTATTAGACTCATAGTCGGTTATCGTAATAAAGATTTGCGCATTTACACGCTCGTTTTCTTTATACACTTTATTTGTCCATTTATTTTTATTCACAAAATCGTTCAACGAACGTTCTAAAGTTTTAAAAACTTGTTGATTAGTTTGGGAAACCTGATCCGAATTTATAGTAATCTTACAGTTTAACTCCTGCGCTTTTAAAAACAAGGTAGAACCTAAAAAAAATATAGCGACAATTAAATTACGCATCTAGTCTTTGAATTATTTCGTTTAATATATCTAACGCAACTTCTGCCTTAGTCTTTAATTCAAACGTTTTTATCTGCGACTTGGTATCTATAAAAGTAATTTTATTAGTCGCCTTACCAAAACCTGCGCCATTATCATTCAAAGAGTTAAGAACGATAGCATCTAAATTTTTTCTCTTTAGCTTCCCTGTTGCATTTTCCACCTCATTCTCTGTCTCTAATGCAAAGCCAACTAAAAACTGATTCTCCTTCTGCTCTCCTAGAGAAAACAAAATATCTTTATTCTTCACAAGCTCTATAGAGAATTCGTCTGCTTTCTTCTTTATTTTTTGAGTTGCTTTGGTTTTAGGCTTATAATCCGCAACTGCTGCTGCACAAATAGCAATATCTATTTTTTTGTAGTACTTATGTACTTCTTGGTACATTTCGTCTGCAGAAACTACCTTTATTAAATCAATAAAATTATGATTCACAGTGTATTTGGATGGCCCTGAGATTAATATTACCTCAGCTCCAAGATTCGCCGCACTTTTAGCCAACTCAAAACCCATTAGACCTGAAGAATGATTCCCAATAAAACGCACGGGATCAATAGCTTCATAGGTTGGGCCTGCTGTAATTAATACTTTTTTACCCCTCAATGGAAGATTCTTAGCCAAATCGCTTTCAATGAAAGCTACTATATCTTCTGGTTCTGCCATTCTACCTTCGCCATGCAAACCACTAGCCAATTCACCAGAGGTTGCTGGTATAATTATATTATCAAAGGATTGTAATTTTTCAATAGAAACTTTTGTTGAAGGATGCTTATACATATCCAAATCCATAGCTGGTGCTACATAAACTGGGCATTTTGCAGATAAATAAACGGTCAACAATAAATTATCACTAGCTCCACTTGCCATTTTAGACATAGTGTTTGCTGTTGCAGGCGCAATAATCATAATATCTGCCCACAAACCTAGCTCTACATGATTATTCCAATCTACCTGATTATCTTCTGTGGAAACAAAAGAAATTGGCACCGGATTTTTAGAGAGTGTTGCTAAGGTTAGCGGAGAAACAAAAGAGCTGGCGCTCTCTGTTAAAACAACTTTAACATTGGCACCAGCTTTAATAAGTAAACGAACAAGAAATGTAGTTTTATAAGCCGCAATCCCTCCGGTAATTCCTAAAAGGATGTTCTTATTAGCTAACATACATTACGCGTCTTTTTCCGTATTTCTGTAATAAATTTTTTCATTCAACCACTCTTCTACTGCTAATGCATGCGGCTTAGGTAGTTTTTCGTAAAATTTAGAAACTTCTATTTGTTCTTTATTTTCAAAAACTTCTTCTAAACTATCACTGTATGTAGCAAACTCCTCTAACTTCTCTAAAAGCTCTTTTTTTATGTCAGAATTAATCTGTACTGCTCTTTTAGCGGTAATAGAAATAGCTTCATAAATATTCTCTGTTTGCTTATCGAACTCATTCTTATTAATGGTCGTTGTTGAAACAGGAGCTTGCGAGTTTTTTAAATCGTTCATGTTCATAATAACAAGTATTTATTTTGCTTCTTCAGGAAGTCTTTTTAATTCTTTTTCTATTTTCTTAAGCAAGTTATCCGCTTCTTCACTGAATTTTGTTTCAGGAAACTTTTTCTTTAAAACGTCATAAGCACCTTTTGCATTGCCCAAACGTTCTGTTTTTAATGATTCAAAGCTATTCATCGCCATATGCGTTAAAGCATCTAACTTTACAAACAAAGCTTCTTCTTTATATATAGAACCTGGATAATCTGAAATAAAATTGTCACTTCCAGCTACAGCTGATTTTAACAACTCAAAATTAAACTCTCCTAGTTTATTATACTGCTTTACAATCTCAAAAGCTTTCTGTTCCTTTTTTGTTGTAAGCTCTTTTGCCAAAACATTAGCTTCTGCAAAATACTCTGAATCTTGATAGGTGTTTATAAAATTCTGAAGTTTTAAAAGAGCTTTATCCGTATCTGTTTGGTCTAGAGAATAATTAGGAGAAAGCATATAATAACTTTTTGCCCCTAAAAAAGCAGCTTCTTGTATCTTATCACTTTTGGAGTACGATTTTATAAATCTTTCAAATTGATAACCTGCCATATTATAGTCCTCTCTCTGAAAATACGTATCCGCAAAGAAAAACATTACGCGCTCCCCTTGAGGTTTACCAATGTATTTAGGAGCTATTTGCTCGAACAAACGATTAGATCGCTTAAAATCTTTCTCTTTATAAAACTTTTCTGCCAAATCATACTTAGCCTTTACATCTTCGTTCTTAAGTACTTTTTGGTACTCACTACAGGATTGTAAAGTTAAAGCGATAATGGCAAATGAAAAAAGGAGCCTCTTATTTAAAAACATTTTGCAAAATTAGGAATTATCAATGGATATAAAAAACATTTTATCATGCTAAAATAAAAGCATCCATAGGATACCACAATGCTTTTGGGGAAGTTTTAACGTTCTAGTAAAATATTTATACTCTAACCTTAATAAATGGCTTTGCAAATGTTCCTATTTTTTGTTTTAACTCAACCGTTGCTTCAACCAAAGGCAAGCGAACTGCAGCGTTAGATAAACCTACAAGTTCTAAGATAGTTTTTATACCTGCCGGGTTTCCTTCTTCAAAAATTAATTGCATTCCTTCTTGTAAATCATATTGCAATGCAAAAGCCTCAGCTACTTTTTTCTGTAACCCTAAACGAATCATCGAAGAAAACTCTTTTGGCACCCCTTGTCCGATAACAGAAATTACACCAGACCCACCAGCTAAAACACTAGATAGAGCGGTAATATCGTCTCCAGAGATTACATGAAAATTAGCAGGTGTCTTTTTTATCAATTCTAATACCTGTACTATATCGCCTGATGCCTCTTTTACTGCAACAATATTTTCAAAGTCTTGAGCTAAACGAGCTACTGTCTCTGGCAACACATTACTCCCTGTCCTACCAGGAACATTATACAATATGATTGGAATTGGAGACGCCAAAGAAACGGCTTTAAAATGCTGATAAACGCCTTCTTGCGTTGGCTTATTGTAATATGGAGATACAGAAAGAACTGCCATAAAATCACTTAAATCGATAACAGACAACTCCTCTACCACCTTTGCTGTGTTATTGCCTCCTACACCTAAAACCAAAGGCAAACGCCCTGCATTAGCCGCTACCACTGTATCTATAACAAGTTGTTGTTCTCCTTTGGATAAGGTTACAGATTCTCCTGTAGTTCCCAATACTACTAAATACTCTATTCCTCCAGATATATTATACTCCACTATATTAGCTAAAGCAAAAACATCTACAGCTCCTTCTTCATTAAAAGGGGTGACTAAAGCAACACCTGTACCCAATAATTCTTTCATTATTCTATTTCGTTTAATACTCGTAAATATTTTTTAAGTTCCTTTTTAAAAACCTTAAAATTCTTTATAGGAGTATTCAATATTAAATCATTATAAACTTTATCTACTTCAATAAACCCTACATTAACTCTTGCTCTTGTTTTCACGGTCATTAACTCTAATAATAAGTTTTCCTCATCATAATAGTTTACCAGCATATCATACTCCCTACTCAAAAACTCTAAAGCATAACTATTTTCTATATTTCCTTTCCACCCCAAATCTTTGTCTGAAAAAACTGGTATAGCATAGGGCGAATTTTTATCATAAAAATTCTTATAACCAATGATTTTAACAGCATTTGGTCGCAAAGAAAATTCTTCAATAAACTCATAAAAGAGATCCGCGTTTTCAAACTTATCTAAATCTACTATACAGCCTATAGATGTAATTCCTTTTTTACGCTCTACTTCAACCAATGGCTTACTCAATTCTGCTTTTAAAAATTTAGCCCCAGATTTACGTTTTAATTTATCTTTTATTCCGTTAAACATGTATTTTTACATTTCTACAAATGTAAAGAATCTTCATTTGTTTAGATAGCGCTAAATTAAAACAATCATGAATTTAAAAATAACACATTTTGTGATATTTATAACAATTGGTTTTTTAACCTCTTGTTCCGAGTCTCCAAAAAAGCTTATCCAAATAGAAGGAAAACAAATACCAATTGACACCAGTTACGCGGAGACAGACTCTATTAACGATTACATAAAACCGTACCGAAATCGCATTAATGAAGTTTTAGACAGTACTTTAGCGTATGCTACGCATAAAATATCTAAAGAAGATGGCCTATACAATACCTCTGCTGGAAATCTAATAGCAGACATTATTAAGATACAAGCCAACCCTATATTTAAATCTAGAACAGGAAACAATATTGATTTTGTTCTTTTAAATCATGGCGGCATACGTTCCATCATTTCTAAAGGAGCCGTTACAGCTAGAACCGCTTATGAGGTTATGCCTTTTGAAAACACTATTGTTGTTGTGGAATTAAATGGGAAATCGATATTAGATTTAGTGCAATATTTAATAAACACTAAAAGAGCACACCCAATCTCTGGAGCACAAGTAATATTAAGCAAAAACAACAAATTAAAAACTTTAAATATCCAAGGAAAGCCTTTTGATAATACTAAAACATATTTTGTAGCCACATCTAACTATCTAGTAAATGGCGGAGACAATATGGGCTTTTTTAAAGATGGATTAAACGTTTCTGAAACCGATTATAAAATTAGAAATGCCATTATAGATTATTTTAAGAAAGTAGATACCCTCTCCCCTAAAGTAGACAATCGTTATTATAAAATAAAGTAATTATGAACAGAAGAAAATTTATCACAAACACCTCTGCAACTTCTGCTTTTGTAGGCTTAGGAGGGCTCACTCTAGGCTCCTGTTCCCAAGATAAACCAACAAAAATTACTATTCTACACACCAATGATGTACATAGCCATATAGACCCGTTCCCATCGGACCATTCCGATTTTCCGAACCTAGGAGGGTTAGCGCGCAGAGCCACTTTAGTAGATAATATTAGAAAAGAAAACCCCAACACCTTATTGTTTGATGCCGGTGACATCTTTCAAGGCACCCCATATTTCAACTTTTTTGGAGGAGAATTAGAGTTTAAGCTAATGAATATGCTAAAATATGATGCTGCTACTTTAGGAAATCATGATTTTGACAATGGCGTAGAAGGTTTATTAGCACAAATTCCGAATGCAAAATTCGATTTGCTATCTGCTAATTACAATTTTAGCAATACCACTCTAGATGGATACACAAAACCATACAAAACCTACACGCTTAACAACCTTAAAATAGGTGTTTACGGCATTGGTATTGAATTAAAAGGTTTAGTTACCAAAAGACTATATAAAGAGACAGAGTACCTTAATCCTTTTGAAATTGCAACAGACATAGAAACGCAATTAAAAGAAGTAGAAAAATGCGATTTAATAATTTGCCTTTCGCATTTAGGTTACGAATATGCAAACGAGCAAAAACCAGACGACCTTACCCTAGCATCTAAAACAAAACACACGGATTTAATTATTGGCGGACACACACATACTTTTCTTGAAAAACCTACTGTTGTTAAAAATGCTATAGACAGAGATATCTTAGTAAACCAAGTTGGGTGTTTTGGAATTAATTTAGGGCGAGTAGATTTTTATTTTGACGGCGCTACCAATACACAATCTCAAGGGGTTTCTATAAAAGTATAATTCCATGAAGCTTCTTAGAACCAATTCTAAAAACAAAGACTTTATTACACTAACAGAAAAACTAGATACATATTTAGCTGTTACCGATGGTAATGAGCACGATTTCTACAATCAGTTTAATTCCATTCAAAATCTGAAATATGTTATTATTATCTATCAAGACAATATTCCTGTAGGCTGCGGCGCTCTTAAAGTTTTGAACAGCACTTCTATGGAGATAAAACGAATGTATGTTTCTCCCAAAGTCAGAAAAAAAGGTGTTGCAACCACCATATTAAAAGAATTGGAAACCTGGACAAAGGAATTAAAGTTTAAATCTTGTGTTCTAGAAACCGGTTGCAGACAAACAGAAGCAGTAGCACTATACAAAAAGTGCAACTACAAAATAACACCAAATTACGAGCAATATATCGGAATGAAAAACAGCCTTTGTTTTATAAAAGAATTATAAGACAGAACATCTAATAATAGTAATTCACTTTGCTTATAATATCATCGCAACCAAATATCTGGATTTAAATAAAACATACGCTTTCAACCTAACAATTAATTATACACGACTCTGTTACCATTATTAGCAACACAATGCATTAATTGACCATTCTTATTTCATCTTTTTTCTACAACGTAAGTCTTAGTCAATTTGTCGTATAAATTTTGATTTTTATCATCCCAAAAAATCCAGATAATAGGAATAATAAAAAAACTAAACACACCTTTTAACATCTCTCGAATAGCTCCTTCTGATGCTTTTTCAAAATCATTTCCAGATTCAGAAGATATAACTTTCAAACCAAACATTCGATGTCCTAAATTACCTGTAAAAATTGGATAAAATGTAGCTCCTACAATTAACCCAAAGATAGCAGCAAATCCAAATCCTATAGGATTATCTCCATTCATAAATCCTTTTAAAGAAGAAGTATTATAAATGGTGTAGGGTAAAAAAATAAGCAGCCCGTACATACAAGTCTCTAACAGATTAGCCAAAAAACGAGTTCCCTTTGAAGCCAATTTATATCCAAAAACTTGATTAATATTATTTTCAGATTGAATTTTTCTTTGGAGCAAGTCCTCCAAGTCAATATCTAACACTTCACAAATTAGAACTAATGTTTTTCCTCGCGGTTCGTTTTCACTGTTTTCTATTCGCTGTATTGTTCGTAAATTTACTTTTGCGAGTTCCGCTAGTTCTTCCTGAGTAAGACCTTTTACTTTTCTACCTGCGCTAATTTTCTCTCCTAATATACTCATTAATGTTTTTATTTAGTTTTCATCAAAGTTATTTATGAAACCATATTTTGATAGCGGTATAAATACGGCATTTCTACGACATTTTCATTTATTCTAAATGTCGTAAAACAAAACATCCCTTTAATTTCTATATTTATTTGGGTTTAACGAAAACATATACTAAAACCCCTAGAACTACAGAAATTATTTTTCAGAATACCTATAGGACACTTTATAAGCTAACGAAGAAAGTAGCACATACCAAAAACGGCGTGTAGTATTGGTTATCATATATCCTTATTTCTAACTATACCATAGCTAAGAAATCTTGCTCTGAAATAATAGATATTCCTAACTTTTCAGCTTTTGCGAGTTTACTAGGCCCCATTTTATCGCCAGCAACCAAAAAAGAGGTCTTGGAAGAGATAGAAGAACCCACTTTACCTCCATTATCTTCTATCAACTTTTTTAAATCGTTTCTACTAATCACTTCAAAAACACCAGATACTACAAAAGTCTGTCCTTTTAATTTTTCTGTCTGATTTAATAATTTATCCGCAGATATCTCAAACTGTATTCCGTACGTCTTAAGCCTGTTAATAATTTCGACATTCTTCTCATTTTTAAAGAACTCCACCACACTTTCTGCAATACGCTGCCCTATTTCATCTACAGCGGTTAACTCCTCAACGGTAGCGATACTAATAGCATCTATATTCTTATATGCTTTAGCTAACTTTTTAGCAACTGTCTCTCCCACAAAACGAATCCCTAAAGCAAACATAACTCGCTCAAAAGGAATCTCTTTGGAAGCAGCTACGCCAGTAACCAAATTCTCTGCCGACTTCTCTGCCATACGCTCTAAAGGCATTACATCTTCTTTGGTTAGCGTATACAAATCTGCATAGTTTGTAATTAAACCTTCTTTAAAAAGAAGCTCTACGGTTTCTCCTCCCAACCCCTCAATATCCATAGCTTTTCTAGAAATGTAATGTTGAATTCTACCTGTAATTTGCGGTGGACAACCGTAGTAATTTACACAGTAATGTTTAGCATCCCCTTCTGTTCTCACCAATTCTTCATGACATTCTGGACAATGGGTAATATATGTAGTAGGCAAAGAATCTTGTGGTCTTTTTTCTAAATCTACTTTAATAATTTTAGGAATAATCTCTCCTCCTTTTTCTACAAACACCGTATCTCTTTCTCGAATATCGAGCTTTTCTATTTGGTCTGCATTATGCAACGAAGCCCTTTTTACGGTAGTACCCGCCAATAGAACAGGCTCCAAATTTGCAACAGGTGTAATTGCCCCAGTACGCCCTACTTGGTAGGTAATCTCGTTTAAAACCGTTGAAACTTGTTCTGCTTTAAATTTATAGGCCATTGCCCATCGAGGAGATTTAGAGGTATACCCTAATTCTTCTTGGTGTTGCAAGTTATTCACTTTAATTACCACGCCATCTGTCTCATAAGGGAGCTCATGCCTATGTACATCCCAATATTCCACAAAATTCATTACCTCTGTTGTTGTTTTACACAAGGTAGCAATCGTTGGCACCTTAAAACCCCAATCCCGAGCTTTCTCTAACATTTGAAACTGCGAAGTAATGCCTATATTTTCCCCCACCACACCATATAATAAACAATCTAAGGGCCTTTGCGCCACTGCTGCGCTATCTTGTAATTTTAAACTACCAGAAGCCGTATTCCTAGGATTCATATACGGATCTTCTCCTGCAGCTATGCGTTCGGCATTCATTTTTTTAAAACCTTCAAAAGGCAAAACAATTTCTCCACGAATATGAAACTTTGGAGGGTAATTCCCTTTTAGCTGTAGTGGTACCGATTTTATAGTTTTAACATTCGTCGTTGCTTCATCTCCTTGAAAACCATCGCCACGAGTAACCGCCTGGATTAATTTACCTTCTTCATAGGTAAGACTAATAGAAGCACCATCATACTTTAACTCACAAGTAAACTCCACTTCTACATCTCCTAATACTTTCTGTATTCTTTTTTCCCAATCTTCTACATCTTCTGTGGAATAAGAATTATCTAAAGAATACATACGGTGTTCATGTACAATGGTTGCAAAATTTTTGGTCACCGTACCTCCAACTCTGAGCGTGGGTGAAGTAGCATCGTAAAATTCAGGGTGTTTTTCTTCTAAAGCTTGTAATTCTTTTAGTTTTATATCAAAATCGTAATCGGATATAGTAGCATTATCTAACACATAATAATTATAATTATGCTCTCTTAACTCTGTTCGCAATACTTCTATCTGTTCTTTTACGCTCATTTATATTTCTTCTTTAAATACTTACTACAAATTAACTTACTCTACTACTTTTTTACTGCTTTCAACATTCGGTCATTACCAAACATATCTTTCCGGAGTTCAATTTCTGAAAAATTTTCATTTTCTAAAAGCTGCTTTGTTTCTTTTCCTAAATATTGATTAATTTCAAAATACAAAGCACCGTCTTTTTTTAAATTTTCTTTAGCAAAAACGCTTATCTTTTCATAAAACATAAGGGCTTTATTATCTGGGACGTACAATGCCAAATCTGGTTCGTATTTTTTTACGTTATCTGCCATCTTATCCTTTTCTAACTCCCTAACATAAGGAGGATTAGATACAATTATATCAAAATATAAATCAAGCGTTTTTAGTTCTAAAATATTAGCATGCACAAAAGTAATATCTACCTCGTTTAAAACAGCATTCTCCTGAGCTACCTGCAACGCCTCTTTAGAAACATCCAATGCAAATACTTTTGCTTTTGGCAAGTGCTTAGCTAATGTAATTGGAATACACCCACTACCCGTTCCAATATCCAAAATATGTAATTGCTGGTTGTTTCTTTTTTTTACATCGTCTAAAATCCAATATACCAATTCCTCTGTCTCTGGTCTCGGAATTAAAACATTAGCATTAACCTTAAAATCTAAATCCATAAAATATGCAGACCCCAATATGTGTTGCAAAGGTTCTTGCAATTTTAATCTAGACAATGCTTTAAACAATGGCTCCTCTTCGTCTTTAGTTAAAGTTAAATTAGGCTCTGTAGCCAAAACAAATCTCTGCAAGTGCAAATAATGCTCTATGGCTCTGTAAAAAAAACTCTGTACCTCTGTTAAAGGATAAATCTCCTTTAGTTCTTCTTCAAAAATATTTTTAATATCTCGTAATAACATATACTATAAATCTTTTATCATCCAAACAGGACAGGAATAATGGCCCGTATCTCCCATTTTATCCTCTAAATATGTAAATCCCGTTTTTAGATATAGTTTCTGTGCCGCTTTCATATATGGCATGGTTTCTAAATAACATTTATCAAAACCGTATTCTTTTCCTTTTTCAAGACAAGTTCTTATCATCATAGCTCCTAATCCTTTGCCCCTTGCCTCTTCTAAAAAATACATTTTTTGAAGCTCACAGACATTACCTTCGTAATTTTCTAACTGCGCCACTCCTGCGCAACCAATAATAGCCCCATCTTGCTCCACAACAAAATATGTAGCCTTAGGCACTTTATAATTTTCGAACATAGAATCTAAAGCCTTATCTGCATAAGCTGTACCAACTTTAGGAACCCCAAGATCTATTAATACTTTACGGATAACAGTTGCCACTTCGGCATTATCTTTTTCTTCTATTTCTCTAATAAATGTAGTATTCATACACCTTCGTTTTAGCCTAACTACATACTCTTTCTATTTCTGAACTTATTTTTTGAAATACAAGAAGTATATATCCTATTTTTGTGAAGTGAAGATACATGAAAAATACATGTTACGTTGTATTGAATTAGGCAAAAATGGCCTTGGAAATACTGCTCCTAACCCAATGGTAGGTAGCGTTATTGTACTTCATAACAAAATAATAGGAGAAGGACATACTAGCCCGTATGGCGGCCCTCATGCCGAGGTGAACGCAATAAACTCGGTTACAGACACTTCCCTTTTAAAAGACGCCACTATATATGTTACTCTAGAACCCTGTTCTCATTATGGAAAAACACCTCCATGTGCTGATTTAATACTAAAATACCAAATTAAAACGGTAGTTATTGGCACCCTAGACCCTAATGAAAAAGTAGCAGGCAAAGGCATTAAAAAATTAAAAGATGCAGGTTGCAATGTTATTACTCCTGTTCTAGAAAAAGAATGCAAAGAACACCATAAACGTTTCCTAACTTTTTTTACAAAAAAACGTCCGTACATTATTTTAAAATGGGCAGAAACAAAGGATGGATTTATAGCTCCTGATATCTCTGCTCGAAAAGAAAACCCAGAGCCATATTGGATTACAAGTCCTTATTCTAGGCAGTTAGTTCACAAATGGCGCGCTGAAGAACAAGCCATACTTGTAGGTACAAATACCGCTAAACAAGATAATCCAAAACTAGACGCTAGAACTTGGAAAGGAAACAATCCTATCCGGGTTGTTTTAGATAAAAATTTAAAACTAAAACCAAACACTCACTTACTAGATAACTCCATAAAAACGATTGTTTTTACAGAAAACAAGGATGCAAAAAAAATAGTTAAGGGGATTAATTATGAAGTTATTCCTTTTAATAAATCATTAGCAAAGCATGTATGTAACTCTCTGTACAAAAGAAACATCAACAGTATAATTATTGAGGGCGGCACTAAAACAATACAAACTTTTTTAGATGCTAACCTATGGGATGAAGCTCGTGTTTTTATAGGGAACTCTTATTTTAAACAAGGTACTAAAGCTCCTGTTATTAAGAATAAAATAATACAAACCATGCAAATAGCAACAGACCTATTAAACCTAATAAAAAATGATTAAAAATATTATTTTTGATTTTGGTGACATATTCATCAACCTAGACAAAGAAGCTGTTTTTAAAGAATTAGCAAAATATGGCTTTACCTCTTTAACTTCCGAATTAGATTCTTTGGCTAAAAGTTACGAGCAAGGTTTAGTATCCTCCAAAATCTTTATTTCTAATCTAATCACTATTTTTCCAAACACGGATGAAACCAAAATAAAAAATGCATGGAATTCTATTTTGTTAGATTTTCCTTTGAATCGTTTAGAGTTTTTAGAAAACCTTGCAAAGGAAAACAAATACCGTCTTTTTCTATTAAGTAACACTAATGAAATGCATATTTCTTCCGTAATAGAAACTATGGGAAAAGATAACTTCCAACGTTTTAAAAATTGTTTTGAAGAATTCTACCTCTCCCATGAAATACAATTGCGTAAACCAAATGCGGATATTTACGAATATGTATTAAAACAAAATAATCTTACCGCTACAGAAACAATTTTCATTGATGATACCAAAGAAAATACCGATGCAGCTGAAGAATTAGGTATTCATTGCTGGAATTTACAAGTGGGCCTTGAAGACATCATTGATTTAAAAAATAAACTACCACAATGTTAAACCTTACTTTAAGCATCTTATTTTCTAGTTTAATATTTGTTATTTTTAAACTATTTAGCATCTATAAAATACAGACCTTATACGCGATTATTACAAATTACGTGGTAGCGTGCACTGTTGGCCTTTTTCTCTACCAAGGACCTGTCTCTATTTCTTCTGTGCCAGAAAAACCATGGTTCTTTGGCACATTAGCACTTGGGCTCTTATTTATTGTAGTTTTTAATTTAATGGCAGCTACCGCCCAAAAAGTTGGGATATCTGTTGCATCAGTAGCTACTAAAATGTCTTTTGTTATCCCTGTCATTATAGGTGTCATTGCCTACAATGAACATCTGAGTTTTTTAAAAGTATTAGGAATACTTTTAGCCATGGGAGCGGTCTACTTTGCCTCTATGAAAGAAAGCAAAACCTCTTTCAATATAAATGTTTTACTATTACCTGTTCTAGTTTTTCTTGGCTCAGGAACCATAGATGCAACCATAAAGTATTTTCAAGAAAAGCACGTTGCCCCAGCTGAATTCTCGCTTTTTTCTTCTGTTATTTTTGGTTCTGCTGCAGTTGTAGGTCTTCTTTTTATTCTATTACAATCGAAAAAAAATCCTTTAAAAATCAATATAAAAAATATTGTGGGCGGAATTGTTTTAGGAGTCCCTAATTTTTTCTCCATTTTCTTCCTACTAAAAGCCCTTAACAATCCCAACTTTAACAGCGCTTCGATTTTTACTATAAACAATGTTGCTATAGTTATGTTTTCTACTTTATTAGGTATTCTTCTTTTTAAAGAAAAAATTAGCCTTAAAAACTGGATCGGAATCGCACTAGCTATTATCAGCATATCTCTTGTAGCACTAACATAATGCAAACTCCTAAAGACACATATAAAACGATATTAACTCCTTCTAAGGAAATTCTTTTAAAAGAAAAGAAGAGTAAATTTTTTGGTTATGCATATCCTATTACTACAGAACAGGAAGTTAAACCAATTATAGAGACTTTACGCAAAAAACACCATACCGCCAATCATGTTTGCTATGCATGGCAATTGGGAGTTAAACAACCTACTTACAGAGCAAATGATGATGGTGAACCAAACAATTCCGCAGGAATGCCAATATATGGACAAATAAAATCTTTTGATATTACAAACGTCCTTGTTGCCGTAGTTAGGGTATTTGGAGGAACAAAACTTGGTGTTGGCGGCCTAATAAGCGCCTACCGAAATACAGCAGAAATAGCATTACAAGAAGCTACTATTGTGGAACAAATAATTATGGATGCTTATGAAGTTGCTTTTAGTTATAAAGAAATGGACAAAGTAATGCGCATAATAAAACAACACCAACTAAAAATTAATTCGCAACAAATGGAGATGACTTGCTCTATACAATTCTCTGTTAGACAAAAAGACTCTAAAAAAATCGAAACAATTATTAAAGCCCATCACGAAATAACACTCAAAAAAATCGACTTGTAAAGTTATATTACTCTAAATCTAATTTTTCGAGAATATAATCTGGACATTTAATTGGTCTTCTTTTTTCTTTATCCATAAAAACTAATTCTACATTAGCCTCTGCTAAAATTTCCCTTTTTTCATTATAAATAATAAAGTCGAATTCAATCCTAACAGAGGGCTTTTTCTTTAAAATAGTACGCACAATTATTAAATCATCATAAAACGCAGATTTTTTAAATTTTGTATTTAAAGAAATAACTGGTAGAATTATACCATTTTCCTCCATACTCTTGTAAGAAATACCCTCACCCCTTAACCACTCTACTCTACCCATCTCTAAGTACTGTGCGTAGTTTCCGTGATAAATAACTCCCATTTGGTCCGTTTCGCTATATCTAGCTCGAAAAGAAATTTCGTTAAAATTCATATTATTTCAGGTAAATATTCTATATTTAAAAAGTTCGTAATTTGGGCATACGAACATGAGAAAAAAATATCTAAAATTCAAAGGAATTTCATTTTTTTATTACATAATTTGTTCACATATTTGCTGAACTATAAACGCACTATTTACGACTTAATAAACACAAGTTGCAAAAACGAAATCACTAACCAAAAAAGAGGGAAATAATACAATGAGTGTTACTGCTAATTCTGTTTGGGACAATTGTCTGGCTTTTATCAAAGATAATATCCAACCGCAGGCATTTAAAACTTGGTTCGAGCCTATTAAGCCTATAAAGCTTTCTGAAAAAGCTCTTAGCATTCAAGTTCCTAGTAAATTTTTCTACGAATGGCTAGAAGAACATTATGTAAAACTACTTAAAGTAGCCCTAACAAAAGAACTAGGGGAAACAGCTAAGCTAGTTTACATTATTCGTATGGAAAACACATACGGAAACAAAGAGCCCTTTACCGAAAAAATTCCTAGTACAAATCGAGGAAATCTAGCATCACAAGAGCTAAATGTCCCTATTAAATCTAAAAACCCAGAATTAAGAAATCCTTTTGTAATTCCAGGAATTAGAAATATAAAAATAGAATCTCAACTAAACCCTAATTATAATTTTGAAAATTTCCTAGAAGGGGACTCTAATAGATTGGCTCGTTCTGCAGGAATGGCGGTTGCCAACAAACCAGGAGGAACTTCATTTAACCCATTACTGATTTTTGGTGGTGTTGGATTAGGAAAAACCCATTTAGCCCACGCTATAGGTGTTGAGATAAAAGACAAATACCCAGAAAGAACCGTACTATATATTTCTGCAGAGAAATTTACACAGCAATACATAGAGTCTGTTAAAAAGAATACTAGAAATGATTTTATTCATTTTTATCAATTAATAGATGTTTTAATAATTGATGACGTACAATTTCTTTCTGGAAAATCTGGTACTCAAGATGTATTTTTCCACATTTTTAACCACTTACACCAGAATGGAAAACAAGTAATCCTAACATCTGATAAAGCTCCTGTTGATATGCAAGACATAGAACAGCGTTTATTATCTCGTTTTAAATGGGGATTATCCGCAGAGCTACAAAACCCTGATTACGAAACACGTATTTCTATACTGAAGAATAAATTATATAGAGATGGCGTAGAGATGCCTAATGATATTATTGATTATGTTGCAAAACACATAAAATCTAATATCCGAGAATTAGAAGGAGCTATTATTTCTCTTATAGCACAATCCTCTTTCAATAAAAAAGAGGTAACCATAGACCTTGCTCAGCAAGTAGTGGAGAAATTTGTGAAGAATACCAAAAGAGAAGTTTCCATAGACTACATTCAAAAAGTAGTTTCTGATTATTTTGAAATGGATGTTGCAACCTTACAATCTAAGACTAGAAAACGTCATATTGTACAAGCAAGACAATTAGCTATGTTTTTCGCTAAGAAATTCACAAAAGCCTCTCTTGCTAGTATTGGTTCCCAAATAGGAAAACGAGATCATGCTACGGTATTACATGCTTGCAAAACCGTTGATAACCTTGCCGAAACAGATAAACAGTTCCGTAAGTACATTGATGATTTAACAAAGAAATTTTCATAATCTCTTTTAGATGAAAACCAAAATATTAATGGTATGCCTCGGAAACATCTGCAGGTCTCCATTAGCAGAAGGTATACTAAAAAGCAAAATTAACCCTGCTGAAATTTTTGTTGATTCCGCCGGAACTGCAGGATACCATGTAGGCAACATGCCAGATATACGCTCTATTGCAGTTGCTCAGAAATACGGAATTGATATTCACCAACAGAAGTGTAGAAAATTTTCTTCCAAAGATTTTAAAGAATTTGATATTATATATGTTATGGACAAAAGTAATTATGAAAACATAATTACCCAAACATCAAACAAACAAGATATCGCCAAAGTAAGATTATTACTTTCTGAAATTGATTTAAAAACAACGGAAGTACCCGACCCATATCATGATAAAGACGAAGGGTTTGAGCATGTTTTTCAATTAATAGACAAAGCCTGTAACGAGATTGCTAAAAAACTACAATAATGGAAACCACAACCACTAAAGGAAAACTTTATTTAATACCAACTACTCTTGGCAATAACGAACCTTTAGAAGTTTTACCAATTTCTATTAAACAAACAATTGAGAGTGTTAATCATTATATAGTAGAAAACGAAAAGACTGCTCGTCACTTTATTAAAAAAATAAACCCTAGAAAATCACAACAAAGTCTAGAAATAAACTTACTTAACAAATTTACTGAAGCCCATGAAATTCCTAGCTTTTTAGACCCATGCTTAAATGGTATAAATGTTGGCATTTTATCTGAAGCAGGATGCCCAGGTATTGCAGACCCTGGTGCAGATGTTGTTAAAATTGCACACGAAAAAAACATACAAGTAGTTCCTTTAGTTGGACCATCTTCTATATTATTAGCTCTTATGGCTAGTGGATTCAATGGACAAAATTTTGCTTTTAATGGATACCTACCAATAGACAGTTCCGACAAAAAAAAAATCATTAAAACTTTGGAAAAAAAATCCAGGGAACTAAAACAATCTCAAATATTTATTGAGACACCCTATAGGAATGACAAAATGCTTCAAGAACTAACAAAAACTCTAGCTGATAATTCCTATATCTGTGTTGCTTGCGATATTACATTACCTACCGAATTTATAGCAACCAAAAAAGTTTCTGATTGGAAAAAAACAAAGGTAGACTTACACAAAAGACCTACCATATTTATAATACAAGCATAAAAAAAAGCCTTGACGGTTCTATCTATCAAGGCTTACCATTTTCATATTAAACTTACTCTTCTATACTTTTGGATTTCTTATCGGCGTAACATGCGATATATCATATCCTGAAAACTTTTTTAAATACTTAGATACCGTTGTTCCATAAGCATCCATAACATCATCACTACCATACGAACGCAAATACTTCTTTACGTTTCCTGGGCCAGCTAAATGCGCCGCTGCTAACATTCCAGACTCGGTAACAATAACGCCTCCTATTTTCTTACCAACGAAACGCTGAATATCTCTTCTGAGAATCCATTTATTTCTTGATATATTGGTTTGAAAAACTTTTTCTTGCAAAATAGGGTCGTTCAAAAAACGTGTTGTATTATAAACACCCATCAATTGCAATGTTCCCACACCAAATTGATACTTACCTAAATACCCTAAAGTATTTGTGGTAAAATAATTACCTTGAGATTCTTTAAATGCCAGAGCCTCTTTAAAACCAATGTAACAACTTCCTAAAAAAGGAGGTACTACAATTGCACCATTAAAAACAGTCTTGCTTTTGGGAAACAAAACTTCAGTAGGTTCATTTACTTTTAAAGTTTTTGGGACTTTAACCTGTTGGGTCTTAAAACCAAAACTTACAAAAATAAATGTCAAGATAAGAGGACAACTTACGTACATCCATCTTCTCATATAATTGTTTTCTTAAGACTGACTACTAAAAATAAAGCATGCTTAAATTTCAGTTGGCAAAGTTAGACCTAATTCCCCTTCTATTTTTAGAAGACTTTGTTAAAATATTCATTTTTAGTCAACAAGCACGAAAACAAGGACAACATGCTATCTATTTATTTTTTTCGCATTTATCCAACGGACATATTGCACCTTATTCCGGTTATGTTGAGCTGCGGTTCTAGCAAATTTATGATACCCAAAATTCTCTACATTGGCTACCATATAGATATATTCATGTCTTTCTGAGCTTAAAACAGCATCAATTGCAGATATATCTGGCATAGTTATAGGGCCTGGAGGAACACCCGTGTATTTATAAGTATTATAAGGGGAATCAATCTCTAAATCTTTATAAAGAACTCTTTTAATTACAAGACCAAAGTTGTTCTGATCCTTTTTTAGCGCATAAATTACAGTTGGATCTGCCTGAAGAAGCATTCCTTTTCGTATTCTATTTAGATATAAGCCAGCTACTCGAGGCCTTTCATCTATTTTCGCAGTCTCTTTGTGTACAATCGCAGCCAATGACACCACTTCAATAGGAGTTAGATTTAACGCTTTAGCCTTTTTCAAGCGGTTTTCATTCCAAAATTTTGCGTACTCCTTAAGCATTTTATTTCTAAAACCCTCTGGAGAGGTATTCCAAAAAAACTCATAACTATTAGCTATATACATTGCCAAATTAGTATCCGCATTAAATCCATTTTCCTTTAAAAAAGAAGCATCGGTAAAAGCGCTTAAAAGACTTAAACTATCCGCCTCTATCTGTTTAGATATCCTCCCTGCTAAATCAGCTATAGTCTCTTGATTATTAAATGCTACTTTAACTGGGGTATTTCCACTTCTTAGCACACCAATAATTTCATTATTATTCATCCCTTTCTTTAAAGCATACTTCCCTGCCTTAACATTTACAGAATACTTTTTTCGTTCTGCAGCTGATAAAAAAGAAGAAATATCTTCTAAAATAGGCTCCAAAAGCACTTCAACATCGTTAATATTAGAATTTGTTGGTATAAAAACATACGCTTTATCATTATTAAATTTAGTGTTTGGTGTAAAGAAGGCATCATAAACCGTATAGGCTAATATTCCCCCTGCAACCAATCCCACTAAAACGATTGCTACTAATATTTTCTTTATATACATGTGCTTATTTTTTGAAACAAAATTTCATTCTTATAATTTCCGCTGGAATAAATCCAATCTTTTTTGACTCCTATTTGCTTAAAATCTAACTTTTTAAACAAATGAATACTTGCCATATTATCTTCTAAAACATTAGCATATAATTGATGTAAATCTAATACCGTAAAAGCATAATCGCACAGAATAGCAATAGCCTCAGCCCCTATTCCTTCATTCCTATGCTCTTTCTGCAAAACAACAATACCTATACCTGCTTTTTTATTTTTTGGGTCAAAATCGAACAAATCTATCAACCCAACAACTTCTTTTTCTTTAGTACATATACACAATCGCAATTGTTTAACATCGTAAATATCTCTATGCGCACTCTCTAAATACAACTGTAAAACCTTTTTAGAATAAGGTGTTGTTGTTCCACTAATCTCCCATAAGTCTGTATTATTCTCTAAGGCATACAAAAAATCTAAATCACCCATTTCCAGAGCTCTTAAATATATTCTATTACCCTCTAGATTTAACATGATATTTCTCCCTTAAAAACCTGCTTAGCCTGGCCAGTTAAAAACACCTGACTATACGTTCCATTTTCGTAATGAAATGTAACCTCTAACTTACCTCCTAAAACATCTACATAAACATGATTCTTATGCACTTTACCCGCTTTATGCATTGCAATTGCAACCGCAGTAACACCTGTTCCACACGACAACGTTTCATCTTCAACACCGCGTTCATAGGTTCGTACAGCAAACATATTTTCCCCTATAGGTTCCACAAAATTAATATTACTTCCCGTTTCACCATATAAACCATATCTTAATTTCTCTCCCTCTTTCTTCACCTTAAATTCCGAAAGATTTTCTACCATTTGTACATGGTGTGGAGAACCTGTATTTAAAAACATAGCTCCTGGTTTTGTTTTAACATCGTTCACCTCTATCATTTGCAAACTCACTACATCACCATCCATAGTAGCACTATGCAACCCGTCTACAGCCATAAAAGAAGTTTTATCTTTAATTACATTTAAAAATCGCGCAAAAGCAACAAGACACCTTCCTCCATTACCACACATGGTACTCTCTTTTCCATCGGAATTATAATAAACCATCTTAAAATCAGAAACAGCATCTTCTTCTAATAAAATAAGGCCATCTGCCCCTATCCCAAGTCTTCTATCACAAAGAAAAGCAATCCATCTTGTATTTTCTTTTGGGAATTTTAAATCCCTATTATCAATCATTACAAAATCGTTACCTGTTCCCTGGTATTTATAAAACGTAATATCCTTTTTCTTCATAATATAACAAAGATAGAAATTATTAAGTTTTTTTTGGCAGTTAAAAAGTCGTTAAAGACAATCTACTAATGACTAAATCTATTAATTTTACATGCATATTTTAAAACACATACAAATGAAAAAAATTAGCAACTTACTATTAGTCGCCGTTTTTGCAGGCGCAATTACACTTGGTACTTATAAGCTTTTTTTTGAAAACACCAATTATACCGTTATTACTCAAGAACCTAAAGCAAATACTTTTCAAACAAACTACACTCCTACTTCCCCTAAAGGAGCCGGAATAAATGAATTAGATTTTACTACAGCTGCAGAAATTACAGTAAACGCAGTAGTACACGTTAAAAATGTGACCCTAGGTTCCGGGCCTACAAATATCATGGAGTTCTTCTATGGGTCTAAATCTAGCCAAACACCACAAATAGGAACTGGCTCTGGCGTAATCATATCACCTGATGGCTACATAGTTACCAATAACCATGTTATTTCAAAAGCAAATAAACTACAGGTAACTCTGAATAATAATAAAATATATGATGCAGAATTAGTTGGCACAGACCCTAACTCCGACATTGCCTTATTAAAAATTGATGCGAAAAAACAACTTCCATACCTTGCTTTTGGCGACTCAGACAATGTAAAGATAGGAGAATGGGTATTAGCCGTAGGCAACCCTTTTAACCTTACCTCTACTGTAACTGCTGGCATTGTAAGTGCAAAAGCAAGAGCCCTTGGACAAATAGACCAGTCTTTTATACAAACAGATGCTGCCGTTAACCCCGGAAACAGCGGAGGAGCTTTAGTTAACACCAATGGTGATTTAGTCGGAATTAACACTGCAATAACATCACAAACAGGCTCTTATGTTGGATACTCTTTTGCCGTTCCAAGTAATATTGCCAAAAAAGTCGTAGAAGACATTATGGAATATGGCAATGTTTTAAAAGGAATTATTGGTATTACCTCCCCTCCAATGAATTCTCCTTACGCTATTGAAAATGGAATAAATGAAATTGAAGGTGTATATGTTGATGGTGTGGAAGCCGGATCAGGAGCCGAAGATGCCAATATTCAATCTGGGGATATAATTAAAAAAGTAGATAATATTGATGTTCGTAAATTTTCTGATCTAATAGGATACATTTCTACAAAAAGACCAAAAGACGAAGTAGAATTAACCCTAATACGTTCTAATGAAACACTAATAGTACCCGTTACCCTTAAAGAAAGACAAGCACTATTTATAGCTGAGATGGGAATAAAAGTAAAAAACCTTACCGAGGAGGACAAAAAACAATTTAAAACCGAAACTGGGGTTAAAATAATTGAGGTTCCCGAACTATATAGAGGATATGGGTTAAAAGGGAAAATTTTATTATCTGTAGGCGAAGACAAAATAAATAATATCCAAGAGGCAAAAACATTGTTTGGACGTATCTCTAGATATGGCAAAACAAGTATTACAATGCTCAATAAAAAAGGCGAACGAGAAAGGCTTATTTTTCAATAACAGTACTCTTAAAAAAACGCTCCATAAACGGAGCGTTTTTTTTATGCAATAATATTTTTACGAAAACGTTTGAAATAAGTATTTTTGCAAACCAATAAACAATCATAAAGTCATTATGGCAAAAAATAAAATGTACGAAAAAGAGCTTGCTTTTCAAGCCGATAGAAGGAAGGCAACTACCGAATTTATCAAACTAACAAGTGATTTGTGGTATGATAAATCCATAGAAATAGTTTTATTTAAAAACCAAGTAATTGATAAAAATGTAAGCGACATCATCAACTTACATGAGTACGCAGGTGAATTTGTTCAAAAACCAATATCAATTTTTGATTCTGTAGAGATTTTAAGAGCTATAAACGACATAAAATTACCCCCTTCTAAATTAGATATCGGTAAACTTACTTATGAGTATCATTCCGACAATAATGATTCTAGTAACGTAAAATCGTTTGTTATCAACAAACTTAAAGACGCCAATAATTCTGATGAAATAAAACCTAAAGATGTAGTTTTATATGGTTTTGGCAGAATAGGTAGACTTCTTGCCAGAGAACTTATGGCCAAAACTGGAAAAGGAACCCAAATGCGACTAAGAGCTATAGTTACTCGCGGGGCTACCAGTGAAGAAATTTTGGAAAAAAGAGCTAATTTATTACGAACCGATTCTGTTCATGGAAAGTTCAATGGAACTGTAGACATCGATGTTAAAAATAATGCACTAATCATCAATGGGACTACGGTGCATATTATCAATGCAGCACAACCAGAAGACATAGATTATACTAACTATGGCATTAAAGACGCATTAATTATTGATAATACCGGAGCCTTTAGAGATAAAAAAGAACTAAGTAGACACTTAAAATCTAAAGGTGCATCTAGAGTCCTTTTAACCGCACCTGCAAAAGAAATTCCTAATATTGTTCATGGTGTAAACCATAATGAATACAGCCCTGACACCATTAAAATATTTTCTGCAGCTTCCTGTACAACTAATGCAATTACCCCAATACTAAAAGTAATTGATGACTCTTTAGGAATAACCAAAGGGCATTTAGAAACCATCCACGCATACACCAATGACCAGAACTTGGTAGACAATATGCACGGAAAATACAGAAGAGGAAGGGCTGCCGCTTTAAACATGGTAATAACAGAAACAGGAGCCGGAAAAGCTGTAGCAAAGGCACTACCTGCATTAGAAAATAAATTAACTTCTAATGCCATAAGAGTTCCTGTCCCTAATGGGTCCCTAGCCATATTAAATTTAGAAATTAAAAACAAAACATCTATAAATGGCATTGATACTATTATCAAAAAATACGCTTTAGAAGGCGATTTAGTAGAACAAATAAAATATTCTTTAAGCAAAGAGATGGTTTCATCCGATATTATTGGGACTTCTGCTCCTTCTATTTATGATAGCAAAGCCACAATAGTAGAAAAATCAGGAAAAAATATTATACTTTATATATGGTATGATAATGAATATGGTTATTCTCACCAAGTTATTCGATTAGCCAAATATATATCTAAAGTAAGAAGGTATACGTACTACTAGGACTAACACTGTATTTAAGAGGTTTTATTTTAATGCTAATCCATTTAAAATAAAACCTTTTTTCTTTTTTTTTTCTTTATTGATATTATTGAAGTATTTTAGTCCCCCTCTAAATCACTTTTTAATTAATATACAAACCATTAACAAATGAAAGGTTTAAGAATACTATTTGCAGTAATCGCCTTGTTCACAATTAACCTACAATTTGGACAAGAAGAAGAGAAAGATCAACAAGATTTATCTCTAGACAAAGGAAACATCAAGAGCCAGTTTGACTTTATCTACAAAAAATCTGGCAACTACAGAGCTGACGGAAAAAAATACGAAGTTGTAAGAGTTATTTCCCTAGACAAATTAAAACAAAACGTACTAGATTCTCTAAATGTTTACAACAAAAAAGAAGATGGTCTTAAAGCCACTATAAAAGGCCACGAAACTACTATTACTTCCTTAGAAAAAAAATTAGCAGAAACCAGCAACAACCTATCCGCCGTAACGGAAGAAAAAGACAGCATGTCTTTTTTAGGTATCCTTGTATCTAAAGGAACCTACAATGTTATTCTATGGACCATCATAGGCTCTCTCTTATTATTTCTTATTGGATTCATTTATAAGTTCAGAAGAAGTAACGTATTAACGCAAGAGGCAAAAACGTCCTTATCAGAAGTAGAAACGGAATATGAAGACCACAGAAGAAGGGCACTAGAAAGAGAACAAAAAATAAGCAGACAACTGCAAGACGAGATTAATAAATACAAAAAATCTAAATAACTAAAAGCTCCTTTCGGGGCTTTTTTTATTTAAAAAGGAACTTCCTAAAAAGCAAAACAAAATACCATTGTTTTTGCTTAATTTTACCGCGCCAAATATCAATAAGTAGCTTTTATGCGTATAGACATTATAACCGTACTCCCCGAACTATTAAAAAGCCCTTTTGAAGCCTCTATATTAAAAAGAGCTATTGAAAAGGAATTGGTAGAAGTGCATTTTCATAACATTAGAGATTACACAGATAAAAGCTACAATCAAGTAGATGATTATCAATTTGGAGGTGGCGCAGGAATGGTTTTAATGATAGAACCAATAGACAAATGTATCTCTAAACTAAAAGCAGAAAGAGATTATGACGAGGTTATATATATGACTCCCGATGGGGATACATTAAACCAAAAAATGGCGAATAGATTATCTCTCGTTGGTAATCTTATTATACTATGCGGACACTACAAAGGCGTAGATCAACGCGTAAGAGACCTTTTTATAACTAAAGAAATATCCGTTGGCGATTATGTGCTATCTGGTGGTGAACTTGGAGCAGCCATTTTATGTGATGCTATAATTAGACTAATCCCAGGAGTATTAAGTAATGAAACCTCTGCCCTAACCGATACCTTTCAGGACAATCTTTTAGCACCTCCAATATATACAAGACCAGCTGAGTACAAAGGGCACAAGGTTCCTGATATACTTCTAAGCGGTAACTTCCCTAAAATAGAAGAATGGAGAGAAAATAAGGCTCTAGAAAGGACAGAAAAACTTAGGCCAGATTTGTTAGAGTAAAACAAGTAATTACAAATTTAAAATAATAATTAAAATTTATTGTTAATTTTAATAAATAGCGTATTTTTGCGCACTATTAAAATAACCTCTGACGAAAATCGTGAATGTTATTTAAATATAATGTCAAAAAATAAAAATGGAATCACTTATTAAGTTTGTAGAAAACGAATTCGTTCCTAAAAAAGATTTCCCTGATTTCTCAGCAGGAGATACTATTACAGTATACTATGAGATTAAAGAAGGCGAAAAAACACGTACACAGTTCTTTAAAGGAGTTGTTATCCAAAGAAGAGGTTCTGGAGCTACAGAAACATTTACTATCCGTAAAATGTCTGGTACTGTTGGTGTAGAACGTATATTCCCTATTAACTTACCTGCTTTACAAAAAGTAGAAGTTAATAAGCAAGGTAAAGTACGTAGAGCTAGAACTGTCTACTTTAGAGAATTAACTGGTAAGAAAGCAAGAATCAAAGAGATTCGTAAGTAAACTTACTAGCTTAGACTTATAAAAAAAGCACTACTCCTATGGGTAGTGCTTTTTTATGAACAATTGTTAATAACCGTAGTTAACAAGCTGTTGATTACTAAATACATACAAAAAAGCATAATTTTAAAATATATTTATTATCTTTAAGTATGATTATAAAAGGAGGTAATCTCGGGTAGTCTTGAGACCATCAAATTAAATCATTATAAAGTTTACGTTCTTTATATTATTGTGTAATCTTAAAGTGAGTTTCGTATTATTAAATACAAAACATCAATAAAGATGAGTATTCCTACAAGGCTGTCGCTTTGGTTATGGTAGTATGAATATATTTTTAATTTGGTAGTAGGCTTTTTAGTTGATAATCTAAATAAATATATAAACACAATAAGAAGAAACAATAAAGTTGCTTGCTCAATTAGTAAAAAACTTATTATTTTAAACGTTGAAAATAGTTACACAAATGCAATCAATGGTTGCCGTTCTATTTAAATACTAGAACAACATGTTTGAAAACTATTTCTAGAAAGCCATATCCTGTACTTGTACATGATATGGCTTTTATTGTTTATAAATTTCACAAAAATCATAACGCTTAGTACAACTACCACATTTACTAAAACCTTTTTATATCGTATATTTGCTGCGCTTAAATAAAATGAAACCCATACTACATGCCTAAAATTTTCTACACAAAAACGGATGAAGCACCAGCTTTAGCAACACAATCATTTTTACCTATCGTAAAAGCTTTTACAAAAACTTCTGGAATCACTATTGAAACCAAAGATATTTCATTAGCAGGAAGAATAAGAGCTACATTTCCAGAATTCCTTAAGGAAAACCAAAGAATAACAGATGATTTAGCGGAATTAGGACAGATGGCAAAAATGCCAGAAGCAAATATTATTAAATTACCTAATATTAGCGCCTCTATCCCTCAATTAAAAGAAGCCATTGAAGAATTACAGAATAAAGGTTACAAAGTACCTAGTTATCCTGATGAAGCTTCTACAGATGCGGATAAAGATATAAAATCTAGATACGACAAAATTAAAGGAAGCGCAGTAAATCCTGTTTTAAGAGAAGGAAATTCGGACCGTAGAGCCCCAAAAGCAGTTAAAAACTACGCCAAGCAAAACCCCCATTCTATGGGTGCTTGGAGTTCCGATTCTAAAACGCATGTTGCCACAATGGGAGCTGGAGATTTCCAAGCAAATGAAAAATCTGTAACTATACCGTCTACCACTAATGTCAAAATTGAATTAGTTGCAGAAAACGGAACTATTACCACACTTAAAGAAAAAATAGCACTTTTAGATGGGGAAATTATAGATGCTACTGTAATGAATAAAAAAGCTCTTATTGCTTTTTTAAAGGAACAAATTGCAGATGCAAAAGAGCTAGGAGTACTATTTTCTTTGCATATGAAAGCTACGATGATGAAAGTGTCTGACCCTATTATTTTTGGTCATGCCGTAGAAGCCTTCTTTGAAAACGTATTTACAAAACACCAAGCTACTTTTGATGCAATAGGAATTCGAGCAAGTGATGGCTTAGACAACTTATACAATAAACTAAATGAGCTTCCTGCCGCAAAAAAAGCAGAAATAGAAGCAGATATCGCAGCAGAAATTGCAAACGGTCCAGATTTAGCCATGGTAAATTCGGACAAAGGAATTACCAACCTTCATGTTCCTAGTGATGTTATTATCGATGCTTCCATGCCAGCAATGATTCGTAATTCTGGTCAAATGTGGAATGCAAAAGGCAAAGCACAAGACACTAAAGCTGTTATCCCAGATAGTAGCTACGCTGGTATTTACACAGCTACCATAGATTTTTGTAAAAAACACGGTGCTTTTGACCCTACTACAATGGGTACAGTTCCTAATGTAGGTCTAATGGCTCAAAAGGCTGAAGAATATGGCTCTCATGACAAAACATTTAAAATAGATTCTAAAGGTTCGGTAAAAGTTATAGATACTACTACTGGAAACACTTTAATTGAACATGCCGTAGAAGAAGGAGATATTTGGAGAATGTGCCAAGTTAAAGATGCTCCTATTCAAGACTGGGTAAAACTAGCCGTTTCTAGAGCGCAAGCAACTAAACTTCCAACTATTTTTTGGCTAGATAAGAACAGAGCACACGATGCACAAATCATTAAAAAGGTAAATGCATATTTACCCAATCATGATACTACAGGATTAGATATTCAAATTTTATCTCCGATTAAAGCTACGCAGTTTACCTTAGAGAGGATAATAAAAGGGGAAGACACTATATCTGTATCCGGAAACGTATTAAGAGATTACTTAACAGATTTATTCCCAATATTAGAAGTTGGCACAAGTGCTAAAATGTTATCTATTGTTCCATTAATGAATGGTGGTGGATTATTTGAAACTGGAGCAGGAGGTTCTGCCCCTAAGCACGTACAACAGTTTGAAGAAGAAGGCCACTTACGTTGGGATTCTTTAGGTGAGTTTTTAGCTTTAGGAGTTTCTTTAGAATTTTTTGGAGAAAAAAATAATAATGCAAAAGCTAAAATTTTAGGAGACACTTTGGATATGGCCACTGAAAAGTTCTTAATTAACGATAAGTCTCCTTCTAGAAAGGTAAACCAAACAGATACAAGAGGAAGTCATTTTTACCTTTCCCTATACTGGGCAGAGGCTTTAGCTAACCAAAATGAAGATGCGGAATTAAAAAGCTTTTTTGGATTGGTTTATCAAGAATTGTTAGCTAATGAAAGTACTATTGCTCAAGAATTAATAGACGCCCAAGGAAATGCAAATGACATTGGCGGATATTACATTCCAGATGCAGACTTAGCAGCTAAAGCAATGCGACCAAGCAAAACCTTAAACAATATAATAGATAAAATGTAAAGTTATCTTCTATTTTATAAAAAAACCCTTGTTTATCACAAACAAGGGTTTTTTCTTTATAAATAATTGTCAAGCGTAAGATTTTTATTTATTTCCTAACTACTTTTATAAAAACATATATTGATGAAATTATTTGTTAGGGTATTTCTTTTCCTTCTCCTTCACTACTCCATACCATCTCATGGGCAAGAGAAATTTACTTTAAGCGGAACAATAACGCAAGCCGCTAGTAACGAAACATTAATTGGAGTAACCATTGCTATTCCAGAACTTAAAACTGGTGGTACAACTAATGAATACGGTTTCTACTCTATAACGTTACCACAAGGCACCTATGACCTAGAAGTTAGCTATTTGGGGTTTAAAGAAATAAAAAAGAATATCACTCTAAACGAAAATCAAAAAATAAATTTTCAATTAACAGAATCTGCAGAACAATTACAAGAAGTAATCGTTACCGAAAATAAAGAAAGACCAAACATTCGTAAACCACAAATGAGTGTCAATACTCTTAAAGTGGAAACCATAAAGAAAATACCCGTAATTCTCGGAGAAGCAGATATTATAAAATCTATACTACTTCTACCCGGAGTTACTAATGCTGGTGAAGGAGCTTCAGGGTTTAATGTAAGAGGCGGCTCTGTTGATCAAAATTTAATTTTATTAGATGAGGCTACTATCTTTAATTCTTCGCATTTATTTGGTTTTTTCTCCGTTTTTAATCCAGATGCTATAAAAGATATTAAACTATACAAAGGAGGAATTCCTGCTCGTTATGGCGGTAGAGTTTCTTCTGTTCTAGATATTTTTCAAAAAGAAGGTAACAGCAAAGAGTTCAAAGTAAATGGCGGACTTGGACTTGTAGCCAGTAGACTTTTAGTAGAAGGCCCTATTGTAAAGGACAAAGCTGCATTTTTAATTGGAGGAAGAGGCTCTTATGCACATCTTTTTCTACCCATATTTGACTTGGATAATACGGCATATTTTTACGACCTAAATACGAAGTTTAATTACAAAATTAACGAACGAAACAATCTATATTTATCTGGCTATTTTGGAAGAGATGTTTTTGGTATTAGCGACAGTTTTGTAAATACCTACGGAAATTCTGTTGGCAATTTTAGATGGAATCACTTATTCTCGGATAAGTTATTTTCTAATTTATCTATTATATATTCTGACTACTATTACGGCTTAAAATTAGATTTTGTTGGATTTAACTGGAATTCTGGCATTCAAAACTTCAACATTAAGTACGACTTAAAACATTACCTAAATGATAATCTACAAGTTAACTACGGTATTAATAATATATACTATCAATTTAACCCAGGAAAAATTGAACCTAGCAACGTAGAATCTGGAATAATAGAAGAACAATTAACACAAAAATATGCCAATGAATTTGCAGCGTATATAGACATAGAACATAATGTAACCAAAAGTCTAAGTCTACAATATGGCTTAAGGTTTAGTTATTTTAATAGACTAGGGCAGAACCAATTAAACAAATACTTAAATAACGAGCCTGTATCATTTAACCCCACCCTATTAATATATCAAGAAACAGAGCCTTCTGAAATAATAAACCCTGGAAGAAAAGGCTCTATAGCGAGCTTTACGAATTTTGAACCTAGAATTGGCTTGGCATATACTTTTAAAAACAATAGCTCTATTAAAGCTAGCTATACTCGTTTATCTCAATACTTACATTTACTTTCCAATACAAGTTCCCCTACCCCATTAGATGTCTGGACACCCAGTGGCCCATTTATTAAACCACAGCTGCTAGATCAGTTTGCTATTGGCTACTTTAAAAACATTAAGGAACAACAATATTCCATTGAATCTGAAGTATATTACAAGAAAACACAAAACAGAATTGACTACATCGATGGTGCCAACTTAATAGCCAACGACGCTATCGAACAAGTCATATTAAACGGTAAAGCAAGAGCGTATGGAATTGAGTTTCTATTTAGAAAAAATGAAGGGAAACTTACAGGCTGGTTAGCATACACCCTATCCAAATCAGAACAGCAAACTCCAGCCAGAGAAGACATTGCAAATACCGGACTACCAAACCTAGAAACTGGAATAAATTTTGGAGAATGGTACAATACTCCTTATGACAAAACACACGATATATCTTTATATGCTAGTTACGAATGGAATAAAAAATGGAGTTTTAACACAAACATAGTTTTCCAGACAGGACAACCTACCAACTACCCTGTTGGCCAATTTGAATTCCAAGGGCTTACCGTTCCATATTATGGCCTTAGAAATAAAGAACGCCTACCAAACTACCACAGAATAGATTTATCCGCGACACTAAAACCCTCTAGAGCAAATAAAAAGATGCAAACAGAGTGGATTTTTAGTATTTATAACCTATACAATAGAAGGAATGCGGCTTCTATTAACTTTAGCCGTAATTCTGAAACAGGCGTAAATGAAGCTGTAAGAACCTCTATTTTTGGTATCGTTCCTGCCGTTACTTATAATTTTAAATTTTAAAGTCATGAAGCACAACTTACTATATATTGTAATTTTTAGTTTCTTACTTTCTTGCGAAGATGTCATAGAAGTAGAAACACCTACCGAAGCCTCTAGACTATCTGTAGATGCTCTTATAAGAATAGATGAAAAAAATATTTTCTCGCAAGCTAAAATTAAAGTCAGCGAAACAAGTTCTTTTTTTGATGAAAATATACCAGCAGAAGTAAAAGAAATTAAAATCACGAATAAGGATCTTCAAAATACAGCAAGCAATCCAAACTTTATAATTTTAACACAATCTGAACCCGGAGTTTATGACATCTTTAAAGACACTTCTTTTTTTACAGAAGGCAGACTAGAGCTATCCATAAAACATAACAATCAAACCTATATAGCAAACACTTCCTATGTGCCTTCTGTTCCAATAACAAAATTAGAACAAGGAGATGGAACTTTATTTGAAGGCAATGAAACAGAAATAGTAATAACCTTTGTAGACGAAGCCAATAGACAAGATTACTATTTATTCGATTTCGATTTTAATAAATATTTAGTTTCCGAAGACGAATTTTACCCAGGCCAGACTTTTAAATTTTCCTATTTTTACGATGATGAGGCAAAATCAGGAATGCAAGTAAACGTAAGTATTCTTGGAGTAGATCAAGACTTTTATAACTACATAGATTTACTCATAATACAAAGCGGTGGCACCCAAGGACCTTTCCAAACACCTATAGCAACGGTAAAAGGCAACATTATTAATATTACAAATACTGGCTTGGATAGTACTGAAAATACCAATAATTTTGCTTTAGGTTATTTCGCTATATGCCAAACATATAGTGCCACTATAACTTTAGAATAACAAATACAAAAATAATGCAAAGGAGAACGGATAAAGAATTAATGGTGAAAGGTATTAAATATATGGGAATCGCCTTTATGCTAATGTTTACGGCCCCACTTGCTCTGTACCAAGCTTTTAAAAACGAAGGACACCCCTTTTTCTGGCCCGTACTTATTGTAGGCTTTGCTTTAGCTATAGGAGCTATAGTAATGTGTTTTTATAGTATTAAAATAATAATGGATAGTTTATTTGGTAAAAAACCAAAATCGTAGCTATTTTTTCTTAGACGGAGATTTCCATTTATTAATTAAAGTGCCATAGTCATAATCTAAAACAGATTTTTGCCTCTCTAATTTTCCTGCAGCAAAGGCACGCTGTAAAATATCTTCAATAAGGTAATCTTCGTGTACATTTTCTGGGTTATATTCCGCCTTAATACTAATATTAAAAAACCCTGCAGTAGTATTATACCAAAATGCTCGCCATCCGCTACGAAGCTCCTTAACTAGACCAAAACTTGTGTTCCCTGTTTGTCTATGCACCAACTTTACTAGAATTTGACCTTCTGTTCTTGTTAATTTTTTAAGTTTTTCTGAGAACTCGTCTTCTATATATTTTTGAATCTTTCTTGTATATTTTTTACGTTTCCCCTTTTTCTTTATGGTAGCCAGAGTGTCTTTTAATTCTACCAAACGTTCTGCTGCCATTTTTGCATAAGGATATACTTTTAGGGTTTTACGTCTAAGAATGTAATATTTAAGCTTTGTGTCGTAATCATCAAACTTTAACCTACCAAAAACATATGCCTCACGTAAAGAAATAGAACTATGAAAGACAGAGTCTCCTTCAATTTTTATTAATTTTTCTGGAATAGAATCTACAGCCAATTCCTGGTCTTGACCAGAAACAGAAACGACCATATTCAACGCTATAAAAAATAAGAATATCTTTTTCATCTTTCTTAATAAAGTAAAAGCCCTGCCAAAATTAACGATAAAAACCGTTCGTTATTACTTAAAATTACCTAATATTATTAAGTTTGTATACAAAACAAAAGTTTATGGCTTCAAAGAAAATACTTACTAAGAAATCTCTTGATTTTTTTGAAAAATATTTAAACAATGCCGCTCCTACTGGATATGAGTGGGAAGGGCAAAAAATATGGATGGAATATTTAAAACCATACGTAGACACCTTTATTACAGATACATACGGAACAGCAGTTGGTGTTATTAATCCAGATGCCAAATACAAAGTGGTTATCGAAGGACATTCCGATGAAATTTCTTGGTACGTTAACTATATTACAGACAATGGTCTTATTCATGTTATTCGTAATGGCGGTAGTGATCACCAAATAGCACCTTCTAAATGGGTAAATATTCATACAAAAAAAGGGATTGTAAAAGGTATTTTTGGCTGGCCAGCAATACACACAAGAAATAAAGCTAAAGAAGAACCTCCTAAAATTGAAAATATTACTGTTGATGTTGGCGCTACAACTAAAGAAGAAGTAGAAAAAATGGGCGTTCATGTTGGCTGTGTAATAACCTACCCAGATGAATTTCAGGTTCTAAATAAAAACAAATTCGTCTGTAGAGCAATAGACAATAGAGCAGGTGGTTTTATGATTGCTGAAGTTGCTCGTTTATTACATGAGAATAAAGAAACACTACCTTTCGGTTTATACATTACCAACTCGGTACAAGAAGAAATAGGATTACGTGGTGCAGAAATGATTACCCATACTATTCAACCAGATGTTGCCATCATAACAGATGTGTGTCATGATACAACAACTCCGATGATCGACAAAAAAGTACAAGGCCATACTGAAATTGGCGCAGGACCAGTTATTTCTTATGCTCCAGCGGTACAGAATAACTTAAGGGAGCGTATTATCGAAACAGCAGAAAGCAAAAAAATACCATTCCAAAGAATGGCAGCCTCAAGAGCTACTGGAACGGATACCGATGCTTTTGCATATAGTAATGGTGGTGTTGCTTCTGCTTTAATTTCTTTACCATTACGTTACATGCATACTACTGTAGAAACGGTACACCAGGATGATGTAGAGAATGTGATAAAACTTATATATGAAACACTCTTAACAATAAAAGAAGGTGAAACCTTTAGTTATTTTGAGTAAAACTTTTAATCCCTCCTTTTTCGGAGGGATTTTTTTTATACCTCTTAAATGGATGAGTTAATTGATATTCTGGACATGGATGGTAACCTGACTGGAGAAACCGTAATGAAATCTGTTGCTCATAGAAAAGGGCTTTTTCACCAAACTATTCACGTATGGTTTTATACCAAAAATGGTGATATCCTTATACAACAAAGAGGAAAAAACAAAACCATACATCCTCTACTTTGGGATGTTTCTGTTGCTGGGCATATTGGTGCAGGAGAAGCCATAGAAATTTCCGCTCTTAGAGAAGTGGAAGAAGAAATAGGGCTTATAATTTCTCAAAATGAATTACAAAAAATCGGAATTTTTAAATCCTTTCAAAAACATAGTGACACTTTAATAGATTATGAATTTCACCATACATTTATTGTAGAGTTTAAAGTTCCTTTAAAAGATTTAACCAAAAAAGATAGTGAGATTAAGAGGCTCGATATAATACCCATAAACCTCTTAAAAAAAATAATTCAAAACCAAAAGACCACAAACAAATTTGCACCTCATGGCTCGGCATATTACAACACCATAACAGAAACTATTTTAAGTAAACTATAATGCATTCATAAAATCCTCCACAGCATTTAAACTATATGTTTCTTGTGTTCCTGCTTCCATATTTTTAACTACAAAAGAATTATTTTCTAATTCGGTATCTCCCAATAAAATTACATAAGGAACTTTTCTATTATTGGCATATTTAAACTGCTTCTGCATTTTTGCACTAGAAGGGTACACATCTGCTTTAATACCCGAAGCTCTTAATTGGGTTATTAATTTTAAGGCCGCCATGGCTTCCTTGTCTCCAAAATTTAAAGCCAATACATCTAAAGATTTATCAATGGCTGCTGGAAATAGATTTAATTCTTCTAACACCAAATAAATACGATCTAGGCCAAAAGAAATTCCAACACCACTCACATCTTTTAACCCAAATACTCCGGTTAAGTCATCGTAACGACCACCGCCACCAATAGAACCCATTTTAACACCTTCTGGCGCACCTACTTCAAAAATAGCTCCTGTATAGTAATTAAGACCGCGAGCCAAGGTTACATCAATCGAAAGTTTCGCAGATTGTAATCCTAACGCAGAGATAGACTCTATTATAAAAATAAGCTCTTCTACTCCTTTGGTACCCTCTTCTGAATCTGCCAATAATTCTTTTAAACTCTCTAGTTGTTCTAAATTAGTACCCGACAGCGTAAATAATGGTGCTACCTTTTCTATAGAAGCTTCGGATATTCCTTTAGACAGCATTTCTTTCTTAACACCGTCTTCTCCTATTTTATCTAACTTATCTAGGGCAACTGTAAAATCTATTAGTAAATGTTTAGCACCTATTACTTCCGCTATACCTGCTAATATTTTTCTATTGTTTAGTTTAATGTTTACACCATTTAAGCCTAACTCGGTAAAAACAGCATCATACAACTGAATAAATTCTACTTCTTGTAATAAAGAATTTGCTCCAACAACATCGGCATCGCACTGAAAGAACTCTCTAAATCTACCTTTCTGAGGACGATCTGCCCTCCATACTGGTTGAATTTGATAGCGCTTAAAAGGAAAATCTATATCATTTTGATGCATTACCACGTACCGAGCAAAAGGTACGGTTAAATCATAACGCAATGCTTTTTCTGAAATCTTAGGTGTAAGCGATTTAGAATCTTTAGAGCTATACGTAACATCATCTACCTTACCAATAAAATCACCAGAATTTAAAATTTTAAAAATAAGACGATCTCCTTCCTCCCCATATTTACCCATTAAGGTATTAGAATTCTCAAAAGAAGGAGTTTCTATGGGCTGAAAACCAAAGGTCTTAAAGTGCTTTTTTACGATATCGAAAATAAAGTTACGTTTTGCAACTTCGGACGGTGAAAAATCTCTTGTTCCTTTTGGTATGGATGGTTTCTGTGCCATGTAATGCTATATTGGGATTGTAATTTACTTCCTTTTTTATGTGTATTATCTTTTAAAAATAGAAGATAACAAATATGTATTTATTGAATAACGGTATCGAACCAATTGTACAAGTCCCCTTTTGTTATAGTTGCCCCTTGTTTTATCAATTGAAACTTATCTAAATTTTTATCTCCTGTATAGGCTTTAGATGCTGTTAAATAGTCTACAAAATCGGACTGCCAATTCTTTTTAAACCAAGAAAACCCTTCCTTATTGGTTAAATCTACTTCTGGGTTTCTAATTTTTACAGAGATTAATTTCATTTCTTTCTCTTCCAAAGAGAACAAATGCATCTGATCAGCAGAAATATTTTCTAAATGAGTAACCTTAGTTAAAACTCCTTCCCAAATTAAATCACTAAAAACATCTACTTCATCCTCCGCTACTTCTGGCTTATCTTCTTTTAGTTTTTTCCACTCCTCCCCTGTTATAGTTTGTGTTGCCAAAAAATTAATAAATTCTGGTTGCAGTTCTTCTAATTGCTCTTTAGTAAGTCTTGTATATTTCAATGTGCTTTCTTTTTAATTCTGCAAAAATAAAAAGACCGTACGAATAAGTACGGCCTTTATAGTATAAAATACAATTTTTAAAGCTAGAAAATATATCTAACTCCAAATTGTCCTTGCCATCTAGACAATAAACTTGCATCGTAACCAAACGTTTCCGTTAACTCTGGATTAAAAGTATACGTTGGTATATTTGTATTTGGATCTACAGAAACGGCCAAAGGACTTAAATTATTTGGTTGTTGAATAACTCCCCAATCGGAATTAAGTAAGTTTCCAAAATTTAAAACATCAAAACTTAACTGAATAGTATGTTTCTTACCTGCTACATTAAAATTATAATCTTGTAAAATTTTAATATCCCACTTACCTCTCCATGGAGCTAAAGCACCATAGCGTTCTGAGTAAGAACCTCTATTATCATTTAAATAATCATCTTGTTGAATATAAGACTCAAAAGCCTCGGCTTGCCCAACACCACTAAACTGCATTTGCTGTACTTCTGCTGAAGTTGGTACATATAACAGATCGTTATTCTGAAAAGAACTATCGTTATTTATATTACCCGCATAGGTATAATTAAATCTCCCTCCTTGAGCATATTCAAAGAAAGTAGAAATAGTCGTTGCCCATTTATCATTAGTTCCATATACAAACTGCTTAGAACCAACTCCGATAAAACGATGTGTATTACCGTACTTAGAAAAAGATAAGACATCTGCATTGGCATCTCCTAAATTTGGATTAAAATCGAAAGCATCTCCTGTAATTTCTGCTTCTACAGAGTTAATGTCTTTAGCGTTCAAATAACTATACGCTACACTAGCATACAAACCATTATCAAAATTTTTCTGTGCTTTTAAAGACATGCTCCAGATTCTTCCTTTATCTGAATTTGTGAACACATACGCACTAGTATTACCTCCAAAAGCATTCGTAGAAATATCACTTGCTTGGTACCTTGGACGGTTATCCCCTGGTGCATTTAAATTACCTGTTGGTGTACTATACGCCCAATTTTGTACGTGAGCTGCATTTAAATCTTTAGTATAAGATACATCTGCCGTTAACACTAGTCCATTCTCAAAAGCTTGGTCTACACCAATATTAGTTCTCCACACCTGTGGCCACTTAAACTCAGGATCTACCGCCTGGTAAAAGAAAAAGTCTACCCCTTGCACTTGGTTACCCAACCACACAAAAGGAAGTTTTCCTGTAAATACTCCTGTACCACCACGTAATTGCGTAGTATTATCTCCTTTAACATCCCAATTAAAACCAACTCTTGGAGAAATTAACCAATCGTTACTTGGTAGTTGTTCTGAATCTATAGTCGTTGCCTCTCCTGTATTTGGATTAAAATACTGATTATCTGGCTGATACGTACCCTTTCTTTCTATATTATCCGCAATTTTATCTTGGGTATCAAAAAATAAAGGTTTATCGAAACGTATGCCATAGGTTAATTTAAAATTATCTGTAGCACTCCATTCATCTTGTAAATAAAAAGAAAGTTGACCAACACTAGTTTCAGCTAAAGACCATTTTCCTGGCTCACCATCTTCAAAATTATTATTATCATTAAATGTTGCTTGCGCACCTGCAAACGCACCTGCATAATTATTAGCATCAAAATTAGCTATATCTACACTTCCAAATAAATCGAAACCATAATTTGTTAAGTTAAATGAATTCGCGAATTGAAATTTCTCAAAAGAAAAACCAACAGTATATGTATGATTACCCTTAAAAATATTCATATTATTCGTTAACTGAAATACTTTCTGATCTAAACGGTTATGCACAGAAAAAGGTTCGTGACCAGCAATAATATAATTTATACCATCTTTAGTTATATTGATAGATGGCGCAGGAGCAGAAAGAGGGTTTCTAAAATCATCAAAATGCGTATAACCAACTTGCAATTTATTAGTTACTTCATCTGACAACGTAGAGTTTAATTCTAACTGAATAGAATTTAACTTATTATTAATCTGATACCCTGTATTTTGAAATTGTAGCGTTGTAAAATTTGGTCCTCTAGCTGTAATTGCTGTTGGGTGCGCAGGTTGCTCTCTTGAAGCATTTAAGAAATTATAAATAACTGCTAGTCTATTTTTGTCATTAATATTCCAATCTAATTTAAAAATACCCTTTGTAGATTCTGATGCATAGGTAAAACCTTCATAAGCTCCGGTATCATATCCTAAACCTGCTAAACCAGATTGGACTGCTAATAAATCACTTTCTAAAACTCTAGATTCATTAATTGCCCCAGAACCTGTATTAGGTATCCAACCGTTAGAACCTAAATCATCTCTTTCATCTTTTTCAAAATTCGCAAAAAAGAACAATTTGTCTTTAACTATTGGCCCTCCGATACTAACACCATACTGACTTTGGTTAAGGTCTGGCTTAGTAACATCTTCTCCTTTTATTTTACCTCCTGTTAAACTTTCACTTCTACTAAAACCATATACAGTTCCATGAAATTCATTGGTTCCGCTTTTAGTAACTGCATTTACAGTAGCTCCTGTAAATCCGGATTGGGTAACATCGTAAGGTGCTGTAGATACTTGTATTTGCTCAATAGCATCTAAAGAAATTGGCTGTGCGCCCGATTGTCCACCAGGAGTTGGAGAGTCTAAACCAAATGGGTTATTAAAAATTGCTCCGTCTAAAGAGAAATTATTGTATTGTTTATTACGTCCTCCAAAAGAATTACCGTCCGCTGTAGGCTCTAACCTTGTAAAATCTTGTGCCGATCTAGAGATTGTTGGCAAACGTGTTAACTCTCTACTACCTATGCTTGTTTCTGCTCCAGTACGATCACTCCCAAATGTTCCACTGCGATTAGAAACAACAACAACTTCATCTAAAGATTGTGCTGCACTAGAAAGCTTTGCATTTACATTGAAAGTTTTACCTAAACTTAATTGAATATTTGTCTGATTATAATCCTGAAACCCTACATAGGAAATAGTCAGTTCATATGGCCCACCCACTCTAAGGTTAAGTAAATTATAACGACCATCTTCGTTACTTATAGAACCGTATTTAGTTCCTGTAGGTGTATGTACAGCTACGATATTAGCTCCAAATAAAGGAACTCCTTCGTTATCTAAAACACTACCTCTAATATTAGAGGTTGTTACTTGGGCAATTACAGAAGTAAATGCAAATAGCAGCAAAAAGGCTGAAAGCACGAGTTTTTTCATAAAGATGTATTTTTTGAGTCACACAAATTTAATCCAAAAAAAAAGAGCTATGCAGGCATAGCTCTTTAAGTTATTAACGTTTTGTTAATACTATTTTTTGTCAGCAATTACTTCAAAAGGGAAATCAAAAATAACTTCTCTATGTAATCTTATCTGAGCATTGTATGGTCCTGTTCTTTTAACAGCACCACCATTAATACTAATGTATTTTTTATCAATCGCTTGACCTTCTTTTTCTAAAGCAGCAGCTAAATCAATAGTAGTAACAGATCCAAACAATTTGTCACCAGCACCAGTCTTAGCCTTTATTTTTAACTCAAGTCCTTTAAGAGCCTCAGCTGTTTTGTTAGCAGCGTCAACAATTTTCTTTTCTTTATGTGCTCTTTGCTTTAAATTTTCAGCTAATACCTTCCTTGCAGATGGTGTTGCTAAAGAAGCTAAACCTTTAGGAATAAGGAAGTTTCTTCCAAATCCATTTTTCACATTAACTATGTCGTCTTTAAAACCTAAGTTTTGTACGTCTTCTCTTAATATAAGTTCCATGGTCCTTTTTCTTTATTATTTTAATAAATCACCAACATAAGGCATTAATGCTATATGACGTGCTCTTTTAACAGCTTGGGCCACTTTTCTTTGATACTTTAAGGAAGTTCCTGTAAGTCTTCTTGGAAGCAATTTACCTTGTTCGTTTACTAATTTCATTAAGAAATCTGCATCTTTGTAATCTATATACTTGATACCTGATTTCTTAAAACGACAATACTTCTTACGAGTATTTGTTTCAATATTAAGCGGAGTTAAATACCTGATTTCTCCGTCTTTTTTTCCTTTTGCCTGTTGTTCTATAGATGCCATAGTCCTTACGCTTTAGTAGTTTTGTTTCTTGTTCTTCTTTTTTCTGCCCATAAAATTGCGTGCTTATCTAACTTCACAGTTAAAAAACGCATGATACGTTCGTCACGTCTAAATTCTTGCTCGTAAGGAGTTACAATATCTCCTTCACCAGAAAATTCGAACAAGTGGTAAAAACCACTCTTTTTGTGTTGAATAGGGTAAGCTAATTTCTTTAGCCCCCAGTTTTCTTTGGCTACCATTTTGGCACCATTCTTAATTAAGAAATCTTCAAATTTCTTAACTGTTTCCTCTATCTGTACATCAGATAGAACGGGATTCAAAATGAAAACAGTTTCGTAATGATTCATAATACTTTATTTTTTAGGTCTGCAAAAATAATAATATTATTTCACATATCACATATATTAATAATATTTACGTCTTATTACACGAAAATAGAAAATATTGCGTTATTACTAGGAATCATAAAAATAAAACTTAACCAAATCTTTAATATATGGTCATTGTAAATTACACAATAAACAATGCATTGTTTACATCTTTTGTTGCAATTCATTTTGTTTTTCCTGTTATTTGTCGATGATTTAACCCCACAAATCAGCCGTTTTATGAAATTAAGAAGTATTATTGTAGACGATTCCTCTATGCAGAGGATGGCCGTTGCCAAGCTGGTAAACAACCATCCTAACCTTGCATTAGTGGCCGAATACAGCAACGCAATTGAGGCAAAGAATGGTATTAAAAACAACGAGATTGACCTAATTTTTCTTGATGTTGAGATGCCAATCATTACAGGGTTCGACCTACTCGAGTCCCTAGAAAACAGTCCTCAGGTAATATTAATTACTGGAAAACCCGATTACGCTCTTAGAGCTTTTGACTACGACGTAACAGATTATTTACACAAGCCAATTACTATGGCTCGTTTCGATGCTTCTGTAAAAAGAGCCGTAGCCAAATTTGAACAAGAGAATAGAGTACACGAAGACGAAGAGCATATCTTTGTTAAGAGTAATCTTAAAAAGAGAAAAGTTATACTTAACGATATTAAGTGGATAGAAGCGCTTGGTGACTACATTAAATTAGTTACAGATGAAGCTAATATCGTAATCTTATCAACAATGAAGTCTTTTGAAAAGCAATTGCCAGAAGATAAATTTCTTAGAATTCACAAATCCTACATTGTGAATTTAGAAAAAGTTGAAAAATTTAATAGTAAAAATGTTGAAGTTAGCGGCAGATCCATACCATTAAGCAGAAACAAAAAAACAGAACTAGCGGAAGCGCTTAGTAACGTTTAAACTATATGTGGTCTACATTGTAGATTACTCTTACACTTCTAAAGTGTGCAATAGCATTAAAAGATTTTTCCATTCTTTTAATGCTATTTTTTGTTTTACCCAATGGGGCTTCCTTATCTATTTTAATAGTAATATGTTTTATATACTGATTACGGATTCTTGCAACTGCCGGATATTCGGGACCTAAAACATTTTCTCCAAAAATATTACGCAATCCTTTCCCAAACCATTCCGAAGCTTCATTAAGCTTATTATAATCCTTATGCTTAAAAGTTATTTTTAGGATTCTATCTAAAGGCGGGTACTTAAATTGTCTACGTTCATACAACTGTTCCTTATACATTCCTTCATAATCATGTACAGAAACTTGCTTTAGTATTTGATGATGCGGATTATACGTCTGAATAAGAACCTCTCCTCTTTTTTTGGTTCGCCCTGCCCTACCTGCAACCTGAGTTAGTAATTGAAACGTTCTCTCATGCGCTCTATAATCCGGGAAATTTAATAAGGAATCTGCATTCATAATCCCTACCAAACTCACATTCCTAAAATCTAACCCTTTGGTTAGCATTTGCGTACCGACTAAAATATCTAATTCTTGCTGCTCAAAGGCTGTTATTATTTTCTCGTAACCATATTTCCCCCTAGTAGTATCCAAATCCATTCTCCCCACTTTAGTTTCTGGGAATAATGTATTAAGTTCTTTCTCTACCTGCTCTGTACCAAAACCTTTGGTATCTAATTTAGAACTACCACAAGCCTGGCAGCTTTCTTGTAGCGGTATATAATATCCGCAATAATGGCAACGCAATTGTTTTCTATGCTGATGGTATGTTAAACTAACATCGCAATTGGGACATTGTGGTGTATATCCACAACTGTTACATTCCATTATAGGCGCATACCCTCTCCTGTTTTGGAACAAAATTACTTGCTCACCTAAATCTAGCGCTTCTGTTATCTTTTCTATCATTCGTTCCGAAAAATGGCCTTTCATTTTTCGCTTACGACTTTCCTCCTTAATATCTACCAATTCTATTTCTGGCATTAAAACATTTCCGAAGCGTTTATTTATTTCTGCATAACCATACTTACCAATTTGCGCATTGTAGTAACTCTCCACGCTTGGGGTAGCAGAACCTAAAAGAATATCTGCTTTGTGCAATTTACCTAAAACAATAGCTGCATCTCTAGCATGATAACGTGGAGCAGGGTCAAATTGCTTAAAAGAACTTTCGTGTTCTTCATCTACCAAAACCAATCCTAAATTGGAGAAAGGCAAAAACAAAGAAGATCTTGCACCAATTACTATTTGCGCTTTAGACTTGACCTCTAAAACATTATTCCACACCTCTACCCTTTCATGAATGCTATATTTAGAGTGATAAACAGAAACTTTTTCTCCAAAATATTTTTGCAACCTACTTATAAGTTGCGTTGTTAATGCAATTTCTGGAAGCAAATACAAAGCTTGCTTTCCTTCTTCTAAACATTTCTGAATTAGCTCTACATACACTTCTGTCTTACCAGAAGAAGTTACCCCTTTTAATAAAGTAACCTTGCCTTCGTTAAAAGAAGTTATTATACTATCGAGTGCTGTTTTCTGACATTCGTTTAATTTTTTTAATTCTAAAAGACTTGCTTCCTTATCAAAAGAAACTCTATCTGTTTGTATTTTATAATCCTTAAGAATTCCTTTTTTTATCAAGGTCTTTATAATAGTATTAGAACTACCACTATGCGCGACCAAATCGGATACTTTTACTGTTTTTTTAGTAACCGCCTGTAATTGAAAAAGAGACAATACTACCTGACTTTGCTTTGGTGCCCTTGTTAATGATTGCAATAAAACCTCTAATTCTTTTTCTGAATTATATACATCTCCCAAAGCAACATACGCTACTAATTTTGGTTTGTATTGTGCATATATTTCCTCTTTTAATAATATAATCTCCTTAGCGAGTAATCTATTTAAAATAGGTAAAACATTCTTACGGTCTACTATAGCCGCTACTTCATGCACTTTTAATATGGGCTGATGCTGTAAGGCTTCATAAACCAAAAACTCCTCATCCTTTAAATCTGTATCCTCAATTTCTACATTTTCATTTTTTAATATGAGTGTCTCACTCTCTAACAAAAAAGCACTAGGAACCGCACCACGAAATACTTCCCCAATTGTACACATATAATAATCTGCCAACCACATCCAATGCTTAATTTGATGGAGGTTAACCATTGGACTATCATCTAAAATTTGATGGATTTCTTTAGCTTCATAAACTTCGGGCGCCGTATTATGCACCTCATGCACTAAACCTGTAAATATTTTTGATTTCCCAAAAGGTACCGCTACCCTAATTCCAGGTTGCAATATTTGCGCCTCTTCCTCAGAAACACTGTACGTAAAAAGTTTTTCTAAAGGTATTGGTAGAATTACATTAATAAAATACTCCATACATTACCCCTCCACTCTAATCCATGTTTGCGTACGATAAATAAAAGCCAAATAACCCCGGACTTTTAACTCGTCCCCATTTTCAGGGTTCAACCATATTTTACAACGAAAGGTCATTGCTTGTTGAGGATCAAATAGTTTTTTTCCTTTCCAATACCCATCATCATGTTCTTCGGCCGCCTCAATTATAGTCATTCCCAAAACAGGTTTATCTTTTAAATCGCCTTCACATTTATCACAAATAGAATTTTCTTTTCCAGGTTCTAGAATTTCTACTACATGCCCATACATTAAGCCATCTTTCTCATAAATATCTATTACAGCCTTTGGCAATCCTGTTCTATCATCAATAGTTTTCCATTTACCAAAAATATTTTGAGACTGGCTTAAATTAACCATTAACAGAAACACAACAAGTACTATTTCTTTATTTAATTTCACCATTCTTTTTAGATATTTTTCTTAGGGAATTCAAAGATGCGTTTAGCTCAAACCCGAGTAACAATATATTAGAATTTAACCAGATATACACCATTAATATAAGTAATCCTCCCAAGGCTCCGTATAATTCATTATAACGAGCAAATTTCTCCACATAAACACCAAACAAATAAGACGTAACCATAAAGAATAGAGTTGTCATTAATGCTCCTAAAGAAAAAAAATGTGCTTTTTTACCCTCAGTAGTTCCAAAATAATATAGAATGGCGGTTGTAAAATAGGAAAGAATTATAAAAAATAATATTTTACCCATTTGTGCGCCAACAATATCATTCTCAGACAAATCATAACCTCCTGTTTTTGCTGCTAATTCGCTTAAATAATCTATTATATAAAACTCAAAATACACGTAAGCTACAGCTCCTATAATTAATAGGATGGATAATAACAAGCCTACTAATAGCGCATATGTATATTGCCTAAAAAAGTTACGGGTTAAACTTACATGATAGGAGTTTTCAAATCCTCCAAAAATAGCATTAACACCATTTGCCATTAAAAAGATAGAAACCAAAAAAGCCGAAGAACGAATTCCTCCTTGTTTCTGGTCTTTTATTTGCTGGTAAACATCTCCAAAATAGTCACTAGTTGCAGATGGCAGAAAGGATTCTAAAAAAACTAAAAACTGGGCATCAAAATTTTCATTTCCAACGCTGGCATATGGTATTATCCAAGGCACAAGCGTTAACAAAAATATAAGCAATGGAAATAATGCCATAAATAAACTAAAGGCAATTGAACTGGCTCTTGTAGAAAGAGCTCCCTGCCCAATACCTACTATGTACATTTCTGCTAAATCATAGATAGATAAACCTTCAAAACCTGGCAATTTAATTTTTTTCAATAGAGAAACAACCCCATTAACAACAGGTATTTTACTTAGTTTTTCCTCTATTTCTACAGACATTTATACTGCTTTAAGACTCAAATCCATATTATAAACAGAATGGGTTAACGCTCCCGAAGAAATACAATTAACGCCACATTCTGCATAAAGCCTTATGGTTTCCTCATTAATACCTCCCGATGATTCTGTAAAACAGGTATCTCCTATTAAATTTACAGCAGTACGCGTATCTTCATAATTAAAATTATCTATTAAAATTCGATACACGCCATCCGTTTTTAAAATCTCTCTTATTTCATCTAAGTTTCTGGCTTCTACTATAATTTTTAAATCTTTATTATTTTCCTTTAAATACTTCTTTGTTTTCTCTATTGCCTGCGTTAAACCGCCACAGAAATCTATATGGTTATCTTTTAGCATAATCATGTCATACAAAGCGAATCTATGATTTTCACCTCCTCCAATTTTTACTGCCCATTTTTCTAAAGCCCTAATCCCAGGTGTAGTTTTTCTGGTATCTAAAATTTTAGTTCCCGTACCTTCTAAAAGTTTTACAAAATAATTGGTTTTAGTTGCTATTGCACTCATACGTTGCATAGCATTTAGTACTAGTCTTTCAGATTTAAGTATACTTTGAGAGCTACCTTCTACATAAAAAACTATGTCTCCATATTTCACTTCAGCACCATCCTCCAAAAGAGTTTCTACCTTTAAGTTTGGATCCACATAATTAAAAACTTGTTTTGCAAATTCTATCCCAGCAATGATTCCGTCATCTTTCACCAACAGTTTAGCCTTACCTGTTGCTGTTTCTGGAATACATGCTAATGAACTATGGTCCCCATCTCCTACATCTTCCCTAATGGCATTTTTTATGATACCATCTATCTCTAAATTAAATTGCGCTTCTGAAATCATTTTAAATAATATTGCTTTATGCTAAAATACTAAAAACATATACCATTTAATAAATTGATTTAACTTTGAAGTATGACAATAAAACTTATAGCTATTGGAAAAACAGATAGCAAGCAACTCCAAGAGTTAATTACTATCTACACAAAGCGTCTACAACATTATATAAAATTTGATTTGGACGTTATTCCGGATATAAAAAATGTTAAGAATCTCTCTGAAAAACAACAAAAAGAAAAAGAAGGAGAGCTTATATTAAAAAAAATAGTCCCTACAGATGTTCTGGTTTTATTAGATGAAAACGGAAAACAATTCTCCTCTATAGATTTTTCTTTATATCTACAAAAAAGAATGAATGCAGGCAACAAACAATTAGTCTTTGTTATTGGTGGCCCTTATGGTTTTAGTGATTCTGTTTACCAAAAAGCCAATGACAAAATAAGTCTCTCTAAAATGACTTTTTCTCATCAAATGGTTCGCTTATTTATTGTGGAACAGATATATCGAGGTTTTACAATTTTAAAAAATGAACCCTACCATCATAAATAGATATTAAGGCTTTTTTAATGCCTTTACCATAAACTGAGAAACCTCCTCTATACCATCTAATTCTTCAACCACGAACTTTATTATTTCTTTTTGCCTTTCCGGATTTTTCTCTACTCGTAAAACATATTGATGGTCCTTAATATTTTTTACATGGTTTGCAAATGCATGCGATTGGTGCCAAGCTATTTCTTCTAGTTTTTTATTCTGCTTTACTATTCTATTTATTATTGGGTTTACTATAAAAACAATTTCAATTAACACCACAATTACGGAAAGTATAGCAAGATACTTCTCTAAAATCATCATGTTTTTTATATCCTTTTCTGATTTTTTTTGAAATTGCCCAACAATTCTATCCATTATTTTTAAAAAATTTTCTTCATTATATTTTAAATCTTTAATGGAAACTTTATCCATATCCTTTATATCATTCAAAGCATAAAATATACCATCCAAAAAAGGCTGAAGTTTATCAAAATTTATTTGTATCTCTTTGGTATCTAAAGGGTACACTCCTACTTTTTCATTGCCTATTTGCAAATCCTCATTTATTCTAACCAAAGTGGTTAACGTTGACTTTAAATCTCCATATTCGCAATTATTCCCCATTTTACAATTGTAAAATTCTTTTACTGCTTTCTGACTTAACATGCGCTGCCTACCTGCAATATTTACAACCACAGTATCTGAACTTTGTTTTGCCAAGGAATATTGCACAATAGACTGTGTTACTACAGTTAGCAAAATTATAGTTAATACTAATAAATAATATGCATTGAATCCTTTTTTAAAATTCCTTTTAAAAAATTTTCTCAATACAGCTGTAATTAAATTTATTTTCAATGTAATCGGATTTTTCCTACAATTTATTGCGATAATATTTCTCTAACAAGAAAATGTTGTATAATTCTACTTTTTCAAGGTGTACACTTAAATGAAAAAAAAACAGCGTAAAAAAAAATCTAAATTGCTAAAGCAATTTAGATTTTAAAAATTTTGAAAGAAAACCTATACTAGTAAAGAACTCTAAATTTGATAGTGTTATCAACATCCTTAAGTGCTTTAAGCACTTCTTTATCGTATTCTTTATCTAAGTCAGAAATTACATAACCAACCTCATTATCCGTAGATAGATATTGCGCTGAAATATTCATCTCATACTTTGCCAACACCTCATTAATTTTAGCCATTATTCCAGGTACATTCTTATGAATATGCAAGAATCTATGTGCCTTATTCTGTTTTGGCAATCTTATATTAGGAAAATTTACTGCATCTACCGTATTTCCTGAATTTATATAATCCATTATTTTATTTGGCACAAAATCAGCTATATCTCGTTGTGCCTCTTCTGTACTACCACCAACATGAGGAGTTAATATTACATTTGGCAACCCTTGAAGCTCTGAAAGAAACCCTCCATTGCTTCTAGGCTCTTCTGGATAAACATCTATTGCTGCGCCAGCCAATTTACCACTCTTAAGAGATTCTGCCAGAGCTTTAACATCGAGTACAAATCCTCTAGAAAGATTTATAAGCATTGCTCCTTTTTTCATTTGGTTAATTTCTCTTTCCCCTATGAAATTTTTATTCGCTTTATTATCATCAATATGCAGAGTAACTACATCTGAAACGGATAATAAATCTTCTAAAGTATTGCATTTAACAGCATTACCTAGGGCTAATTTATCATCTACATCATAATAATAAACACGCATACCAATAGCTTCTGCTAATACAGAAAGTTGTTTGCCTATATTTCCGTAACCAACAATTCCAAGATTTTTACCTCTTACTTCTCTAGAGTTAGCTGCTGTTTTATTCCATTGACCAGAATGTATTTCTGAACTTCTTTGAAAAACAGAACGCATTAACATTATTATTTGCCCTATTGCAAGCTCCACCACGGAACGGGTATTACTATAAGGAGCATTAAATACTACTACCCCATTATTTTTACAATAATCTAAATCTATCTGCGTAGTACCTATACAAAATGCCCCAACAACTAATAGTTTATCCGCAGCATCTATAACCTTCTTTGTAACTTGTGTTTTAGACCGTATTCCTAACACATGTACTCCTTTTATCTTTTCTATTAACTCTTCTTCCGGAATACTGTGCTTTACCAATTCTACTGTAAAACCTTCTTCCGAAAGGTTTTTAAAAGCATCTGGATGCACATTTTCTAATAATAAAATTTTAATTCTATTCTTTGGGTATGATATATTTCTTGGCAAATCGTTCACAAATAAAAATTCATCTAGGTTAGGTGTAATATAATCCGCATTACTTGCTGCTTTTTCTCTATGCACATTTTCGGTATATGCAAAAAATTTATGTGCTATACCTGCTTCGCGCATTACATAATCGCTATAGCCATCACCAATAACTTGGACTTCTCCTTCCAAATTCATTTGCTTTAGGCATTCTATTTTCCCATTGTGTTGTGATAATACATTATCATTATCAAAACCAACTATTTTTCCTTCTTCATCAAATTTAAACGTATTGGCGTAAACCCTATCTACTGGAATATTATATTCCGCCACAATGGGGACTATAAATTCTTTAAATCCACAAGAAATCACATAAATATCGTCTGAAAATTTTTCGAAAAACTCTTTATTAGATTCTATAGATTTTGAAATTTTCTGCTTTAATTCTTCTACCAACTGCGATAAATCATCCTTGTGCGCGTTTAGTAATTTTATTCTTTTTTCTAAGGACTCTGTAAAGGAAATATCCCCATCTATTCCTAAGTTGGTTATTTTCTGAATTTCGTCTATAACTTCTTCCCGATTAGATTGCCCTTCTAAGGTCATTTCAGCTAAAATATCCAAAGCCTCCACCCTTGTTAAAGTACTATCAAAATCGAAAACGTATTTTCTTTCCAAAGCAATATCTATTTAAAAAAAATTAAGCTGTAAAAATAAAAATTAATTCTGTCTGATGTTAGTCGAAAAGGTAAATAAAACAAAATGATTACAGTTTGATATTATTTACATAAAAAAAATCCTTAATTGTTACTAATTAAAACCATCACTAACGATACAAGATTTGCTTGTTTACACATTAAAAGAAAAGTTTGTAATTCATTATTTTCATAACAAAAGCCAAACAACCTTTTGAATCTTCGATTAATAAATTAAAAGTAAGTTTTAAAGCGGAACATTATACGTCTTTCTTAATTTTATTTGTAAAATCGAGCAACATATCTACTATTTTTTATTATTTCATCTTGTGTTAATAATTTTATAAAAATTATACCTCCTTTAGAATGCTCTATGGTCTTCTATTTTTTTACATCAAACTTATTTACTAAGGATATTAAATCCTAAATTTCTGTACCCTTTTTACACCCCGAATTTCCTTGTGACTTACCAAACTAGTGTAAGCGTTCTTTACTCCATCAAACGATTATAAATACTGTGTTTAACACTGAAAAACAAAGATTAAAAAAAGAAAAATACGATAGCTACATTGCTTTTCATAGCTATTATTTTATATGTAAATAAACTAATCCCGTTAAAATAGCAATCCCAAAACTTACTAGAGTACCTATTAGAATATATTCAGTAAGCTTTCTATTATTACTTTCCTTTAAATCGTTAAAACGAAAAACAGATTTGGCGGTTATCAATAACCCTATAACCTCCCATCTACCCAAAATAATAAATAGCAATACAAATAGTCGCTCAATAATACCAATATACTTCCCTGCATTGGGTAAAGATTTATGATCAACGGGTATCTGACTAGACATACTCTCTAATAATTTAGACATTATTATTGCTGCCGGAAAGCTAACAAATACCATCGCCGTAATTAAGGCCCAATCTATACCCTGAAACAAACTTAATGTGTGATTACATAAATTTCCATAAAAAACACAGACATAAAGAACTATCAAATGAAAAAGTTGGTCCACAAAAAATGGGATGCTTTTATTCTTAAATGCTGGTGTAATATAAAGTTTTAATATATCTATTATTAAATGCGAAAAGGCTATGATTAATGCTATATACCAAAGACTAATATCCCATAGCAAAAGCATTGTAACTATTAAATGCACCAATGCATGTATATACAAATATTTAGATCCTATTTTATTGGCCTCTTTATGTATTACCCATTTGGAAGGTTGTAAAATAAAATCTCCTATTAAATGCGCTAAGAATAATTTAATCCAAAGTATCATGCTTATATTTCTTTGCTTATTTCTGTATAATAGTTTAGTAAATCTAAAACCAAATCTAATCTTGCTCTTTTAAAACGCTGACTTACTGCGGATTGCTGTATACCCAGCTGTTTTGCTATTTCCTTTTGTGATATTTCTCGATTATGGAGCACTATACTGACAATTTCAGCTGAAACTACGCTCCAATCATCCATAAAATCTAATGCTAGCTTTAACATTAAGTTCAAAGTTCTATCCGTTACCGCATTTCCTGTAGCAACAGCCATATTGGTTTTCGCTTGTTTTAGCATCCCCAATGTTCTTCCAGAACGTTGATAAGCTAATCCGTTAGACTCCGTAACTCCGTTACCAACGTACGTCTCATCACCAAAACCTATTCCCATGCGAACGTCTAATTTTTTAACATGCTTAAGTAACGCTTTTAGATGAATAGCCTCCTTCAGCGCCTTTTCTACAGGGAGTTTTACCTGAAATTCATCTCCACGATACACTTCCCAATCCATAGGCGTGCCTCCTATTGTTGCTAAATGATTCTTTAATATAGGTATCCATTCCTCTGAATTATAATTCCCAGAATTTACGATATCACCAGTTATAATTGCAATCATAATTATAAGTTATAATGCTAATATATAAAAATATAAGCAAAATTACTAATAAATAAAAATATAAGCTTTTCTAAAACCATCGCCTTACCTTAGAGCAATACGTTTTATACTCCTTACCAAACCTATCGTATAAAGCTTTCTCCTCCGGAAAAATTTGAAAACGATTCATATAATGCACAAAAAGCACAGCAACAATATAATTAAATGTATTTCCCAACCACATACACCATCCTAAAAGAACTAATAACAAAGCCATATACATAGGATTACGCGAATATTTATACAAACCATTTGTGACCAAAAAAGATACTTTATCTGGTTTTCTTGGATCCACGGTTGTTTTTTGCTTAAAAAATTGAACCACTGTAAGAATTCCAATAAAAAAAGCAATTACAAATAAGAAGTTCATCATATACATTCTACCAAAAAAATGAAAATACCCAAAAGGTAAGAATCTAGCAAGAAGATACATTAGTAATCCAGAAACAGAAAGGACAACTACTGGTGGTGGTATTTTTAATTTCATTCTATAAAATTACTATTTTTGATTAGGACGATAACATCTAAACCAAAAATCGCTCTTAATATTTTATATTTATGAAACTTGTATTTGCTACCAATAATTTAAATAAATTAAAAGAAGTACAACTTTTAGTTCCGGAACACATAACCTTACTTTCTTTAAAAGATATAGGCTGTACAGAAGATATACCAGAAACAGCAAACACCTTAGAAGGTAATGCACAACTTAAAGCAAACTACATAACAAAAAAATACAACCTACCTTGTTTTGCTGATGATACAGGATTATTAGTAAACGTCTTAAACGGAGAACCTGGTGTATATTCCGCTAGATATGCTGGAGAACAAAAATCCTCCGAAGATAATATGAATCTCCTTTTAGAAAAATTAAAAAACAAAACGGATCGATCCGCGCATTTTAAAACTGTAATTGCACTGAATATAAACAATACACAAACTCTTTTTCAAGGAATTGCAAAAGGTGAAATAACAAAAACCAAAGAAGGCTTAGAAGGCTTTGGTTATGACCCTATTTTTAAACCCGAAGGGTATAATAAAACCTTTGCTGAACTCTCCATAAAAACAAAAAATTTAATTAGCCATAGAGGAAAAGCAATGATACAATTGATGGAACACTTAAATATTCTGTTCCATTAATATTCTAAAAAAGAACGAATCCCTTCTTCTCTAAAGAAAATAAAAAATATTAATCCTAAATACATAGCCTTAAATAAAGGTGAATCTCCCTATTTACGGTCACTTTACAACATTACAGCTCATATTTAAAATAGTATTTCCTCAATCTAATTAATTACAGTACCTTTGCCGCTTTATAAAACGCCGCTGGTATAGCATGTGTTGCGCTGAGTATAAATGGGTTACAATAGTTAATCGCTCTATGCAACATTCGTATTTGCGATTAACATTTATACATTATGACAAAATTCAATGAATTAGGGCTAAAACAGTCCTTATTAGATGCTGTTACAGATTTAGGTTTTGAAACACCTTCTGAAGTACAAGAAAAAGCAATTCCTATTTTATTAGAAGGTGAAACCGATTTGGTTGCCTTAGCGCAAACAGGTACGGGTAAAACTGCTGCCTTTGGTTTTCCATTAATTCAAAAAATTGATAGTGATAGTAGAACTACGCAAGGATTAATTTTATCTCCTACACGGGAACTTTGCTTACAAATTACTAATGAACTAAAATTATATTCTAAATACGAAAAGAATATAAATGTAGTAGCCATTTATGGTGGTGCTAGTATTACAGATCAGGCTAGACAAATAAAAAGAGGAGCACAAATTATAGTAGCTACTCCTGGTCGTATGAAAGATATGATTAGTCGTGGTTTGGTAAACATTACCAAAATAGACTATTGTATTTTAGATGAAGCAGATGAGATGCTTAACATGGGTTTCTTTGAGGATATTAAAGATATCTTATCTAACACTCCCGATGAAAAATCTACATGGTTGTTTTCTGCAACTATGCCTAAAGAAGTATCTATCATTGCTAAAAAGTTTATGCACTCTCCTAAAGAAATTACGGTTGGCGCTAAAAACTCTGGAGCATCGACGGTACAACATGAATACTACCAAGTTAGTGGAAGAGATCGTTACCCTGCTTTAAAAAGGTTAGCAGATACTAATCCTGGTATTTTCTCTGTTGTTTTCTGTAGAACCAAAAGAGATACGCAGCGTGTAGCAGAAATGTTAATAGAGGATGGTTACAATGCTGGAGCTCTCCATGGAGATTTAAGTCAAAATCAGAGAGATTTAGTAATGAACTCTTTCCGTAAAAAACAAATACAAATGCTTGTAGCTACAGATGTAGCTGCCCGTGGTATTGATGTAGACAATATAACACACGTAATTAACTACCAATTACCTGACGAAATAGAAACGTATACACACCGTAGTGGTCGTACAGGTAGAGCTGGTAAATCTGGAATCTCTATAGTTCTTGTAACAAGAAGCGAAACCAGAAAAATTAGAGCAATTGAAAATAAGATAAATCAAAAATTTATACTTAAAACTATTCCAACAGGAATGGAAATTTGCGAAATTCAGCTATACCATTTGGCAAATAAAATAAAAGACGCTGAAATTAATGAAGAGGTTGAAAATTACCTTCCTGCTATAAATGATGTTTTTGCAGGCATTGAGAGAGAAGATCTTATAAAAAAGATTATATCTGCAGAATTTACTAGATTCCATGACTATTACAATAAATCTAAAGACCTAAACTCTCCTGACCGTGGGGAAAGAGATGAACGTCGTGAAAGAGGCGGAGAAATACCAACAAGTGGCTCTGTCCGTTATTTCATTAACGTAGGAGAAAAGGATGATTACGATTGGATGTCTCTAAAAGATTTTATTAGAGATACAGCTCAATTAGGACAAGAAGATGTTTTTAAAGTGGATGTTAAAGAGAGTTTTTCTTTCTTTAATACAGATGCATCTGTAACTCAACAAGTCCTTTCTACGTTTACTGAGTTTAAAGTAGATGGTCGTTTTGTAAATGTTGAAGTTTCTAAAAACCCTGGTGGTGGAAGAAGAAATAGCGGCGGTAGCAGTGGCGGCGGCAGAAGAACTGGCGGCGGCGGCGGTCGTGATAGAGGAAGAGATAGGGATAGTAGCGGAGGAAGAGACAGAAGTAAAAGAAGAGATAGTGGCTCTTCTTCTTCGCAAGGTGGCGGAGGAACTTTCTCTGGTAAACGGAGAACAAAAAAAAGAAATACAGACTTCTTTTAGTTAAACCTATATTAAAAAATACGCTTCGGCGTATTTTTTTTTTGTTTGCATGTATATTGCAGTATTTTAGAAGTATGAGAAAAGAGTTACTTATTATTTTTTGTTTTGTTTGTAGTGCTGCTTATAGCCAAGAAGAAACAAAAATTGTTGCTAAAACAGAAATTAGTGCTATTGTTATAAATGCACAGACGGATGCCCCCATGGAAAGTGTTCATATTGTGAACCTAAACCAAGTAAAGGGTACCATTACAAATGGCAAAGGACAATTTACACTTACAGCTGCAGTAAATGATACTTTATATTTCTCTTTTTTAGGTTTTAAATCGCAAAAGATTAGAATAACTAATGACATGTTTAAGTTTAAGGATACTAAAGTATCCCTAACGGAACTGGCCTATGCCTTAGAGGAAGTAATTGTAAGGCCATACCAACTTACAGGTTACTTAGAAATAGATGTAAAAAACCTACCTATAAACAATTCGTATCAGTATAGTATTTCTGGTTTATCTGTTGGTTATGAAGCAGGAAACAAAAATCCTAGCGCTGTAACTAAAGTACTCGGAGCCATCTTAAACCCCGCAGACCTACTCCGTAACTTGTTTGGTAAAAAACCAAACCAAATGCGGAAGCTTAGACAAATAAAGGAAGATGATGAAATTAGAAATCTATTAGCTTCTAAATTTGATAGAGAAACTTTAATGGAGTTGCTACAAGTTGAAAAAGTAGACATACAAGATATATTAAACAACTGTAATTATTCTAAATCTTTTATAACCACAGCAAATGATTTGCAAATTTTAGATGCAATCAGCGGATGCTACGAAGATTTTAAAGTACTCAACAGAGGTAAAAAAAGAAAATAAAATTGCATAACAACTTCTTTTTCTCTTCCTTGTTCTATAGCTTTATATAAAAATTTAAATAACCTTAAACCATTACAATGAAATTAAACTTGCTATCCACTAAAATCTTTACCCTAATACTCTTTACTACACTTTCAATATCCTGTAAAGACAAAACTAAAGAAGTTGATAAAGAAGAAACTAAAAAAGAAATATCTTCCTCTGTATACCAATGTCCTATGGATTGCGAAAAGGGAAAAACTTACTCTGAAAAAGGTTCTTGTCCTGTTTGTAAAATGGATTTAGCAGAAGTAGCTCACAAAGCTAAAGAGTGTAAAAAAGGAAAGAAAGATTGCAAGAAAGAAGATTGCAAAGAAAGTAAATGCCCTCATAAAGGGAAATGCGAAAAGAAAGACTGCAAGAAAGAAGACTGCAAGAAGAAAGATTGTAAAAAAGAGGAATGTAAAGGAGCAAAAAGTAGTGAATGCACAAAACACAGTAAAGACTCTAAGAAAGACGCTGCCTGTACTTGTAAAGACAAAAAAGATTGTACATGTGAAGAGGGAAAATGCAAGTGCCCTAAATGCCCTGAACATTCTTAATAAACAAAATTTCACAATAGAACCAATACGAACTTAGGTTTGTATAAAAGAAAAAGGCTATGATAAATCATAGCCTTTTTCTTTTATATTTCAATGTAGCAATTTAGCTTTCTAATTGTTCCTTTAAAGTGCGTAATCCTTCTTCAAAATCTTTCCCTACAGCTTTATCCATATTCATAAATAGCATCATAATACTTATTGGGAATTTATTTTTCCCTGAAAAACCCCAAGTTACCTCAGTTTTCCCGCCACCTATCTCCTTAACATCAAAATAACAATCTGAAGTAGATTTCCAAGGCTTAAGAAACCGAAGCTCTCCTTCTATTCTTTTCCCGTCTATGATTTTTGTAATTTCTTGTTCTCCCTCCCCTACTTCTTTATTTCCATTCCAATAACTAATTGCCCCTACTTCACCATCTGTTCCTGTTAGCTTTTTCTCCATATTCGGGTCTTTCCTTGCCCAAGGAGACCATTCTTGTTGTTTCTGCAAGTATTTAAGATGTTCAAAAACTTCCGATATTGGCTTATTAATCTCTATTTTTCTAAAAACATTATATCCTTTAGGCGCTATTAAACTTAAAATTAATAGCAGCAAAACAATCCCTACAATTACGTAAATTAATGTGTTCATTTCTGTGGTGGTTTTAGTTGATTACTCCTAAAAGTAATAAAAATTTAGCCTTCTTTAGAATAACGTTCCAAAATAGCATCTATACTTTTAATAGATTTCTTACTCCAATCTAATCGTTTATCTAACTTTTCTCCTTCCGTTAATTCCCAATCTAAGTCGCTACTCTTAAGCTTGTTAGTTAAACTTTGTAATATTATTGCTGCGGAAACAGATATATTTAAACTCTCGGTAAAACCGACCATAGGTACTTTTAAATATCCGTCCGCATTATCTATTACTTCCTGGCTTAAACCATCTTTTTCGGTTCCAAAAAAAAGAGCTGTCTTACCGTTTATCTCAAAATCATCCAAATAACAGGAATCGTTATGTGGTGTTGTTGCTATTATTTTATACCCTTCTTTGCGTAAACTCTCTATACAGTTCATAGTATCCTTATACTCGTAAACATCTACCCAATTTTGAGCTCCCATAGAAATTTCTTCATCCAAGCATTTAGCGTTTCGACCTTCAATTACATGCGCATTTTGAATCCCAAAAACCTCGCAACTACGTATTACGGCACTCATGTTATGTCTTTGAAAAACATCTTCAATGGCTACCGTTATATACTTTGTTCGCTCCTCTAGTATTACTTTAAAGCGCTCTATACGTTCTGGAGTAACAATTTCCTCTAAATAAGCCAAAAGCTTTTCATCTATCATGCCTCCAATATAATAAAAAGTATACTTTTATAATTATGAAAAAGAATATAGTTGTTCTAACTGGTGCTGGCGTAAGTGCCGAAAGTGGCATAAAAACTTTTAGAGATGCGGATGGATTATGGGAAGGCCATGATATTATGGAGGTAGCTACTCCACAGGGTTTTAAAAATAACCCAGCATTAGTACTCGACTTTTACAACCAAAGAAGAAAGCAATTATTAGACGTGGAACCTAATGCTGCCCATTATGCATTGGCATCTTTACAAGATAATTTCCATGTGCAGATTATAACCCAAAATGTAGATGACCTGCACGAACGATCTGGCAGCAAACAAGTTACTCATTTACATGGGGAGTTACTAAAAACAAGAAGCTCTATCGATGAAAATCTAATATCCCCTTGGAATAAAAACATAGAGTTAGGAGATTTATGTAGTAAGGGCTCTCAATTAAGACCACATATTGTATGGTTCGGAGAAGATGTTCCTATGATGGAAGAAGCCATACAAATTACAAAAAATGCAGACATTTTAATAATTATTGGCACTTCTATGCAAGTTTACCCGGCGGCTGGTTTAATAGATTATACACCAGAAAACACTCCTATTTATTTTATAGACCCTAAACCAAGTATTACAGAGAAAGACTATTCTTTATTAACTATTATAGCCGACTCCGCGACTAAAGGAGTTCCTACTGTCGTAAATTCTTTAATTGATACAATGCTCTAGAATGCAATACCCATTCTTTTATTAAAATCTTTTGATTCTCCGTAAGTTTAGCTTGTTCGTGTGTCCATGTATATTCTTTTAATGGCATTTCGCCATTATCTAAAGTTTCTACGACTTCTTCTAACTTATGGTCTTTTTCCTTATCGGAATAGGTAGCCCAATCGGAAAAATTTAAATGTTTTTTTCCATCTCTCACATGCTTAGACAACCAAAAAGAAACTGGGGCTATATTATTATACCAAGGATAATTCGTATTATCACTATGACAATCGTAACAGGTTTGCTCTAAAACAACCCTTACCTTTTCGGGAGGATTAGTCTCTGCTATAAAAACCTTAGTATGGTTACCAAGAGATTTGTTTTGTGTTGGTCTAAAAAACTGGGCAACTACAAAAGCAACCAACAGAGCAGTTGCTATTTTTTTTAGTATTTTCATTTGGGGAAACAAATTTCCTTAAAATTACATTTTTTTTATGAATAAAGAAGCTCTTTTAAATGCATTAGATTATGTGAACCACTCTAGAGAGAAACGACAAGAAATGGCTACTTTAATTCTTACTAATCCACATTTAATAGAACCACTACTATCTATTGCCTTTACTGTTGATAACCCAATCTCTTCCAGAGCTTGCTGGATATTAGAGTTTACCGCTAAAGAAAATCTAAGTTATATTTTCCCGTATCTAAACACTTTTACAATATCCTTACATAAAGTACATTTAGATTCCTCTGTACGTCCTATGGCTAAAATATGTGAATATCTAACAAAATCTTACTTCTCTAAGAAAGAAACACCCTGTAAAAAACACCTAACAAATACGCATTTAGAGCGTATTACAAGTAATTGTTTTGATTGGCTTATTGGAGACCACAAAGTGGCTGCACAAGCTTATTCTATGACATCCTTATTATTACTCGGACGCCAATACGATTGGATTTACCCAGAACTACGTATGGTTTTAGAACAAAACTATGCCAACGGTAGTACTGCCTATAAAGCAAGAGCTAGAATGACGTTAGAAAAAATAAAGTAAATTGTCTCTTGTAACATATACCAAAAATTGTAAAACAGATTAAACTTTTATAGACTTTTAAACTCCTGAACTTATAAGTATATTTGCGGCTTGTTAATTACTAATCAATTCTTAAGCAAATGTCACTTACGCAACTAAATGCAATTTCTCCTATAGACGGAAGATATAGTAGTAAAACCAATTCTTTATCTCCTTTTTTTTCCGAAGAAGCACTAATTAAATATAGAGTACGAGTAGAAATTGAATACTTCATTGCTTTATGCGAAATTCCACTACCACAATTAGCAAATTTTGACACTTCTAAATTTGGAGCCTTAAGAGACATCTATGAAAATTTTGACGCCAAAGATGCGCAAGAAATAAAAGATATAGAAAAAGTAACCAACCACGATGTTAAAGCGGTAGAATACTTTATTAAAAAAGCTTTTGATACTTTAGGTCTTAGCGCGCATAAAGAGTTTATCCATTTTGGATTAACCTCTCAAGATATAAATAACACCGCAATCCCTCTTTCTATAAAAGAAGCCATGAACGAAGTTTATGTGCCGCAATACCTTGAGGTAGTAGATAAACTTAAAGTATTGGTTAAAGAATGGGACGCTATTCCATTGTTAGCAAGAACGCACGGACAACCTGCTTCCCCTACTCGATTAGGAAAAGAAATTAATGTTTATGTAACTCGCTTAAAAGAACAATTTAATTTACTAAACGATATCCCAAGTGCCGCAAAATTTGGTGGCGCTACTGGTAATTATAATGCCCATGTAGTTGCTTACCCATCTATTGATTGGAAATCTTTTGGAGAAAAATTTGTACACGACAAGCTAGGGCTTCACCATTCTTTCCCTACCACCCAAATTGAGCATTATGACCATATGGCTGCTTTGTTCGATAACTTAAAAAGAATAAATACTATTTTATTAGATTTAGATAGAGATTTCTGGACCTATGTTTCCATGGACTATTTTAAACAAAAAATAAAAAAAGGAGAAGTTGGTTCTTCTGCTATGCCGCATAAAGTAAACCCAATTGATTTTGAAAACTCTGAAGGCAACTTAGGCATTGCAAATGCCATTTTTGAGCACTTATCTGCCAAACTTCCTGTTTCTAGACTACAACGAGATTTAACAGATAGTACGGTTCTTAGAAACGTTGGTGTTCCTTTTGCACATACTTTAATTGCTTTTCAATCTACTTTAAAAGGATTGAATAAGTTACTACTAAACAAAGCAAAATTTGAGCAGGATTTAGAAAACAATTGGGCTGTTGTTGCAGAAGCAATACAAACCATTTTAAGACGCGAAGCATATCCTAACCCATATGAAGCTTTAAAAGGCTTAACACGTACCAATGAAAAAATAACACAAGATTCTATGGCTAACTTCATAGATTCCTTAGAAGTGTCTAATGCTATTAAAGCAGAATTAAAAGCGATAACACCTAGTAACTACACTGGTATTTAATTCATCAATTCTTATTTATATAACACAAAAAAGCCTTTGAGGTTTTACTTCAAAGGCTTTTTTGTGTTATATAAGAACTAACTTATAACCTATCCTTCTTTATGAATTTCAACAGAATGTGGATAAGGAATTTCAATACCTGCATTATCTAATGCTATTTTACAATTCTCTAAGGTTCCAAAATAAACATCCCAGTAATCATCTGGTGTAGCATATGGACGTACAGCAAAATTCACAGAACTATCTGCCAAATCGGATACATTTACAGATGGAGCTGGATCCTTTAATACCTTTGGATCTGAAGTTAAAACACGCATTAAAACTTCTTTTGCTTTTTTAATATCTTCACCGTAACCTACACCAATAGTAAGATCTACACGCATTTTACCTTCTGCCGTATAATTAACAATGTTTCCGTTAGCCATTGGTCCATTAGGTACAATTGCTAATTTATTATCTGGCGTAACTAGTTTAGTAGTGAAAATTTCAATCTCCTTAACCACTCCTAATGTTCCTTGAGCTTCAATTAAATCCCCAATTTTGTATGGCTTAAATATGATTAATAAAACTCCTCCAGCAAAATTAGATAATGACCCTTGTAAAGCCAAACCAATTGCCAAACCTGCCGCTGCTATTACTGCTGCAAGACTTGTAGTTTCTACACCTAACGTAGAAATAACTGTAATTATCAAGAAAATCTTTAATGCCCAAGAAATTAGATTCAAAAGAAATTTCTGAAGAGACTCATCATAATCTTTCTTACTCATAGCCTTACCAGCAAGCTTTACTATTTTCCCTATAACCCATGAACCAATGATATAGATTAATATTGCACCTATTACCTTAGGTCCATAATCCATAATAAAATCCATTCCTTTACTCAACCATGAGTTTACATCTGTGTTCTCCATAATAATTTTAAAATTTTTAGTGTTTAGTAATTTAGACACGAATATAAATAGAAGGTCACTAAACTATTTTATATAAAATGAAAAAATCCCATTACGATTTACATCATAACAGGATATATTTTACACGAAAACTTACCAACTATTTAAGAAAATCTTTCAGTTGCCCTAAACCTTCCCCATTATAATTAGATTTCTCCATAGCTTTTATTACTTGTACCAAATGTGCCGGATTCATATTATTTCCTAAAACTCGGATTAAAGCAAACCCTTTTTCATCATTAGCTCCATATATAATAACCTCATCAATAGCATCTTCATGGCCTAAATACTTTATGGTTGCCTTTCCAAAGCTTGTATTCATCTTCATTAACTCGGTATACTTTTTATTTTTTAAAATCCCCTTTACATTTAATTTCTCAGCTGCATAGTCTGCTATATTTTCGGGAGTTTTTTTAAAAGCCAAAATATTCAATTTCTTTAAAGAGCTAACAGCCTCTTTTTGAGTAGCTGATAAATCTGCTTCTTCTAAATTTAGCACACTAGTTGGCACATCAAAAGAAATAAAATTAGGGTTCTCATAATTGTCCACATAGTATTCTTGAAGGCTTTGTGTTGATGCGCATGCACCCAATAAAAAAAGAATCCCAAAAGCTAATATATTTTTTATTATCGCTATCATTTTTTTTGATTGATTAAAAAAAAGCAGTTATCCTTTTAAAACGGATAACTGCAATTCTATTTTTATTATTTCCTTCCTGCTTTGTTTAATTCTTTTGGAAGATTCATCTTATTGGTAATCGCTCCTATCTTGTTTAAATCTATATCCCCAGTCATGGAAACCAAAACCGTTTCAAATTTTCTGCCGTTTACATCCACATCTACATTTTTTATACCAGAAACAAACATTAAAAGCTCCTTTACATGATCTTCGTCTTTACCACTTTTAATATAAAATTTTACGTTAACATCTTTGTCTTTAACGCGCATTAATTCTTCCATGGAAGATGATTTTAAATATTTTTTAACCGTAGAAGCCATATTTGCGGAAACCCCTTTGTCTTCAGTTATAAATACTTTAATTCCTTTAATACCCTTCGCAACATCGGCAAAATCTTTTGCCTCTTGATCATCGGTCATACTTCCTATCTTACTGACCAAATCAATCATTCCTTTATTAACGACTACGGTACCTACATTATCCATATCCTCATACTTATCGAAGATAGATTGCGAAAACCCAAATACAGGTAATAAGGCAATTGCTACTACTAAACTAAATTTTCTCATGACTTTTCTGTTTTTATCCTAGCCCCTTTGATTAATAAGGGGACTTTATAGGATGAATTATTAATTAATTGATTGATGATTATTTAATTACTGCTTTTTCCCTGCTTTATTTAATTCTTGAGGTAAATTCATTTTATTTGTTAATGAACCTATTTTGTTTAAATCTATATCTCCGGTAAGAGATAATAATACGGTTTCAAATTTTCTGCCGTTTACATCTACATCTACATTCTTCATACCAGTTACGAACATTAGCAATTCACTTACATGATCCTCATCCTTACCTTCCTTAATGTAGAACTTAATATTAGCATCTTTATCCTTTATACGCATTAACTCTTCTAGCTTTGCTGATTTTAAATACGCATTCATAGATTTAAGCATGTCTGCTGATACTGCTTTGTCTTCTGTAATAAATACTTTTAAATTATTAAGACTTTTAGCTATATCCATAAAGTCTTTCGCTTCGGGATCATCTACTTCAACATCTATTTTACTTAATAGGTTAAACATACTCTTATTAACTACTACAGCACTTACGTTATCTAAATCTTCGTATTTATCAAACAAAGATTGTGAGAAACCTGTTAAAGGTATTAGTGCTATTACTGCTATTATTAGGAACTTTTTCATGATTTATTATTATTTGTAATTGTAAATTTTTTGTTTTGTTGCTTCAAATTCATTTAAGTAAGCTACTTTTTGGGTACCCTTACTAAAGTTTTGCGCTAAAAGGTCTAATGCTTTTTTTGTTTCATTATAAGCATATTGAGCCTCTTTTTGCTCCGCTAATTTCTGTTCTTGGTATGTATTCCCAAAATAAAGACCAAAGGCAATAACTGCTACTGCTGCAACGCTAATCCATTTACTATAGTTATTTCTAGGTTTTAATGCTAGCTGCTTGGTAAACTGCTCTTCTTTGGTAGTAGAAAAATATTGAAACATGGGTCTGTATTGCTCCAGATGTGTAGCTACACTTTCTTGAGAGAAATACGTTCGTAATGTTTCTTCTTCTGCAACCGTTGTGGTAGCATCAAAATACTTTTCTAATAATTTTTCTATGTTATTTAATTCCATAGTTATGCTTTTGTGTTAATCTTTCTCTAACTGTTTTTCTTGCTCTAGATAACGCCACTCGTATTGCTGTTGGCTTCATATCTAATAATTTTTCTATTTCTTCAAAGGTATATTGCTCTACATCTCTCAACTGCAATACCATTTTTTGTTGCTCGGGTAATTCATTCATTATTTTCTCTACCCAATTAACACTGTCTTTAGCTTCAATATTCTTTTGAAGCGAGTTATTATCATCTCCATAATTACTATGCACCAACTTTAAATTCGACGCCTGTTTCGATTTTAATCTATCCAAACAGAAATTCTTAGTCATAGTCATGGCAAAAGCCTCTACATTATTATAGTTCTCCATCTTAGCTTTTTTAGACCAAAGCTTTAATAGTACTTCTTGAGTAGCATCTTCTGCTTCCTCTGTAGATACTAGTAAACGCTTAGCAAGTCTAAATAACTTGTCTTTAAAAGGCATTACCAGATTAGTAAATTCTGACTGTTTCATTTTAGCTGGTTGGTTGCAAACCTATTAATTGGTCTACATAAGGAAGACGAAGTACAACGATTTTTGTTACAAAAAATTTTTTATTTCTATTTATGTGCCTATTTTGGACAACTATTTACACCTATATATACGTAAGTATACAAATAAAAAAGTGCCTCCACATCTGCTTATTACATTGTTGGAATAGTATTTGAAGGTATTTTTATGATAAAATAAAAACTATGAAAAAGTATTTTTTACTATTCCTTTCTGTAGGGCTCCTATTTACCTCATGCAACAATGATGATGATAATTTCGCCCCAGACGAGATTGTTGTACAAGATTTTATGTGGAAAGCAATGAATTACTGGTATTTTTGGCAAGCAGATGTAGCTAATTTGGCAGATGATAAATTTTCTAACACAGGAAATGACCAGGCTTATCTAGATTTTTTAGCTAGTGAAACTGATCCAGGAAACTTCTTCGATAACAAACTATCTTTCTCTGAAGATCGTTTTAGTTTTTACTCTGACGATTATACAGAACTTACACAAGCCCTTTCTGGTATTTCTAAAAGCAACGGCTTAGAATTTGGACTTGTAGCCTTTAGTGAAGGAGAAAATATCTTTGGATATGTTCGCTATATAATTCCAAATTCTGATGCCGCTACAAAAGATATTAATAGGGGTGAATTATTTACTGGAGTAAATGGAACAACACTTACTAGAACAAATTATGTAGATCTACTTTTTGGAGATGCAGATACCTATACACTGAATATGGCTTCTATTAATACCAATAACGAAGTTGAGCCTAACGACAAAGAGGTTACTTTAACTAAATTAGAAGGCCTTGCTGAAAACCCAGTATTCCTATCTAAAACTTTTGAGATTAACGGTGAAAAAATAGGGTACCTAGTTTATAATGGGTTTACTAATGAATATGATGAAGGCCTAAACAATGTCTTTGGAGATTTTAAAACTGCTGGAGTTACCAATTTGGTTTTAGATTTACGATACAATCCTGGTGGCTCTGTAAATACTGCTCGCTTACTATCTAGTATGATTCATGGTACGAATACTACCGATGTATTTTTAAGACAACGCTGGAATAATAAATTGCAATCGGAATTTTCAGAAAATCAATTGGTAGATAAATTTGGAGACAAAACAAGCAACGGAGCAGCTTTAAACAGGCTAAATTTATCTAAAGTATATGTACTTGCAACCAATGGCTCTGCTTCTTCAAGTGAATTAGTAATGAATGGTTTAGCTCCGTATATTGATGTTGTACATATTGGTGAGAAAACAAAAGGAAAAAATGAATTCTCTATTACTATGGTAGATGATTCTGGTAACAATTATATCTATAGTAAAGCAAGAGAAAATAAAATTAACACAAAAAACAGATGGGCTATTCAACCATTAGTTGGTAGAAACGAAAATGCCGATGGCTTCTCTGATTATACTACTGGCTTAGTACCAGATATTGAACTAGAAGAAGATCTAGCAAATTTAGGTGTATTAGGAGAGCAAAACGAACCTTTATTAGCAAGAGCTATTCAAGAAATTACTGGTGTATCTGGCAAAAGAGATTTTACTGTAAAAATGCCTGCTAAGGTTCTTACCGATTCTAAAATGTTTAGCGTTTTAAAAGACAATATGTTCTTAGATAAGCCATTGAATATTGGTAGCAGTATGCAATAAGAAAAGTATTTAAATATAAAAGAGGGCTCTATATCTATAGAGCCCTCTTTGTTTTTATAGTATTCCGCATATTAAGAACGAGTATACTATCTTTCCGCTATTCCGTTATAATAAATTCCTCCTGGTATAATAGAAACTTCTTTAGAAGTTAATAAAGAATTATCTGTAAGATCATATACTTCTAAAGAACCATTACTAACGTAATTTTTAGCATCTACACCGTAAAGCTTTCCGTCAATAACTGCCATGTCGTAAAAACTAAGTCCCGTAATTTCTGAAGTAGTTGGTAATGCTGTACTTTTTGCATCCATAGCATAAACAGAACCAGACATATAATAATAAAGATTTGCTCCATCTACTTCTAAGCTTCCAGGATGCTCTGTTTCTGCAAAGTTCAAGGTACTAGCAACAGTATTATTTGTTGTATTAATTTTATCCATTTGCCCAGCTGTCTCACTTCCTGTCCAAGAAGGGTTTCCTCCAGAAATAACCCAAAGATTACCATCCGCATCTAATTGTAATGAATTTGGACGATCACCAACAGCAATAGTAGTCGTAACCGCATTAGTAGTTGCATCAATAACAGAAACCACATTATTTTGGTTATAACCTCCCTGTTGCGCAACATAAACCATATTATCTTTTACTACAATACGCTCTGGTCCTTCTACAACAGAAATTGTAGTTTCAACTGTGTTACTTTCTAAATTAATTACAGCAACATAATCATCATCAGGATTAGACCCATCTCCCCAGTTAGTAACATACCCTTTTCCATTAGCAATAGCCATATAACGTGGGTTTAAAAAATCGGCCTTACTTGGTCCTCCTATAGTAGCAACAGATTCAAAAGTATAGCGATTAACCACTTCTACTTTTTGAGACCCATTCATTACTATATAAGCATAATCACCATTAAAAGCCATACTTTGTGCATTATCTCCCCACGCAGTTACTCCATTTACAGATTTAAAAATGCCATTTTGTACATCAGATAAATCGTTAGATATAAAAGACACAGAAGCATTTCCCTGTCCAAAGTTACCTTCATGACTTACTAGTATTCCATTCTCAAAAGGATAAGAATCATTATCCGTAATTGTTAAGGTCACCGAACTATTAGAACCTATAACATCTTGTGTGTTACTAGTAGATGTAATTGTTAAAATAAGCGCTTCTGATGGTTCTACATCTTCATCATCTATAAGAACTAAACTTTGCTCTATCGTTGTTTCTCCTGCAAGTAAAATAGCGGAACCAGATAAAGCAGTAAAATCTTCTCCAGACGTAGCTGTACCAGAAACCTCATAATTAACGGTTACATCCATATCATAGGCCTCAGTAGTTGTAATAGTCACTGCAACCGTACCCGCTCCTTCTTCATAAGAATCTTCTACTGTAGATATTCCTACCGTTCCTGGCACTTGCTCATCATCATCACTACAAGATGCAAATAATAATGTGGCCATAGCCGCTGTTAACATAAAGTGTTTGAATTTCATTTTTAAAAATTTAATATTAATTGTGTTTGAATGTTTCTGTTTGGCATTGGACGCAATGCTATATTTTCATAATAGATATTGTAAAGATTATTTATAGTAATCCCCAAAGTATATTTAGGGCCTTTATTAAAAAGGTTCCCCGTATATGTTGCACCTATGTTCGCTGTTTGATATTCATCTAATTCTCCTCCAATAATAGAAACAGAACCATTATACAAATGTTGATAGAATATATTAAGACCAGATATTCTGTACGTCAAGGAAGCATTCCCTCTATGAAATGGAACATAAATGAGCTGTTCCTTTGTTTCTTTATCCTCAGAAACCGTATAGGCGTAGTTTAATTTAAAATTTACCTCTTGTTTCTTATTTATAGGATATGTTACTTCTGCCTCTCCTTCTGCCCCATAAATTTGAACATCATTAATATTTATAGGCGCCCAAAATCCTCCATCTCCAGGAAGCCACTTAATCATGTCCTTTGTTGCTATATAATATGTATTAACCTTTAGAGATACACCTCCAAATTTTAAGCGATTTCCTAAATCTACTTGATACGATTTTTCTGGAACAAGATTTAAGTTCCCTCCTGGTTGCCAATACAAATCATTAAACGTTGGCGTTCTAAAGTTTTTAGAAGCATTTAGTTGTATGCCATAATGATTATTAAAATCATATTTACCATCTAAAGAAAATACCAAAGGGCTAGAAAAATCGGAAGAGAAATCTTGTCTTACACTAAAATTATATGCCGTTCTTGGAGAAATTGTGTGTTTTATAAGTGCCGTAGCAGAAAAATCATTCCTTTTAGGGTCTCCAAAACTTCCGCCTTTGCCTATATAATTATTATATTCTAAGAAAGAGTTTAATCTAAAAGCCTTAGATAATTTCATATCCAAAGAATAGCGAGCCAAAAAATTAGATACTTTTCCAAAAGAGTAATTATCTACGTCTTTATTCTCAAAATACTTAAACTCTTCTTGCAAATATGCTAGCTTAACTTTGGAAACTGCTTTTTTTCCAAAACGCCCCCATTCTAATTGCGTACGGTAATGATTGTCTTTATACTTACTTCTACCTAGAACAAATAGGTTTCCAGATAAGTTCCTTTCCCCAATAAAACTTTGGTGATATATTTTTAAAACCTGCTTTTCAGAGAGAACATAACCAGCATTAAAATTTAAGTTAAGATTCTCAAATTCCCCGTTTTTATTAATCTCATCGGTCTCTAAGTATTTGTAATTATTATCCGATTTATTGTAATTAATTCCGAAACTATAAGAAGCTTTTCTATTACTAAAACTTTGATTAAAGTTTACTTTTTTTGTTTCAAAACTACCGTAACCAATAGAAACTTGATTGTCAAAGTGTTTTTCAAAACGTAAATCATTATTCAAATGTATACTACCACCTATAGCCCCAGAACCATATTGCACGCTACCTCCTCCACTACGAATACCAATAGAATTGTAATTAAAAGGATTTATAGTGTTAAAATCTACTTGTCCGTTTAACTGAGAGTTTATATTAATTCCGTTCCAAATAACTGCGGTATGTGAGGCATTAGTTCCTCGAAAGGCAGGTGAAGACACCATTCCAAAACCATTCTCCTTAAAATAAATATTAGAATTAAAAGCTAATAACGATGTAAGAAATACATTATTACGTTGTATAGCACTGTCCTTTAAAACAGTAACCTTATGGCCATCTGCATAACGTTTTACGCGAACATCAGAAACAACAACTTCATCCAGTTTAATAATGGAATCTTGCTGTGCAGACATTGTAGTTGCACTAAATAGAACTAAAAATGAAATTAAAATTAAATTTTTCATCACAACAACGACCTTTTACCCGAAAGTCAATCGAATCTTTAATTTGGAATTTGGCAGGTCTCCTGACTTGCGTACTACTATTCACCTTCCCATTATTTTACTAACAGTGGTATTGAAGAAATAGCAGCCATCTTACATTTGCATCTTTCATGCAATAGCAAAACTAAGCTTACAGTTGCGGGAACAGTTCCGGAATTTAACCAGATTCCCTTTTAATTTAATCACCGTGAAAGTGATAAAACCAAATTCATTACAAAAATAACATTAAATAAATTATTTATCCTCTTTTTTCTTGCTGAGTTTATATGCTAACCAAATAAAACCAACCACAAAATGCAGTAATATAATACCCGCAATTATGTAGATTATAGTATTAGATTCTCCCCTCATTAGAATAATTTTTGCCAAAATTATAATGTTTAACCATATAAAAAACTGACATTTGTCACATTTCACAACAAACGGATAACCTAATTTTGGCCCCTTATTATTCCAAATTTTATGAAAAATCACATCTTAATTGCTCTATTTTTAATTGTTATCTCCTGTAAGCAACAGGTAAATAAAATACCAAATTCAGAAGCCTCTAAAACTAGTTCCACACTCCGTTATGCAAACGGTTTCTCTATAGAAAAACAGGACTCGGGGGTCACTATACTAGAAATTACTTCGCCATGGCCCAATGCTGAAAATGGGTTTACATATGCCTTAGTTCCAGAAGAAAAAATGGCAACCATTTCTTTAAACAAAGAAGAGTATGATGCTATCATTACAATCCCTGTAAAGAAAATAATTGTTACCTCTACTACCCATATTCCTGTTTTAGAATCCTTAGGGGTAGACTCCACCTTAGTAGGCTTTCCTAATACCGATTATATTTCTTCTACTGCTACTAGAAAAAGAATAGATAATAAAGAGATTAGAGAATTAGGAAACAATGAATCTATGAATACAGAAATAGCATTAGAATTGCAACCAGATGTAGTTATTGGTTTTGGTATTGATAACCAAAACAAAGCATACAAAACTCTAGAAACAGCAAATATTCCTATTGTTTACAATGGCGATTGGACAGAGCAAACACCATTAGGAAAAGCAGAATGGATTAAATTCTTTGCCCTTTTCTTTAATCAAGAAAAAAAGGCAGATAGCATTTTTAACTCGGTGGAAAAAGAATATCTTAAAATTAAATCACTGGCCGCCAAAACCGATAAAAAAAGTACCGTTTTAAGTGGTGCCATGTTTAAAGATGTATGGTACTTGCCAGGAGGAAAAAGTTGGGCAGCGCAATATTTAAAAGACGCAAATACTAGCTACTTATGGGCAGACAACCAAGAGACTGGTAGTCTTTCTTTAAGTTGGGAAAAAGTATTAGCTACCGCGAAAAATGCCGATTATTGGGTTTCTCCTTCTCAATTTACAACCTACGAACAAATGGAAGCTGGCAGCCCTCATTACACCCAATTTAAAGCGTTTAAGAATAAAAAAATATACACTTTCGCTAATACCAGAGGCGAAACAGGAGGCTTATTATTTTTTGAGCTTGCCCCTAGCCGACCAGATATTGTTCTAAAAGATTTAATTTATATATTTCACCCAGAAATTTTACCAAACTATAAACCGTTCTTTTACCAACCTTTACAATAAGTGGAACCAAACAAAACATACTTAAGAGCTTTCTTTTTATTGTCTTTGCTATTAGTATTATTCTTTGGAATAAATATTAGCTTGGGTTCCGTTTCTATTCCTTTTTCAGATACGATAAGTTCTATTTTTGGTGGTAATACAACCAATGAATCGTGGAGCTATATTATTTGGAATTATAGAATACCCAAAGCTTTTACTGCAATTTTAGTAGGTAGCGGATTGGCCTTAAGTGGATTGCTTATGCAAACCCTATTTAGAAACCCATTAGCTGGTCCATTTGTATTAGGTATAAGCTCTGGAGCAAGTTTAGGAGTTGCTTTTTTAATTATGGGGTCTTCTATTTTCAGCAGCTTATTTTCTTTTAATCTAATATCTAACGTTTCTTTAGCCGTTACTTCTAGTATAGGTAGTTTTATGGTACTACTTGCTGTTATTATCGTAGCATCTAGAGTAAAAGAT